>CAJUFU010000058.1 GCA_910585555.1 uncultured Lachnospiraceae bacterium
ACGAGATAATGAGCGGTGACTGGAGTTCAGACGTGTGCTCTTCCGATCTAACCGCATAGCCACCAGTTATCTTTAAAAATACACAGCATTATTTTACTATATCCACAGATTTATGCAAGTATTTTGTCCTGGTATGTCATTATTTGCATGTATTACTATCCCTGCAGTTTTCCAAGCACCGCCCCAATATGATTCTGCAAAAAATTATCCTGCAGATCAGACAAGCCCTGCGCATTCAACTCCTGCACCAAAATATTGCAGACCGCCTCAATAATCAGGACTCTTCCGTCATTGGTGTTCAGGTTATACACATAGTCTGCGGCAGTCACTCCTTCCCAAGCTGCCGCCGGGTCCGGTATCTGATAAAGCAGGTTCAGCATATCTCCGATCTCTGAGCAGACCAAAAGGCCCTGCATTCCCCGATGCATCCATTTATAGAAGGGAGCATAGGTTTTGTTTAGAAGATAGACTAGGTGCATACTTTCCTTGACAAATTCTGTAAGCGCCAATTCTGCCGCAATGCGTTCTCCTCTTTTCATGGCACGGGCATAGTTATACTGTCCGGCCTGGGCCGCCTTTGCCATACTGTCCGCAAGCTTTCTAATCCACACGCCATGGGGATAATATTGCATAAGTCCTTCTCTGATATGGCTAAACTGCATAAGATGATCTGCAAAGACTTTGCCGTTTACTGCTGTGGCTAACATTTCCTCCGGGATAGCAAGCCATTCTACATCTGTCTGCGGCACTGCAGCCCGGCCGATTATCTCTTTGTAAAAGGATTCCAGGCACAAAACCCCTACCCGTCCTTTTCCTTGTTCTTCTTCTATTCGTCCGGCAAATCCCATGAAGTCTTTGGGAAGCGCATCATAAGCCGCCTGCATCTTAGGCCCATACTCTCTATAAACTTCCTCTGGCAGCCAGATGCAGAAAGAAGGACCATAATCATGGTCCCTGGAGATGTCATCGTCAAATCCAAAGCACTCAGAGCCATATCCTGCAAGGCCGACCGCCGTCTGCCCCTTAATAGATGCAAATTGTTCCTCCAGCATTTTCCTGCCGTAGGCTTGGTAATATTTTTCAGCTACTTCCAACCCTTTCATCTGCGGTTCTTCTCCATCACTTCTCTGGCCTTATCCAAATATCTTTTCTGCTCCTGGACATTACCCATCCTCTCACAGACAGCCGCACAATTCTCGCAAAGAACACCGTAACTTACATTCTCTCCATAGTGAAGTTTCACTTTTTCCAGCGCCCGTTCATAGTATTCCAGCGCTTTATCATACTCTTCCATCCGAAAGCAGGCTTCTCCCATGCCTGCCAGCGCACCGCTATAGTGTTCATCGGATCCTTCTCCATCTTTCTCAAAGATAGCCAGCGCACGCTCCAAAAGCTCTCTGGCTTGTCCCGGCTCTGACACCTTAAAGTACACAAGCGCCAGATTGGTGAGGCTCACTGCAGTCTGTATCTCCCCGCCCTCTATTGTTTCCATAATAGCAAGGGCTTTCTTGGCACAGGCAATGGCCTCTTCGTTTTCTTCCATCTTCTCTAAGAGGATACTCATATTATTATAGAGTCCGGCATACCGATAATCCTCTGGCGGTATGATGCCTTCATAAATTTGAAGGGCCTGTCTGTACAGCCGCAAAGCCTGGGCATAATCCCCGGCCGCCCGATAGGCGGTAGCCGCATTCAAGAGCGTGGTTGCAAAATGTTCCGTATGCTCTAATTTTAATTCTTCCATCAAGAGAAGCACATCCTCCGCCGCCGTGTAGGCCTTCTG
Organism: uncultured Lachnospiraceae bacterium; assembly: GCA_910585555.1. Lineage (GTDB taxonomy): Bacteria > Bacillota > Clostridia > Lachnospirales > Lachnospiraceae > UBA3282. Next base: position 1,784 of record CAJUFU010000058.1, read on the forward strand.
AAATGCCGACGTGCTGCGGTAAAATCCGATCATCTCATTACAGATGGAAATATAGGCCGCATAATCCTCCTCTTCTTTGGCCTGTGCCAGTGAAGCTTCCAAGAAAGAATCTATCTTGTCAATCTCGTTTTTTTCAAAATAAGAATCTAATGTTTCAAAGAAACTGTCAATATTCATATCACTCTAACCTCCATGTCACAGCTCTGCTGTGACTCACTAATATCTTCCGTTAAAAATCTGCGCAATCGGCGAGTCATCCGATAAAATCACCGTCTTGTTATCCCCAACCATACTCTCCTTCAATGCATCCAGCGCACGCACAAAGGAATAGAAATCCGTCTTCTCCGGATCCGAATAGGCATCAGACAATATCCGCATATACTCGGCTTCTCCTTCTGCAATGGTGGCTTCCGCTTTTGCTTTGGCATCGGAAAGCATGATGGAAACTTCTTTGTCCGTGGTATTTTCTATTTTCTTCGCTTCGGACTTACCTTCTGCTGTATACTGTGCCGCAATATTGCCGCGCTCTGAAATCATACGGGTATAGACAGCCTGCTTGTTATCATCCGGCAGGTCTAACTTTTTGACTTCCACCGCCACGATTTCTATACCATATTGTTCCTCCACATGATTGATCTGGCCCATGATTTCTTCTGTCAGGGATGTAATCTCAATCACTTCCTCTTCCTGGGAAAGGTTCAAATCATTGCCCACAACGTCATTCTCCACTTCCGCCACAGTGATTGTCATCTTGCCGTCCCGGCTTCTGATGACTTCATCCTGTTTCATATTGGAGATAGTGTTCTTGGCCGCATTGTAGACAATGGCGTCAATACGTCCCTCCGCATTGCTCACAGAACAGCTCAGGGTCTGGGCAAATTTCAAAGGGTCTATCACATGCCAGAGGACATAACTGTCCACAATCATAGTCTTTTTATCCGAAGTGATCACATCCGATGCCGGCAGGTCATAAATCAAAAGCTCCTTTGGCACCGTATCCACGGACTCCACAAAAGGTATCTTAAAACTAAGCCCCGGTGCCGTCACCACCCTGTCCACACGTCCAAACTGTCTCACCAGCTTAAACTGATTTTGTTTGGTCACAATCATACTGTTAAGCAGAAGAAATACCGCCAGTAACGCAAGGGCGCCCACTGCCAAACCGGATTTGGAGTTTTTCTTCTTCTCTTTTTTGTTTTTCTTCTTCGTGCCGTCAGAATGAAAATATTCCACATTATCATTGTTGTTCTGTGTATATTCTGCCATGCTTATTCCGCCTCCCCTTCTGTATCACTCTCTGTAGTTCCATGATCAACCGTATCATTGATAGATGAAGAATTCTCTGTGACAAAACTGTCTAAGGGAAGTATTGTACTGGTATTCCCATCCGCACTCTCAATGACTACTTTGATTTCCGGCAGAATATCCTCCACCGCCTCATAGAACATACGTTTTTTCGTCACCTCCGGGTACTTGGCATATTCCTCATACATGGCATTAAATCTTGCCACCTGACCGTTAGCCTCATTGATGCGCTGCTGCTTAGTTGCTTCCGCATCCTGTAAAATCTTATCAGATTCTGCCTCCGCTCCCGGTATCTGCTCATTGCGGTATTTATTGGCATTGTTTAAGGCCGTCTCTTTTCCCTGTTTGGCCGTCTCCACTTCTTTGAAGGCGTTTTCTACCTCTGTGGTGGGTGGTGTGGCATCCTGAATCGTGATATTGACCAACTGAATACCAATATCATAGTCATCCAGTTTATCTAAAATCATCTGCTTGATATTGGACTGAATCTCATTCTTTCCGGTAGTCAGCACACTGTCCACGCTGTAGGAACCGATGGTAGTCCTGATGCAGTTCTGGGCTATATTTTTTAAAATCAGTTCCGGGTTTTCCGAAGCATATAATGCTTTCACCGGATCCGTCACCCGATATTCGGCATAGAAGTCCACATAGATAAAATTATAATCTGATGTAATCATCAGGGCATCTTCCATATCCTCTCCCATATCCTGCTGGTAACCGATTGTAAAGCCCTGAATCGTGGTATTTACTTTTGTGACCGTCTGTATAAATGGTATTTTAAAGTGAAGTCCCGGCGTTGTGACAGCCTTTGGAAACCCAAACGTAGTTACGACTGCCTGTTCCTCCTCCTGGATGGAATAATAGGCGTTACCCGCCAAAACAAATAACACCATAACCGCCGCCACAATCTTGGCGCTGGTCAGCCATTTCCCCATCCGCACTTTACCCGGACCCTGCTCTTTCATCTTTTTATTTTGTCCAAACATGATTTCCTCCTTTACGGCTCCTTAGACAATCTATAAAATTCCCTGCTTTCCTCTGCAAGGCATCTATGTTATTATATATCATGACTGCAAGAAAAACTAATAAAAATTTACTAAAAATAATAAACAAATAGCTGGAAAGGTTGGATTTACACATGAGAATTATCTTTATCAGACACGGCGACCCCGATTATCAGAATGATACACTGACCGAAAAAGGAATCCGGGAAGCAAAACTGCTCTCAGAGCGGGTAGTAAAATGGGACAATGTCACCCAGTTTTATTGTTCGCCCCTGGGCCGGGCTAAAAAGACTGCCTCTTATTCCCTAGAAAAAACAGGAAGGGAAGCCATCACCTATGAATGGCTTAAAGAGTTTTCCTATTTTATTGACGACCCAGTGACCAAAAGGCACGGCGTGCCCTGGGATTTCATGCCAGAATACTGGACACAGATTCCACAGATGTATGACAAAGATGGTTGGAAAGAGGCCGAAATTTACCATTCTAACCCGGAACTTCTGCCGGCTTATGAAGAGGTTTGTGAAGGATTAGACAATCTGCTTGCTTCTTATGGCTACAGACGGCACAAAAATTACTATGTCACCGCCCCCAAAGAAACCATCGCCTGTGATGCTGCCAGAAGCAAGCAGGATACTATCGTCATCTTCTGTCATCTGGGTGTTACCTGTATGATGATGAGCCACCTGTTAGGCGTCTCTCCGGCTGTCTTACTGCACGGTCTTTACCTAGCGCCCACTTCCATCACCGTTCTCGCCTCAGAAGAACGGATGAACGGCAATGCGTATTTCCGGGCACAGGTCATGGGAGATACCGCACATCTCATAAATGGCGGGGAGCCTATCTCTGCCGCCGGTTATTTTGCGGATGTTTTCCAAGGATAAAAATCGAGCAAAGCTCGATTACGAGGACTGCTTCGCAGCCTCGGATGTAACCGAGAAGTTTCCTATACCATAAAGGAAACGCGTCTTAGCGGACTCTTTCCGGGAATCCTACTTTTTTTTGTACCTTGCGCAGGGTCTTTGTGGCATAGTAGTTGGCCTTCTCTCCATTTTCCTTAATGATCTTATCAATATAATCTTTGTTCCTGCCAAGGTCCTCATATTTATCCTGCAGAGGTTTTAGGACACTCACCACGGCTTCTCCCACCGCCATCTTAAAGTCGCCGTATCCTTTGCCGTCGAATTCCCGCTCTGTCTCCTCCGGTGTCTTGCCTGTGCAGACACAGTAAATATCGATCAGATTATGGATGCCCGGCTGCTCATCTCTGTAACGCACCTGTGCCTCCGAATCTGTGACAGCCCGCTTAAACTTGCGGATGATCGTGTCCGGGTCATCCATCAGATAAATGCTGGCATTGGGATTTTCGTCCGACTTGGACATCTTTTTCTCCGGGTTTTGCAGGCTCTTAATGCTGGCGCCGGTTTTGCCCACGTAAGGTTCCGGAATCGTAAAGACATCTCCATAAATGGCATTAAAACGCTGCGCAATATCCCTGGTGATTTCTAAATGCTGTAACTGATCCTTGCCCACCGGCACTACGTCCGCCTGGTAGAGCAGAATATCCGCCGCCATCAGCACGGGATATGTAAATAGCCCTGCGTTGATATTGTCCGCATGTTTTGCCGCCTTATCTTTAAACTGTGTCATGCGGTTTAATTCCCCCATATAAGTAAAGCAGTTTAGAATCCAGGAAAGCTCTGCATGTCCAGACACATGGGACTGGTAATAAAGGCAGTTCTTCTCCGGGTCGATTCCCGCCGCAATATAGAGTGTCAAAAGATTCCTGGCGCGTCTTCTAAGCTCTGCCGGGTCCTGTCTGATTGTGATGGAGTGCAGATCTACCACAGAATAAAAACACTGGTATTCATCACAGAGGGTAACCCAGTTCTTCAGCGCTCCCAGATAATTGCCCAGCGTCAGATTGCCCGTAGCCTGCATTCCGCTGAATAATACTTTATTTCCATCTATCATTTTTCATTGCCTCCTCACTTATACTTGTACCAAAAATCAGTTTATCATCGCCCTTTCCTTTCGTCAACCGAAAAGAAAGGGCGCGTAATTACTTCTCTTCACAGCCACAAGTAGCGCCGTTGCCGCTATACGGTCTCGACTCGAAACGTGGCTCAAATCTTGGTTCATCACACGGACATGGCTCCGGCTCTCTGTTCCGGCAGGGCGGTTTCGGCGGGTCTACTTCACAACCGCATCCCCCATCTTGCTGGCCGCAGATTCCATTTCCGTTCTGTCCGCAGAATAATAACAACAGAAGGATCCAACAACAATTCATAATGCCTCATCTCCTTTTTTACTCATATCATATCCTATGCAGTCTAAAAGGAGACGCCACTTGTCCTGTTGTCCTTATTGTTCTCTATGCTGTTTTGTTTCCTTTCTGTCTTCTGAGCATCCTTGTCCGGATATAACGGAAGGTTTTCTCCTCTCCCTGCTCCGCCAGCATATGCAGTAAAAACTCCAGCATCCTTTTGGTCTTCGGGTGCAGCGGCGGCGGTGTCTTGGCCGAACTATAATAGGCCAAAGGATCCTGGTCCTTATAGGCCTCTTTATGATACACTTTACAGGCGGCTACCCTGTCCATAAACATTTCCACCACATAACGCACGGGCATCGGCGCAGGCGCCATGCCTCCTGCAATATCACGGGTGCTGTAATCTATCCAGTATTCATAGTGATGCTTATTGCGTCCTTTGTGGTGCAGCCAGGCGGAGGAATAACCAATCTTTTCTCTCTCCGCATTATTGGGGCTTCTATCCCCCTGCCAGTATCTGGCCCCCACAATAAACTCCGTCGGGCTGTATTTGGAAAGGTCATGCAGAAGTCCCTGCCGGTAGAGCCCTACCTTGAAACATCCCTGCAAAACCAGCCATTTATGATATGTGATTGTCTGAAAGTGTTTCCACGCCTTATTCATAAATATCCATCCTTAATTTCCTATAGGTTCATTACCCGCGGTATTTTTCTTCTCTCTTCCCACCCGCGCCTGACTGCCCCGGCTTTTGGCCGGCTTTTCTTTCGACGGCTCCTTATCCGTTTCCACCGATGCTGTCACCGACGTATAAATGGCGATTGTCCGCGGCGGTACACAGATTTCCTGGGCCGCCTCCTTCACCGCAATCTCCGCTGTCTTTTTCGAGGTAGTGGAAAGACAGGACCAAGCCAATCCTTTGGGAAGCTTGGGCAGTCCAAGAGACTGTGGCGCCCAGTGCATATTCACCGCAATATAAAAGAAACTGTCGTCAAGGGCTCCATCCTTTTGCCCATAATAGCCACAGTACATAATCCCGATTGTACGGCTTGCAGGACTGGTATCCGGCCGCCAGGCCTCCTGTCCATGGAAGGAAATATCCGGATAACCGCATGAGCGGGAATCCGTTCCTCTAAGAGGCAGCTGACTGTGCAGTATGGGATGTGCCCTGCGTATGGCAAGCAGCATCTTGGTATACTCCAAAAGCTCTCTGCCTCCCTGGGTAAGATGCCATTTCACCCAGGCCGTAGCATTATCCTGACAGTAAGGATTGTTATTGCCGCCCTGGGTATTGGCAAATTCATCACCGCTGTATATGAGTGGTGTTCCTTGGGACAGCAAGAGCAGCGTCATGGCATTTTTCATCTGCCTGGTACGCAGCTCCACAATGCTTTTCTTCTGACTCCTGCCTTCTACACCGCAGTTCCAGCTGCAGTTATAATCTGTCCCGTCATTATTATCTTCTCCATTCTCTTCATTGTGCTTGCGGTCATAAGAGACCATGTCAAGAAGTCTGAAACCGTCCCATTTGGCTATATAGTTCACAGTTCCCATCTCCAGACGGTTTTCCCGCACGTGATAGAGGAAGGAATCCATCAGATTGTCGTCCCCTTTCAAGAAACGGCGCATATCGTAGAGAAAACTGTCATTCATGAAACCCAGGCTGCTGCGTCCCCTCTCCTGCCCTTTCTGATACTGCCTGTCCGTCAAAAGCACCGTATCTGCAAACAGCGGTTCACCTGCAAGCAGTTCCATGGGAATCTGTTCACCCATCACATGAAACCCGTCGATATGATACTCCAATACCCAATGTCTTAAGATATCCAGAATCTCCACCGGTGATACTTCCGGTGGAAAATAAAACTGCATGGCCACAGCAATACCGTTCTCATGAAGAGTCTTGACCATATCCTTATATTCCGTAATCGCACAATCGCCAGATGCATAAGCGGCCTTTGGTATATAGTAAAGCCCCTTTTGATATCCCCAATAGTTGAGCCTCGGTTTCCGGTCTCCCTTTTCATCGGTGTTGTCCGCAAGCTTTTGTTTATAGGATAAAACTGCCTCCTCCATGGTCTGTAACGTATGGTCCGGCATCACCTCATCAAATTCGTAGGACGGCATAAGAAGCACCATATTAATACCAAGCTCCCGCAGGTAAGGAAGCTTCTCCACAATCCCCTTATAAGTCCCCTTATGTTTTACCTCAGAAGACATATGTTTCGTAAAGCCCCGTACATGCAGGGCGTATAAAATGAGATCCTCATAGGGAATCTTAAGCGGGGCATCCGCCTGCCAGTCGAAACGGGGGACTCCCGCCTTACAACGGGGCATGGTCTTTTTGACCGCACCGTATCGATACAGGTTCTCCACCCCTTTACAATAGGGATCCTGATAAATCTCTTCTCCCTGATACAGGAGATAATGTCCATCCTGATCATGATAACCAAGAATCAGCATGGAACAGACTGCGCCTACTCTGTATTCCTCCGGAAAAGGAACTTTTATTCCTCTTGTATGTTTTCTATCATATAAAATTACCCCCGCCTCACAGCGTGAACCGTCTTTCTTTTTCCGGTCACACACAGCTGCAACGCGCAAGCCTTCCTCCTGAAAGGATGCGCCCAGCGGATATACCTGTGTTCTCCCCACCTGGAATGTTTTTCGCATGAAATCCTCCACTACTTGTTTATGTCAAAATTTCTGATGCCATTTACTTTATATTACCATATAAATTGCAAATACTGTAGACAAATTTATTTATTGATTGCATCTTCTTTCCATTTTCTGTAGAATAGAGTCAATAATCACACCGAGGAGGCGTTTGTATGGGCAAAAAGAATAAAGAAAACATCGAAGAAGGTTTTGACACAGAAGAAATGACCGTGGAACTGGATTTAGAGGACGGCACCCAAGTCACCTGCGCCGTAGTCACGATTCTTACGGTTGCAGGTAAGGACTATATCGCTCTTTTGCCGCTTGGCGAAGATGGGGAAAATACGGACGGAGAAGTCTGGTTCTATCATTACCATGAAAATCCTGATGACCCCAATGAGGAACCGGAGCTTGGCTATATCGAAGATGATGCAGAATATGAGGCCGTAGCAGACGCTTTTGACGAATATCTGGACAACGCAGAATTCGATGAACTGGTGGACTAATCGGTCCGATCATATAAAGCTTTCAGGAACCGGGAAGGACCGTCTTTTCCGGTTTTTCCTTTATATGTAAATAGACACAGCTTCTGTCTGGCCCTGGTCATGGCCACATAAAACATCCTTCTCTCTTCCTCCAATTCTTCCTCTGTCACAGACTTGTCCGAAGGAATCTGTCCCTCATTACAGTCCGGCAGATATACCGTATCGAATTCCAGTCCCTTTGAGCCATGCATGGTCATCAAAAATATCCCCTCCTTCTTTTCCGCCGGTTCCTGCAGTATCTCCGTGTAATGGTCTATATACGCATTCATCTCTTCTATTGTTACAAATTGTCTGGAAAACGTCTCAAACTCCTCCGCGATACGTATCAGCTCTCCCGACCGTTTCGTTCCATACTTTTCCCGCAGGAAGTCCTCGTAACCGATTACCTTGCGGATATAATGAATCTGTAAATGTAATCTTCTGCTGTGCAGAGAATCCAAATCCTCAAAGAGCCTTGTCAATGCTTTCTGTATATCGGGCATATGGCGATACCATCGAAGCATCGCTTCCTTATCTAGCTGCTCGTTTAGCAGACTGTCCCGCCTCAGATAGCGAAGCGGCCTGTTCATAATGCGCAGGAAATGCCTTCTTAAGAATTCTCCCTGCCCTAACGCCAGATAAGCTCTGATGTCCTGTATGACAAAATGGGCAAAGCGGTTTTTTCTCTTCTCTTTCATCACATAGGGAATTCCTGCGCTATGGAGCACCTGTGCCCACAAACCGCAGGCAAAATTTGTCCGGCAGATCATGGCACAACCTGTAAGAGTTCCCTCTCTCTGTTCCTGCAGAAGCCTTTCTGCCAGTACTTTCTGCAGCTCTTCTTCGTTGGAACAGCTGCACAGTTCCACGCCCTCCCCTCTTTGGTGTGCAGCCCGGATATCTTTGGGAAGCCGCTTTTTATTCTCTGCAATAACACGCCCGGCGGCCGCCGTAATCTCTTCATGACACCTGAAATTCACAGTAAGCGGAATCTGTACTGCCTGGGGATAATCCGTCAGAAACTGCCGCATACTTTCCGGACTGGCACCCCGGAATCCATAAATGGACTGGTCGTCGTCTCCCACGATGAAGAGATGCTCCTCCGGCGCCGCAAGAAGCTTCACGATCTCGTACTGTATCGGTGAGATATCCTGAAATTCATCCACCAGGATAAAGCGAAACTGCGTCTGCCACTTTAATAGGCAATTTCTATCTTCCCGCAGCATCTTAAGACATTCCTGTGCCAGATCGTCAAAATCAAACTGTCCAAATTCCCGAAGGTAACTCTGATATTCTGTGACAAGAACATCAAAGTCTTCCGGTGTCATCTTTTGAAACTGCAGGCTGTTTCCTTCCATGACATTCTTATAACTGCTGATACTTAATAAAATTTCCTCTATGTCTTCTTCCTGCAGGTAGACAAATTGTCTGTGCATATGTATGATCTGTCTGATCAACTTCCTTCTCTCAGCTTCGGTAATAATGGTATAGCCGCGATACTGCGCTGATTGCCTCAGAATATGATAGAATATCGCATGAAAGGTGCCGAACCAGACTGGCGGCCTCTCGCCTTCCATGTGTTTGAAGAATCGCTGCTGCATTTCCAGGGCGGCAGCTTTTGTGAAGGTAATCACCAGGATGTGGGCCGGATTAATTCCTTCCTGTAACATAAGATGTCGGATACGGTTTACAATGACAAAAGTCTTGCCACTGCCTGGCCCGGCTAAAATCTGCGCCGGACCGGCAGTGTGGTTAATCGCTTTCTCCTGGTCAGGTGTGCATACTGTCAAAGGTACTCGTCAGTTTCTCGATACCCTTGCGGATTCTCGCAAGAGACTCTTCCTTTCCCAAAATCTCCATCAGTTCCGTCGCACCGCCCGGCGTCATCTGCTTACCGGACACGGCGGTCCTCACGGGCCACATCACATAACCGTTCTTACATCCTTTTTGCTCCACATAAGAAGAAAGCACTGCATAAAGAGCATCGTTACTGTAATCTTCCTGTTTTTCCAAAAGAGGGAGCACTTCTTTTAAGACTTCCAGAGAAGTTTCTGCGTTGGTCTTCATCTTCTTGTGGGTGTACATAGCCACATCATACTCCGGCAGTTCATCAAAGAAATCCACATGTTCTTTGATATCCGGGAAAATCTCAATCCTGGTCTTGACCATTGCTGCAATCTTCTTGAAATCTAAGTCTTTGGTGACCGCTTCTTTCAGATAAGGCTCAACCATCTCATAAAAGACCTCAAAGTCCATGGCTTTCATATACTCGCCGTTCATCCATTTTAACTTAGTATAATCAAATACAGCCGGAGACTTAGACAGATGATGGTAATCAAATTTACCCACCAGCTCCTCCAGGGTAAAAATCTCACGATTATCTTCCGGACTCCATCCCAGAAGGGCTACAAAGTTAACGATTGCCTCTGAAAGAAATCCCTGCTCGATCAAATCCTCATAGGAGGAGTGCCCACAACGTTTGGAGAGCTTTTGATGCTCCTCGTCCGTAATCAGCGGACAGTGCACGTATTCCGGTACTTTCCAGCCAAAAGCGTCATAAAGACGGTTATACTTCGGCGAAGAGGAAAGATACTCGTTGCCTCTTACCACATGGGTAATGCCCATCAGATGGTCGTCCACCACATTGGCAAAATTATAGGTGGGATACCCGTCGGACTTAATCAGAATCATATCGTCCAATTCTGCGTTATCCACCGTGATATCTCCATAAATATCATCATGAAAAGTGGTGGTGCCTTCTGTGGGATTATTCTGTCTGATCACATAAGGCTTTCCGGCCGCCAGGTTCGCTTCCACCTCTTCTTTCGTAAGGTGCAGGCAGTGCTTGTCATAAATATTGATTTCCTTCCCTGCCACAGTCTGTGTCAGCGAAGCCAGCCGTTCCTTATCACAGAAGCAGTAATAGGCTTCTCCCTTCTCCACCAGTTCCTTCGCATACTTAAGATAAATACCCTGTTTCTGTCTCTCGCTCTGTACATAAGGCCCCACACCGCCGTCTTTATCAGGCCCTTCATCATGTAGCAGACCCGTATGCTGCAGGGTGCGGTAGATGATGTCCACTGCCCCCTCCACATAACGCTCCTGGTCAGTGTCCTCAATCCGGAGGATAAAGTCTCCGCCCTCATGTTTTGCAATCAAATAAGCGTACAGCGCCGTCCGCAGGTTGCCCACATGCATTCTTCCGGTGGGACTTGGCGCATACCGCGTTCTTATTTTCTCCATCCTAAAATATATCCCTTCTGTCTATTGTTGTTCCGGTATCTTCTTGGGCGCTGCCGCCTTAAAGGCGTTCACAGCCTTGGCTGCCGCAGGCACCGCAATATTCGTTCCCGCTCCGGCCACACAACCGCCGGGACAGGCCATACCCTCTATCAAACAGCCGTTCTTCTTACCGGCCTTGGCTAACATCAACATCTTCTTACACTCTGAGAGACTTTCCGCATGTTCAATATGAACTTCCACATCGGGATAATACTCTCTCACGCACTCCTCAATGGCGCTTGCCACACCGCCTGCCACGCCGTAGCCTCGTCCTGCACCGGTGGCACCCTTCATCTCATCTAAAGCTTCTATCTCCTTTAAGAAGATTCCTTTGGCCTCGAAAATACCCGCCAGCTCCTCAAAGGTAATGACAAAATCCACATCGGAACGTATGGTCCTTCTGGATGCTTCCAGTTTCTTGGAAGCGCAGGGGCCGATAAACACCACTTTTGCATCCGGATGCTCTTCCTTGATTACCCTGGCAGTAGCCACCATGGGCGTCAGCGCATTGGAAATCTTATCAATGGTCTCCGGGAAGAACTTCTTGGCAAGCACAGACCAGGAAGGACAGCACGAAGTGAGGCTGAAAGGCAGATTGCCTGTAGCTACTTCTTTCGCATAATGCTCCGCCTCCACGATGGCGCCCATATCCGCACCAATGGCCGTTTCATAGACATCATAGAAGCCCAAATCCTTTAAGGCTGTCTTCAACATATCTGGTGTCACATCCGGCCCGAACTGCCCGGCAAAAGCAGGCGCTACCTGGGCAATAATCTTACCGCCGTCCTGCATAGCCCGAATCAGCTGGAAAATCTGGGATTTATCCGCAATCGCGCCAAAAGGACAATTCACCATGCATTGTCCACAGGACACACATAAATCATTGTCAATCACCGCGCGTCCCTTGGCATCATTTTTAATGGCATTGACACCACAGGCCCCCGCACAGGGTCTTACCTGATGGGATATGGCATCATAAGGACAGATTGCTTTACATTTACCACATCTGATACATTTTTCCTGATCGATCACGGACTTTCCATTCTTCATGGAAATAGCCCCTCTCGGACAAACCTCACGACAAGGATGTGCCACACAGCCCATACAATGATCTGTCACATAATACATATTTTCGGGACAGGCATTGCACGCAGAAGGAATTACCTGCATCAGCGGCGGCTCATAATATTTCTCAGAAATATTACTCTCCTCAAGCCCCTGGGTCAGATGCACCGGCTGATTCTCCGGCCGCAGAGATAACCCCATAGCCAGACGAATCCGTTCCCTCACAATGGCCCGCTCCCTGTAGATGCTCTCATACTCCGACTCATCATAGTCCACAATCTTATAGGGAAGCGCTTCAATATCATCTTTCAAATTATCTGAATGATAAGCCAGATTGGCTACTTCCTTAAAAATACGTCTTCTGTTCTTCCGAACCTGCGTATCAATTCCTCTCATGTTATCCCTCCGCCCCAAAGGTTGTTAATATTTTCACAAACTTTTAATGTGCTTTCCCTTTTTACATGATTATTTTTGCACAAAGTAAGGCGGAAGTCAACAGCTCCCTTGACAGAAAATCTAGCGCTTCCTTCTGCGGGCCCAGATTACGATACCAATCACAAGCAGCATAAGCGGCACAACAATGTTACACACAATGGAAACCACCAGAACTGTCTGGGCAGAAAATACCAGTGGACTCATGGAAAAACTCTTGGCCGGAATCCCCACAACACTCTCATGATCTGCCAGGGAACTAATCATAGCACAAAACAGCTTCTCATTATTACCGGGCGCCATGTCATCCGCCGTTTCCGTAAACAGACTCTCACTGGCCACGAAAAATGCCTCAGAAAGTTCCCCCGCCGCCGTCTCTTTTTCAGCTTTCAGACTGACCGCGAAGGGCCCGTCAATATCCCCCTCCTGTCTGCTGAAATCTTCTCCGCCTGCCGCGCCATTCTTACTAAAAGAACTTTCCGTGGTGGTAAGTAACGGTGTATAATAAATTCCATCTGCCATATCGTCATAAGATAAACCTCTGGAAAATGGTGAAAATATGGCACCCTCAATCACCTGCTGTGTGACAGAATCGCTCTCAATCACCGGAAAGAGATAGTAAGGGTTCTGGTAATAATGATTCCTGTCACCCTCCACAATCACACCGTCTACCACAGACACACCATAATAGGCAAGAATCCTCTCAAAATTCGTCATTTCCACGTCCACAACCGTTGGCACCAAAAGCGCGTTGCCGCCTTTTTCCAGATAGGCAATGACCTTATCTGCATCATCGGCGGAGAAATCACTTGTAGGCGCATTGATGATAATCCCCTGGGCATCTTCCGGAATTTCATCCGCCGCATACAGCGCCAGTTCCTCATAGGCCACATTTTCTTTCTTGATGGCGCTCAAGAAGCTCTCCTCAAACGCCAGCTCTCCATGCCCTGTCACAAGGTAAAATTTGGGCATATCTTCTGTGGTGACATAGGTTATCGCAGAGACTAACTGCCCCTCTCCATCATAGCCCGTGGTCTCATAATTATAAGTATTATAATTCATCTCATACGTATAAATATTGTTGTAATCCACCACCGTACTTCGATCACCGCACACCACAATCAGACTATTGCCTGTCGGTTCCGTGTCCGTATAATTATAATAAAATTTTGGATTGACCATAGGATCAACATACTCCACACTCACATGGCCTGACAACTCGGCCATCCGCATAAGTGTTTTATCCAAATCTTCATTCTTGCCAGTCTCACCTGCCAGAACATAAATCGTCACGTCCGACTGAAGTCCCTGTATAAATTCCTTCGTTTCTTCTGTCAGCGTGTAAAGATCATTGCTTGTCACATCAAAAGAGGTATACCGCTCCGGCACATAATTCAGCAAAACATTGACTGCCACCGTAAGTCCTGTCATGACAAGAATGCCTGTCACACTATAAGCGCCCAGTCTGATTCCTTTGCCGGAAACACTGTATCTTCGCTTCTGGATGGACTGCGCCGTACAAAAAAGCGCCAACCCTATGGCAGTCAGATAATAAACCACTGCCTCAATCTCAAAATATCCACTGGAAAGGATATCGAAACGGCTCACCATATCAAAACAAGACAGCACACCGGCCACCCCTTTGGCAAAACCTGTGGTTCCAAAATCCGATATGATATTACAGATACCGCCCATAATATAGCCTAAAAACATGGCCCCAAAAGACAGCACCGCGGCAATCACCACACTCTCCGTCAAAGAGGACAGAAAAAGTCCCACTGCCAGCATAAGACAGCCATATAGAAAGAATCCCAGCAAAGATGCATAGGAAACCCCTGTCTGAAACTCTCCCGCCTGCATGAGAAAAAGCGGTACAAGGCCCGCATATGCTATGGGAACCGCAATCACCGTTACCATCGCCAGATATTTACCAAGCACAATCTTACCCACCGACACAGGCGCAGTCAGAATCAATTGGTCAGTCTTATTCCTTCGTTCATCGGAAAGACTGCGCATAGTCAAGATGGGAATCGTCATATTGAATAGGAACACTACATACTGCAATACATAAGAGATGGTGGGATATCCCATCATGAAATTATAAACTACGATATGAATACTCATGACAAAGAAATTGACCGCCACAAACAACCATCCCATCACAGATGTAAAAAAAGCTCTTAACTCTCTTTTATAAATCGCTGTCATCCTCTGTCACCTCCTCTTCCAACTCTTCTGCTTCTTCCGCCGCTTCTTCCACTCCCGTCAGTTCCAGGAAAATATCCTCAAGTGACTTCTCCGACCGGTTCATGGACAAGATCGGCAGACCTGCACCGGAAAGCGCCACGGACAGTTCCTTTCTGATATCCGCATTCTCCACTGCCGTCAAAGAGAGTACCATACTTCCTGTCTCCTCTCCCGGTTGTATCGTGAAGCGCTCCACCTCTTTCATCTGTGAAAGCACCGCCTCTGCCTGGTCTTGTTCTCCAAGCACCGTTACCTCCACCTCTGTCTTTGCCTGCATCATTTCCTCCAGCTGCTTTGGCGAACCGCCGGCTACAAGCTTTCCCTTGGAAATAATGAGAATGTGATCACACACTGCACTAATTTCCGATAGAATGTGCGAACTTAAGATGACCGTATGGCTTCCTGCAAGACCCTTGATCAACTCCCTCATTTCTATAATCTGTTTCGGATCAAGACCCGCCATGGGCTCGTCTAAAATCAACACCTTGGGGTCATGAAGCAAGGCCTGTGCAAATCCCACCCGTTGTTTATATCCTTTAGAGAGGTTACGTATCAGCCGTTTGTCCACATCACAAAGGCCAGTCTTTCCCATAATCTCCTCCACATGCTCACTTCTCTCCTTCTTCGGCACCTTCTTTAACTGTGCCGCAAACATAAGGTATTCCCGTACCGTCATGCCGGTATAAAGGGGCGGCACCTCCGGCAGATAACCGATACATGCCTTAGCTGCAAGCGGCTCTTTCAAAACATCATGACCATCAATTACTACCGTCCCGCTGCTTGCCGCAATATAACCCGTCATCACATTCATCGTAGTGGATTTACCTGCCCCGTTAGGCCCCACAAAGCCATATATCTTTCCCGCTTCTACCGTGAAAGACAGATGGTCCACCGCCATGTGATCTCCATACCGCCTGACCAAATTCTCTACCTGTATCAAACCATCTTCCTCCTATCTGTCAAATCTCAAATCATCTTTGAACAGTTTAGCAATTACAAAAACACCTATATAAATGTACTGGAAAAATGTGTCTCTATTCGTACCAAAATGTGAATATTTTGTGTCCTCTTAAAAATCTGCAAACACGCAGGACTCATTATATCATATTATATAACTAAAAAGAACTTATAAATCTCAGGAAAGGATATTATGAAAGATTATATGTACAAAGAAAATATCGATGATTTTCCCTTAGCCATGGCTTACGTTCCCTGGCAACATTTTAAGGGAATCTGCGAGAATCTGGAAGAAGGTTACCAAGACGGCACCATCTTCCCGGAACTTGATAAACCATTTACAGGAAGGAGATGCTGTAAATGATGAATATGCAGTTTGCAAACGAACAGGAAAAACTCCTTCATGATGTAGGCGTCTTATCTTTTATCGTCACTGAATTGTCTTTATATCTGGATACCCATCCCCATGACAGAAACGCGCTGGAATATTTTCGACACTATAACCGCATGGCGAACCAAGCCAGACAGGAATACTCTGCCAAATATACACCTCTTACCATCTCCTGTGTAGATACCTCAGATTGTAATGACTGGCAGTGGACATTAAGTCCCATGCCCTGGGAAGGAGGATGTAATTAATGTGGAATTATGAGAAAAGATTAGAGTTTCCGGTCAATATCAAAGAGTCCAATGCCGATATCGCACAAGTTATCATCAGCCAGTACGGCGGACCTGATGGTGAGATGGGCGCTTCCATGCGCTATCTTTCACAGCGCTATGCGGCACCTTATAGAGAGGTGGCTGGGATACTGACTGATATCGGTACTGAAGCCTCTGAAATGTTCCTTTCAGAGGCTAACGCTTTTTGGTGCCGCAACCGTATAGCTCCATTTAAAGGGAAGTTCATTCAAATATACATCTATGTTCTCTCTGTCGTTAATCACCATTTTGTCAAGTAGCTGCGTGTAAAATTCATCCTCATATTCGATGCCGCTAATAAGCTCATCCACGGCGTTTTTAATGTCCTCCATCAATTCCTTTTGCTTTGCAGTTACGGCCTGCTGTTTATCCATACTCTCCACCATAGACTTCAAGCTGTCGATTTCAGCATCGTATTTTGCCCTAAGATCCGTAAATTCATCACGGTCAATATCGCCGCTTGTGTAAAGGTCAATCAAATCCGTACGTCTTTTCTGTGCCGCTTCAATTTGGTCTTTCAAAGTATTCGTATCTGCACCAGTCATATCCAGTGAAACCACCTTGCGAATCGTCTGCATCAAATTATCCGCTATTTTCTGACGGTCAATGGTGAGCTGTTTGCAGACGAGATACATAATGCGGATGGCTTCCTCATTGCGGATACTCGTTCCAGAGCAGCCCACCTGGTTCCCTGATTGGTCGATGTGAGGACTTCCGTGCTTTGCGCTCTCAAAACAACGCCATGCCTTATACCGGCTTCCATCCTTTCGTGTTTTGTATCGGGCAACATAGCTTGCTCCGCATCTGCCGCATTTGATTTTTCCTGAGAACGGATAGCGGTTGCTGTGTTTTGCCCTCCCCTCCTGCGAAAGTGATTTTGCATCTAAAATATGGTTTGCTTTTTCGAAAAGCTCACGGGAGATAATGGGTTCGTGATGGTCTTTGAGAATGACAAATTCCTCCTGCCCTCGGTTGCATTTCTTTTCATGGGATAGGAAATCTGGTGTATAGGTTTTCTTCTGCACTAAGTCGCCGCAGTATTTTTCATTGCGTATCACTCGTAAAATGACGGTATTGCTCCATTCTTTCACACGCATGGGATTTATGCCCTCCTCCCGAAGCTCACGGGCAATCACATGAGTACCTTTTCCCTCGTCCACAAATTTTTGGAAGATAAGACGGACGATTTTCGCTCCCTCTTCATTGATAGTCATTTTCCCATCCTTTACATCGTATCCCAGCATACTGCGTCCGAACACAACGCCTTGCTCCATCTGGCGTTTCTGTCCCCATTTCACACGCTCGGAAGTCTTGCGGCTTTCCTCCTGTGCGATAGAGGACATAATGGCAAGGCGAAGCTCCGCATCGCCGTCCAAGGTGTTGATGTTATCGTTTAGAAAGATAACGCCCACTCCGTGCTTTTTGAGGTCACGGGTGTAGAATATGCTGTCAAGGGTATTTCTCGCAAAACGGGAGATTTCTTTTGTGATAATCAAATCGAAATCACCGTTTTTGGCACACGCAATCATGCGGTTGAATTCTTTTCTCTTTTTTGTGTTCGTTCCAGAGATACCCTCATCAGCAAATATGGCA
>CAJUFU010000059.1:0-10418 GCA_910585555.1 uncultured Lachnospiraceae bacterium
ATCTTGTCATAATCCTGCTCTCTTGTCGCAAATTCCTGCACCTTGGCCGCCTCAGAGAGATGATTTGCTCCGATAGAGCGCATGGCATTTTTCAGTCCGTGTACCTCCACCAAGTATCTTTCATAATCCTTTTCTTCATAAAGACTTCTGAGCAGGGGAATCTTCTCCTCCCCTTCCTCCATGGCTTCCTGCAGAACTTCCAAATAAAGTTCCTCATCCCCGGCGCACATTGCGATGCCTTCCTTCACATCGAAGCCTCTATCTGCCAAATCATACATCGTTCCTATCTGTCCCATCTAATCCTCCATGCCTGAATGGTCTTCTTCCCGTTTATCCTGTGCCTTAGTCTTTTTGCGCTCTTTTCCGTCCTTGCCTGTCACGAATCCATCTATTATCTTCTCAATCAAAAGTGTTTTCACATACACATCAAAGCTCAGCATACAGATAAAAGAAAAAATCCGCAAAAACTCCTGGGAATCCTCCGGTGCGTCTGCAAATGTCTTCTGAGCGGTCCTGAACTTTTCCTCAAGATCGGTCTTCATCACTGCCGTCTGTTCCCGCTCTAAACCAAATACTTCTTCATAGACCGAGGAAAGGTTGAATGG
Organism: uncultured Lachnospiraceae bacterium; assembly: GCA_910585555.1. Taxonomy (GTDB): domain Bacteria; phylum Bacillota; class Clostridia; order Lachnospirales; family Lachnospiraceae; genus UBA3282. The sequence goes on from CAJUFU010000059.1 coordinate 606, forward strand.
TTCTCCATTACAAAAAAACTGATTCTTTATCGGCCTGAGAAGTTCCTGAATATCGCTTATGGACAAAATCCCCTTATAGTAATAGATAAAGATCAGCAAAAGCACATGATCTTTGGAATACTTCTTCTTAACCGGCGGTGGAAGCAGATCATTCTTGGCATAATTGTTGATCATGGTTTTCGTGAGAATTTTATCATTCTGCGGATTCCTTGCCGAATTTTTCAGATGCGTGTCCATAAAAGTCGTCACCTGGTCCATATAAAGTTCTATGTCCGGAATGTCTTCCGCTTTAATGTGTTCAATCCTGTCTAAACTTTCTACTATACTGTTCAACAGGTCTTCCATGTTGATTGTCATTTTTTTCCTCATTTCTGTCCTGCAGTCAGGTTATACTTATACCCTATTATATAGTTTTTATTACTACATGACAAGTATTTTCTTGTTTACAAAACAGATGGCCCATGGTATATTGATATATAACGGCTGTGAAGTTTTAACGTATGAAAGTTATATTCTCTAACCGGTAAGCCAGATGGCTCTTCACATATTGCATCAAAAATAGAGAGGTGTTTTTATGAATAAAAAGATTAAAAATGAAGCGGTAGACCATCTGTTTCAGGCAATCCTCTGCCTGGAATCCGTGGAAGAATGTTATAATTTCTTTGAAGATCTGTGTACGGTCAACGAACTGCTTTCGCTGTCCCAGCGCTTTGAGGTTGCTTCCATGTTAAAATCGCACAAAACATATCTTGAAATTGCCGACAAGACCGGCGCTTCTACCGCCACCATCAGTCGTGTCAATCGTTCTCTCAATTACGGAAATGACGGATATGACTTAATATTTGATCGTCTACCCCAAAAATGAAGTTATTTCCAAAGGAAATAACTTCGCACATTCGTATTCACAAGCCGTTCTCCTTACCCCTTTTCTTCGAAAACGCATCATCTGTCAAACAGCTAGCCGTCAATATTGAATAATTCCATGGGCTCCACATATTTCTCATCCTTGGTAACCTGATACCCCAATTCTTTATTCTCTTCCCCAATCACATAAAGAATCGACCCCCGAACCACCTCATCGCCTTCTCTGACCATAACTTCTCCGTCATTGCGGTAAATGCTGACATAGCCATTGCCGTGGTCTATTTTGATGCAGTGCAGATAAGTGCTGTCTGTGGAAACAGAAAGAACCACGCCTGCCCCGGAAGTAACGATGCTGTTGCCCTCCGAGCCGTTTAATATCACCATGGGTTCCTCCGTATCCGCCTCCTGTATGGATGCGGAAGAAGTCATGGGAAATCCTATGGGCATATGGGCCTGGGCCTCCTCTTCCTCCTGGGCGGCTTCTTTCTCCACCTTCTGGTTCACGGTATCACTTAAAATCGTAACCTTCTGTGTCAGTTCATCATGAAGTAACGTAAGGCTTCCATTCTCTTGTTCAAGCGCCTGTATAGTTTCCACCTGCATTTCAATCTTCTTCTCAAGGGCCGCGATCTCGCCGCCTCGTCTGTTATTGTTAACACCCAGAAAAATGATAACGGCAAGCAGGATGACAAACAATGCTTCTATCACCTCGGGATCAATCCGAAGCTGCTTGATTTTGCCTTCCCGGGAATCCGCAAAGACCATTACCGTGTAATTAAATCTTCTCCTTCTCTTTCCGTTTTGTGCCTCACTCACCAAAAGATTACCTCCGATATGTCGAGAATCCCGTTTCTATTATACCACAGATGACATACAAATAGCAATGCTTGTTTACATAAAATATTTTTTCAGGATATAGAATATTTTTTTCCGCCTTTAAAGCCTAAAAAGCTGAAAAAACCTGAAAGAAGCATAAAACAACGCTTTACATTTATAAGGATATATGCTATTCTATGGGTGTTGTCAAGTCAACGTATTTTTAATATTCTTGGAGGTATCATAATGAACAAAGGTACAGTAAAATGGTTTAACAACCAAAAAGGCTACGGCTTTATCTCCGATGAGCAGGGTAATGACGTATTCGTTCACTATTCCGGACTCAACATGGAAGGCTTCAAGTCTCTCGAAGAGGGCGCTGAGGTTGAGTACGAAGTAGTAAACGGTGAAAAGGGACCCCAGGCCGTAAATGTAACAAAGTTATAAGCATCGGACTTATAGCGTCGATAATCAGTATCACGATGTGCCTGTTCTTAAATATAAATGATGAATTTTATTTAGAATCAGCAATATTGTTGTAACGGATTAGAGAAAAAAGAGAACCTGTCAAGACGACAGGTTCTCTTTTTATGCGCAGCCCCATGCAGAGGAAGTATGCCGCTAAGGCGGCGCATGGGGCGCGCGGCGAGTAGGGGAAGATAGCTCTTCCCTACTCGATTGGTATAGGATTAGGCTGTCAAATTTTCATGGTCAGGCTTCCATTCCATCAAAGCTTACGCTTCCTCGTGTCATCTGCAACACCTTGCTAAGCTGCATCTGCCCGCCAAAAAGATCAAGCGCGCTGCCAATCGTCACATGCACCCTGTTTTTTCCCAGTCTTTTTAACAGTTCCAAATCCCTGAAATCATGCACCCCGCCAGCATAAGTGATGGGTATTTTATCAAAGTCTCCCAGGCATTTGACCACGCTCTCCTCAATCCCGGAGGCCTTTCCTTCTACATCCACGGCATGAACCAGGAATTCATCACAGTAAGAAGAAAGCACTTCCATCGTCTCTTCCGTCAATTCCACCGACGTATAGTTCTGCCATCTATCGGTCACAATATAATATCTGTCCTCTCTCCTGCGGACGCTCAAATCAAGCACCAGATGCTTTGTACCCACCTTCTGCACCAATTCCCGCAGCCTGTCATATTGAATCTGTCCCTTGGCAAACACATAGGATGTGACGATCACATGGCTCGCACCGGCATCAAGAAATTCGCCTGCATTTTCCGGCGTAATGCCTCCCCCTGCCTGCAGGCCGCCCGGATAGGCCCGCAGAGCGGATAATGCCTGTCTTTTGGTCTCCTCATAATAAGGGGACGCCGCCGGGTTCAAGAGTATGACATGCCCGTTCTCAAGATGTAATTTTTGGTAAAATCTGGCAAAATATGCAGCATCCTGCCGGGCTATAAAATTCTCCTGCGCCAGGTCCTGACAGTCTTGCAAACTGCCGCCGACAATCTGTTTCACCTGGCCGTTATGAATATCGATACAGGGACGAAATTCCATCTTTACCTCATTTCTGCGCTGCTTATGACTCAACTTTTTTAAAACAGCGCATTTTTCTCTATTATGATATTTCCAAATTTCTCAGAAATGCGCGGTGAATATTTTACCATCTAACAGACATAATAACATAAGAACAGGAAGTTTACCAAACATTCTGTTTCAATATCAGCAATCAATACCCATCTCGACCGAATAGAGAGGGACTATGCAGAAACGAGGTGAAATCATGAAAAAATTAAGAACACTACTATTTGTTTCTCTAATGGTACTGACCATGTCTATGGTAACCGCCTGTGGCAGCAGAAACACAGATAACGGTAACGGAAACAACACAAATGGTACACAGACAGGTGTTGGAAGTACTTCTGATACCAGCACAGGCACAGACAATGGTACTGGCACAACAGGAAGTGGCACAGGTACAACAGACAATGGCACAGGTACTGCTGACGATGGTATGAACGGAACCACAGATAACGGCACCGGCCTCACAGGCAATGATACCACCGGCACCGGCAATAATGACAATGTAAACGATGTCACAGCCGGCGATAACGACAATACAGGCAATGGTGGTGCTGGCAATGCTGTAGGCAATGCGATTGATGACGCTGGCAATGCCGCTTCTGACATTATCGATGATGCCGCTACAGGTGTTGAAAACATGGTGGACGATGTGACAGGCACAGGCAATACCAATACCAATTCCACTGCCCGCTAAGGACACAAAATTTTCCCAGACGTCAACTGGAACGTCTGGGAATTTTTATCGCTCTCTGTGTTCATTACACGCCTTTTTCAATCAAAATACCTTCTCTGTAGGCCTGCAGAAGTTCTTCCAGCTGATGGATTGTCTCCCGCAGTTCCATACCGATCTCCGTATCCGCAATCTTCTGCCTGGAGGAAGTGGTCTCTAAAATGACCGAATCCGAAAAGATATCCGACTCCCGCAGTATTGCCGCTTCCGTGGATTCGAAAGGCTCATGAGCCACCAGCCGCATACCGTAGGAATTAACCACCAGCGTGTATCCGGCTATACCGGTCTTATCCTGATAGGCCTTGGAAAAACCGCCGTCAATAATCAACAGTTTCCCGCCGCACTTGATGGGAGTCTCTCCCTTTTTCAGCTCCACAGGCACATGTCCGTTGACAATATGAGAATGGGACTCATCCAGGCCAAACTCCCGCAGAATCCGATTGATGACCTCCTCCTTGTCAAGCAGTCTGTAATAATTATTCTTAGTCTCCTTGTGCATATCCTTATCCAGCAGGAAATACCTCTCAAAGGTAGCCATCTTATCTTTGCCAAAGACCGGAGAATTGGGCCCGGCCCAAATATACCAGATGATATCCTGCCCCTTTAGCTTTTCCTGCAGATTATTGTGAGAATAATACCCTTTCCGGGCATAGTGCTCTAAGATATCATAAAGTTCTTTTCCGCTGTATTCTTCCCCATACACATTGACTTTATTAAAATTCCCCTCCTCATCCATGGGCACACAGCCGTGATAGAGCAGGTTAGAATTATATATCTTATAGAGTCCCCCTTTGGAAAAGAGGAATCTCACGTGCTTTTGCAGCTTCTCACACTTCACAAAAGCCTGGCGCAGACGTTCCATCACCTGTTCCTCTTCCGGTGTCAGTTCGTATGGGCGGTTCCGATTGACAGTAGGGAAATCCACGTCTCTCATAGGATAGGACACCCCATCGATGACCAGGGCTTTTTGCTCATAATCCACATGTTCCAAAAGCAGCCTGTCCTGCATGGCAAACTCCGGACGGCGCATGATCAGCTGTCCTTCCAGCTTAAATTGCAAAATGGCGATAGCCTTATGCATTTTCATATCAAGGCTTAAATCCTTGGTGTCATAATCTGTATTATATTTGATGGCGAAAGCCTCGCAGTCCGTATCCTTATAAGTGTCCAGGGCAAAAGTTGCCAGAGGAATCAGGTTAATGCCGTAGCCTTCCTCCAAAGTATCCAGATTGCCATACCGGGCCGCCATCCGGATAACATTGGCTATACAGGCCAGATGCCCGCTGGCCGCTCCCATCCAGACGATATCATGATTGCCCCACTGTACATCCACCGAATGATACTGACAGAGCGTATCCAGGATGATATGTGGACCAGGCCCCCTGTCAAAAATATCTCCCACGATATGTAGATGGTCGATCACCAGCCGCTGAATCAGATTGCTCAAGGCAACGATAAACTCCGGCGCTCTGCCGATTCTGATGATGGTGTGGATAATTTCGTTATAATAGGCTTCCTTATCCTGAATCTCCGCCTTCTCCGTGATCAATTCCTCGATGATATAGGAGAAATCTTTGGGCAGCGCCTTTCTCACCTTAGATCTGGTATACTTGGAAGAAACCCGTTTCGTAATCTGCACCAGTCTGTGCAGGGTAATCTTATACCAGTCCTCAATGGAACTCTCGTCCTCCTCCTGCATCACAATATCCAGTTTCTCCTCCGGATAATAGATCAGCGTTGCCAGACTCTTCTTATCCTTGATGCTCAAGGTATTGCCAAACTCCTCGTCAATCTTACGTCTGACAGAACCGGAACCATTCTTTAATACATGGTTAAACTGCTCGTACTCCCCGTGAATATCTGTCATGAAATGTTCCGTGCCTTTGGGCAGGCTCAAGATTGCCTGTAAATTGATAATCTCCGTTGATGCCGCCGCAATCGTCGGATATTGTTTCGATAAACTTTTCAGGTATTTTAATTCTAGTTCATTCATCTGCTCCCATCCTGTCCTTTCCCACTGTCAGTCAACACCCTGTATTTCTCCGCTTTTCTTTAAAACTCTGACATTATGTAAGACTTTATCCAATCACATCTGCCATATCGTACATGCCGGCGGGACGGCCTTTTAGGAACTTTGCCGCCTGGATGGCCCCTTTGCCGAACACAGCCTTGGAATATGCCCTGTGAGAGAAAGTAACCACCTCGTCAGCCCCTGCAAAGATCACGTCGTGATCGCCCACGATCGTGCCGCCTCTGACTGCGCTGATGCCAATCTCCTTATCCTTTCTCTTCTCCCTTACCTGGCTTCTGTCATAGACATATTCGTAGGCGCTGCCCATCTGCTCGTTGATAGAATCAGCTAGCGCCAGGGCTGTTCCGCTGGGCGCATCCACTTTCTGATTGTGATGTTTCTCCACAATCTCTATATCGAATCCTGCCGGTGAAAGAATCTGAGCCGCCTCCTTCAACAGCTTTAAGAGCATATTGATGCCCAAGGACATATTAGCAGACTTTAAGACGGCCACCTTCTTAGAAGCTTCTGTCACTTTCTCAAGCTGTTCTTTCGTAAGACCTGTGGTACACAGCACGCATGGAACCTGTTTCTCCACGCAATAAGCAAGCAGTCCATCCACTGCCGACGCTGTGGAGAAATCAATGACAGCGTCCGCTTCCACTGTACAATCAGCAATATCCGTAAACACCGGATAGGCGTTTTTTCCCGCATCCTTTGCATCCACACCCGCCACAATCTCTATCTCTTCATCTGCCGCTATGAGGCCGGAAATCGTTTGTCCCATCTTACCATTGCAGCCATGCATAATCACTTTTACCATATTCTGTCTCCTCTCTATTTTAAGTAATTGCGAAACGCATTCTTTCAGGAAAGCAGTTGAACAAAATAGACAAATCGTAAGTAGGGTGCTTTGACGCCGCCGGTGTTTAGACGCCGTATTCTGGCGTCTTATGCACCGCTGCGAGCGGCAGTGCAGCGCAAGCGTGCCCTACGGTGATTGTCTATTTTGTACAACGGAAACTTTTGAAAACACAGTTTCGCAATTACCTAATCCTTTCTATTTTCTCATAAAAACGTCTGCTAAATGTTCCTTTAACAGACGTTTTTGCGGTTCCCATTGTTTGTTTTCCTAACTGCTATAATATACCATACTCTTCCATCGCCTTACGAAGCCGCTCCACATTCTGCGGTTCCATCTCGGACAATGGCATACGCGCCGGACCTACTTCTTTGCCCATCAGATTGAGCGCCGCCTTTACCGGAATCGGATTCACCTCGCAAAACAGCGCGTCGCACAGATTGATGGCGCGAAGCTGTTCCTTCATACTGCCCTCCACATCGCCCTCAAAAAACTTCTGGCAGATATCATGGGTCTGCCTGGGCGCCACATTGGACAATACGGATATCACACCCTTGCCTCCAAGAGACAGAATCGGCACGATCTGGTCATCATTGCCGGAATATACGTCCACCTTACCGTCCGCTAAGGACTGCAGTTTTGCAATCTGAGAAATATTGCCGCTGGCTTCCTTGATACCCACAATATTCTCCACCTCAGTGCACAGACGCACCGCTGTCTGGGGCAGAATATTACATCCTGTTCTGCTGGGTACATTGTAGAGGATGATCGGCAGTTCCACCGAATCCGCCACCTTTTTATAATGTGCATACAAGCCGTTCTGGGTAGCCTTGTTATAATAAGGCGTCACCAAGAGCAGAGCGTCCGCACCGTACTTCTGCGCTTCTTTGGACAGATAAACCGCCGTCTCGGTACAATTAGAACCGGTTCCGGCCACCACAGGCACCCTGCCTTTCACCGTCTCCACACAGAACCGAATCATTTCCAAATGTTCTTCATGTGTCAATGTGGAAGATTCCCCCGTCGTACCGCAGACAATAATCGCATCCGTACCGCCCGCAATCTGGTCCTCCACAAGCTGTGCAAACTTCTCAAAATGAATACTGCCGTCTTCATGAAACGGTGTGACGATCGCAACACCGGCCCCTTTAAAAATTGCCATATATTTTCCTCCCGCTATGATGTGATTCTTTGGTGCGCCTTCCATTTCTAAAAAAAGACTGACCTCACAGGGCCAGTCTTCATAGTCTGCCATTTCTGGTCTAGATAGCGCCCCATCGAAAGATGACAGTCATACAGCTCTTAACTGTATGCCCAAGGCAGAGACGAACAGGCGGCTCCCCTTTCGGCGTCTTTTCCTTTCCTGACACTTCTTCTGCACCTGCCGCATCCGCATCTCTACTGATAAAAAACGCAACCTCTATCAAACTCTATAATGTTGAACTTATCATAGCACCCTGACAGGATTCTGTCAACAAACTTCTCTGTCTATGTTCCGTCCGTATGCCACAATTCCCTGCATCTATTCCCAGATTTTATAATGCATGGTTTCCACTTTGGTCACATTATCCGCCAGCGCACAGACCTCATCATTGACGGTGACCCCTGTCATGATGATTTCCATTTCCTCAGGTTTACCGGCAAGAAGCGTTTTCAGCTCTTCCACCGTGATAATCTCGTTGTCGATCAGATTCAGCACTTCATCCAGAATAAGCAGGGAACACTCCCCTGTATTAAAAATCTTTCTGGCAAAATTAATACCGTTGCGGATATTCTGCTTTTCTTCCGCTTTGTGTTCATCTGATAACAGGGAAAAATCTTCCGCAGACTTCTCAAACCGGAATATCTTTATCTCCGGTTCCAGGCGCTTTGCAAACTCTGTCTGTGCCAGCCCCCTCCCTTTCAGGAACTGAATAATCACCACATATTCTCCTCTGCACGCCGCCTGAACTGCCTTACCAAGTGCCGCCGGAGACTTTCCATGACCTTCTCCGCTATAAATCTGAATCATACCCTTTTTCATACAAATCCTCCATGTCAGAGCATCCTGCTTTCACCAGACAAAGCAGGCTCCAAGTCAAATTTGTTTTAATAATGATTCTATATCAATTTATCATAGCATACTTGGCCTTTTTGTGCAACTTTTTATTTTACCGTGCCATTTTTCTATTTTTTCTGTGCAGTTTTCCAGTCATCTTCTCTTATACTCACGTGTTTGTACTTACAGGCATTCTCAAACCCTATTCGTCCTCCACCATTTCCAGCTTACTGACGGAAACCTCGTAGGCAATCCGTCTCTCAAGCTGCTCTTCCGATAATTTCTTCATATATTCACGGCTCTGGATTCTCCCCCAGATAGCACAACGGCTTCCCACCTCAAAATTGCTGGCAAATCTGGCATTTCTGCCCCAGCAGATGCAGGGTATGTAGTCCGACTTGCCATAAGGTCTGTTGACCGCAAGCAGCAGATCCGCAATCTCTCTGCCAAGCGGTGTCTTGCGATAGATTGGCTCCTTACAGATATAGCCGTCTAAGAAAATCTGGTTTGTCTTCGCACCCTCGCCGATATCTTCTACAAACTCAATCTCCCTTGCAAAAACAGACAGTACCAGCCTGTTCTTCCTCTCTTCGTGCCTGTTATAGGAGCGGAACTGTCCCGTAATACAGATTTTCATGCCCTTATAGTCCTCATTTACATCGATGAGACGCTCGGACACCATCACCGGTATGATATCTGTTGACTCGCTAAGTCTGTCTACACTGATATCCACCATATAGAAGCCCTCTCCAAAAATCTCATGGCTGAAAGAAAAGTCGCTTACAATTTCTCCCATAATCGCCACCTGGTTGTTTTCAATTACCTTATCTGTCATGTTTTTTCTCCCTTCTACACTGCATGATCGCAGGAATCCCTTTTAGTATTGTATTATCAATATATAGGATAAGAGAGAAAAATAGAACTGTTAATGGTCGCGCAGTGTGCAGATT
>CAJUFU010000059.1:10428-17217 GCA_910585555.1 uncultured Lachnospiraceae bacterium
GAGTTCAGACGTGTGCTCTTCCGATCTTCTGTCATGTTTTTCTCCCTTCTGCACTATGGAACCAGCCATAGAAATTCCTTTTTGTATTGTACTATCAATATATAGGAAATCGGCTGTGAATAGAACTGTTAATGGTCGCGCAGTGTGCAGATTAGCGCTTTCTTTATTACAAATTCCCTCCATGTTTCTCAGCCCCTTGCCAGAACAAGAAACAAGTGATATAATGTCCGAGTTTAAGGGCAATTACTGTTTATGAACTGGTGAGAAGAAAGGCATGGTAACACATGAGACAGACTAGAGAAGATGTAAGAAATATAGCAATCATCGCCCACGTAGATCACGGAAAGACTACCCTAGTGGACGAGTTATTGAAACAAAGCGGCGTATTTAGGGAGAATCAGGAAGTTGCTGAACGCGTCATGGACTCCAACGATATCGAGAAAGAACGGGGTATCACGATTCTCTCCAAGAATACTGCCGTCACCTATAAAGGCGTCAAGATTAATATCATCGACACCCCCGGCCACGCTGATTTCGGCGGCGAAGTGGAACGGGTCTTAAAGATGGTGAACGGCGTTATCCTGGTGGTAGATGCTTTCGAGGGGCCCATGCCCCAGACCAAATTTGTCTTAAAGAAAGCGTTGGAACTGGATTTATCCGTCATCGTATGTATCAACAAATGTGACAGACCGGAGGCAAGACCGATTCAGGTAGTGGACGAAGTGCTTGAACTTTTCATGGATTTGGACGCCAACGACGAGCAGTTAGACTGCCCCTTCGTCTACGCTTCCGCCAAGGCCGGTACGGCAAGCACACAGCTCACCGTTAAAGGCGGTGATATGACGCCTCTCTTTGACACCATTATCGAGCACATTCCGGCGCCCCAGGGAGACCCTGATGCAGGTACGCAGGTCCTGATCAGTACCATCGATTATAATGAATACGTGGGCCGTATCGGTGTGGGAAAAGTGGACAACGGTTCCGTCAAGGTGAACCAGGAAGTGGTCATCGTAAACCATCACGAACCGGACAAGCAAAAGAAAGTAAAGATCAGCAAACTCTATGAATATGACGGCTTAAATAAAGTGGAGGTGAAGGAGGCCGGCATCGGCTCCATCGTGGCAATCTCCGGCATTACCGACATTCATATCGGCGATACCCTATGCTCTGTCGATGAGCCAAAGCCCATTCCTTTCCAGAAAATTTCGGAGCCTACCATTGCCATGCACTTTATCGTCAACGATTCCCCTCTGGCCGGCCAGGAAGGCAAATATGTCACCAGCCGCCATCTGCGGGACAGACTGTTCCGGGAGCTCAACACGGATGTATCCCTGCGGGTGGAGGAGACGGATACCACGGAAGCTTTCAAAGTATCCGGCCGCGGCGAACTGCACTTATCCGTCCTGATTGAAAATATGAGGCGGGAAGGTTACGAATTTGCCGTCAGCAAGGCGGAAGTATTATATCGGACAGACGAGAACGGCAAGAAACTAGAACCCATGGAACTGTGCTATGTGGACGTACCGGAAGAATTCTCCGGAACGGTCATCGAGAAATTAAGCCTTCGAAAAGGCGAGCTGAAGAACATGGGCATGGCCTCCGGCGGTTATACAAGATTGGAGTTTTCCATCCCCTCCCGCGGGCTGATCGGCTATCGGGGAGAGTTCATGACCGACACCAAGGGTAACGGCATCATGAACACCATTTTCGACGGTTACGGCCCCTATAAGGGAGACATCCAGTACCGCAAACAGGGTTCCCTGATCGCCTTTGAGGCGGGAGAAGCCATCACCTATGGTCTCTTCAATGCCCAGGAGCGCGGCACCCTCTTTATCGGTCCCGGCACGAAAGTCTATTCCGGCATGGTGGTAGGCCAAAATGGACGCGGAGAAGACATCGAGTTAAATGTATGTAAGAAAAAGCAGCTCACCAACACCCGGTCTTCCAGCGCTGACGAAGCACTGCGGCTCACGCCGCCCAAGGTCTTAAGCTTAGAGCAGGCGCTTGAGTTTATCGATACGGACGAACTTTTGGAAGTGACCCCCAACAGTCTTCGAATCCGCAAGAAAATACTGGACCCTACTTTAAGAAAAAGAGCAGCGATCTCGGCTGCCGCGAAGAAATAGAAGCATACAGAAGAAGCAGGACTTGCAAGCATCTCTTTGCTTTCAGTCCTGCTTCTCTTTTATTCTCTACCCTAATGTTAGAGTTTTTGATTAATTATCATGATAATGCTCTTTCACCTCTACAAGCACACCCATATCTTTGGCCGCATCAAAGTATTCATAAGCTTCATAGCCTTTTTCCTGTTTGAAAATGGATTCATAGCCGGCATTGTGCATCACCTCTTCATCTGCTTCCAAGGGGCCGTCTGTCAACAGGCAGATGGAGCAGATAGATGTGCCATGCTCTTTGAGCCACTGCGCCCAGGGGTCCTTGTGGCCCAGGGGCTGAATGATTTCAAACCAAAAATTATCACTAAAAACACTCTCCACCTTCATGGGCGTATCGGTAATCGGTTCTCCCTTATATATCGTGAAAGGTGTGCGTACCTGCTTGTGCTCTGCTTCCTCTGTGGGAGCTGTGCCTGTTCCAAGAAGATTCTTATATGCATTGACGGTTTTCTCAAGATTGTCCGTCACTACGATTACTTTAACAATATTTGTACATGATAATGCCATCTCTTTGTCCTCTTTCATTCCCAGATATTCTTATTTCTATAGATTTCTATTCATCACTTCTGTTTTACCTGTTGGTAAATCCGCCGTCCGCAATCACTTCCGCTCCCGTCACATAAGACGCCTCGTCAGATGCTAAGAACAGAGCGATCGCCGCAATCTCTTTGGGCTGGCCGATATGACCCAGGGGAATATTGGCGATAATGCCATTCCTGGCCTCGTCATTCTCATTGATAAATTCCGTAAATCCCTTGGTCTCTGTGGGACCAGGGCTGATCGCATTGGCGCGGATACCCTTACATGCCAGCTCTCCGGCAAAGGAGCGTGCCATGGAGCGGACGGCAGCCTTGGCCGCATTATAGACAATATTGTTGGAGCCGCCCTGAAAGCCCGCAATGGAGGAGATCAGCACGATGGCTGACTTTTCCGCCATATAGGGGAGCACCTTTTGTACGGTAAAAAAGGCGGAAAATACGTTCAAATCCATGGTCAGGTGAAACTCTTGCGGCGTGACATCGGGAATCATATTGGTGGGGCCGTTGCCCACAATGGGAAGAACTGCCTTCACTCTGCGTCCGGTCTTCTTTACCGCTTCTGCGATTTTCTCCAAATCCTCCACCTTGGTGGCATCCACTTTCAGGATATCCACCACCTGCGGATTTTCTCCATAAATCTTCTGTGCCGTCTCCACATCATAGTCCGCCACGATAAGGTCTGCGCCCTCTTCCAGGAAGCGTTCCGCAATCCCTCTTGCGATACCGCTTGAGGCGCCTGTGATCACACACAGCTCATGTTCCATTAATTTTCTGGTCATACTCTTCTATTTCCTTTCTATCCATCGACTCTATACCCTGTATTCAAAGAAACCAAATTCCGCCTCGGACCCATAACCGGAATAATCCACTGCGGCAAGTCCTACAAAGGCGCCTGTAAAAAATCCCCCATAATGAGACATTACATAGTCATCTGACAGCACCATGGCATCCAGTTTTACAGGTATCCTGTGCCAGATTTCACCATCGAAGGAATATGCATACCAGTAATCCAGATGGTCTACCACGGTCTGAAACCAAACCCATTCCGTGCCTTCCGGAATGATCACCGCATCCTCTTTCAGAACCGATGTGTATTTCCTGTTGTCACACTCCGCCACTTCTATGACCCGGTTACCATTGTCGTCTCTGGTAATGAAAATCCACGACCAATGCTCATTGTTATAGTAATTGGCCAGTCCTGCCATAGCCTGATAACTGTAAGGATTGAATTTCACCTTCGTGACTGCCGTGAAAGCAAAATCCCGCCATCTTCTGGCTGTCAAAGACAGGTCAAACGGATTTGACAAAGACCCCCGTCCTATCAACTTAAGGCTGCCCTGGCCGACACTGCCCATATGTTCTGAGAAGGGTACGCGCAGGGTATTCCACTCCCCGTCCAGTTTCCCTGCCATGAAATCGTCATATACCGCATGTGTTTCCGGCGCCTTCGTAAACACTGCATCCTTTGGCGCATCCACTTCCACAAGGCCGCCATGGCCGCCCACGATTCTAGGCCACCCCTCTTCATCCCAGTACACTTTCTGGATACTGGTCTCACGGCCCAGCGTACACCATCCTCTGGGGTCGTAGAAATTCTCAATGGCATGATGCAGGGGACGTCCGCACAAGGATGCATAATACCACTCGCCCGAAGGCGTCTCCACCAGTGCGCCGTGGCCTTGTTTCTGCAGAACGTGATTGGGGGTGTCAAAGTTGGTAATAAAGGGGTCTCCCGGCTCCGTCTCATAAGGGCCCTGCAGCGTCTTTGCTCTCGCCACTACCTCCTGATGGGTCCAGGTGGTGCCGCCCTGGGCCGCGAAAATATAATAGTAACCGTTTATCTTATACAGGTGCGGGCCTTCCACCGTCTTGATCTCTGTGCCGTCATAGATGGTTCTTGCCGTCTCCGGTTTCAGCCGTTTGGCCTCCGGGTCATATTCCGTCAGCGTCAGCCCGCGGAATGCATTATGGTATTCCCGATGGTCCCAGGTCTGCTGAATCAGATACTTCCGGCCATCCTCGTCATGGAACAAAGAAGCGTCAAATCCCACACCATTCAAAAATATGGGCGCACTCCAGGGACCGTGGATATCCTCCGCCACCGTCAGGTAGTTATACATATCTTTAAAGACACCATTCACGATTTTAACGTCCGTATAAACCAGCCAGAACTTTCCGTCTGCATAGGACAGATCGGGCGCCCAGATCCCGCCGGAACAGGGGTCTCCCTTCATGTCTAACAGCTCGATGCGGTCAAGCACCGACGTGGTGAGGTTCCAGTGTACAAGGTCTTTGGATTCATGAATCCGCACCCCCGGGAACCACTCAAAAGTGGAATTGGCAATGTAATAAGTATCCCCCACCCGAATGATGGAAGGATCCGCGTGAAAACCGGAAAGAACCGGATTTACAATTTTCATAGTCAAACCTCCGTATGTTCATTCAAACCTTTACTTCCTATACCAACTTCCCGGATTCCCTATTTCAATGCTCCTGCGCTCATGCCTCTCTCGAAGTTCTTCTGCATACACAGGTAGGCAATGATCTCCGGCAGAGCTGTCATCACTGCCGCCGCCAGGATTTTTGTCTGGTCATTGGTGAACTCACCCTGGAAATACTGTGGCAGCAATGTTACCGTCTGCATGGATGGACTCTGTAAAAACAACAAGGGCAGAAGATAAGAGTTCCAGGAATTGATCAGCGTC
Organism: uncultured Lachnospiraceae bacterium; assembly: GCA_910585555.1. Classification (GTDB taxonomy): domain Bacteria; phylum Bacillota; class Clostridia; order Lachnospirales; family Lachnospiraceae; genus UBA3282. The sequence continues at coordinate 15,847 of CAJUFU010000059.1, forward strand.
AGCATGATCACAGCAGAACCAATGGGCTTTGTCAACGGCAGGATAACATGCCAGAACGTCTCCACCGTGGTTGCCCCGTCAATCTTCGCCGCTTCCATCAGTTCATTGGGAATCCCCTCATCAAAGCTCCTTGTCAAAAGAATCGTAAAGGGAAGCTGTAAGGCCGCCAACGGGAAGATGACTGCAAAAAACGTGTTGAATAAGTGCATTCTCTGGAAGGTGACAAACAGCGGCGTTAACAAAATAACCTCCGGCAGTGTCAGGGCGATCAATATCAACCAGAAAAAGGTTTCTTTTCCCAAAATATTCAGTTTTGCAAATCCAAATCCGGCAGTCATACTAAAAAGATAGACTAAAACAATGACACTTGCCGAAATTATGATGGAATTTCTAAAATAGTAGGGCACAACGCCGGTTTCCCAGACCGCCACATAATTGTAGAAGCCTCTCCCGCCCAAGGAGCCCAGAAACATCTGTACCAGCGGAAGTGCATAGGGAACCACCATGATAAACAGCAGGAGCTGTAACAGGATTCTTTTCTTTTTACTCTGTAATTTAATCATACTCAAGAATCTCCTTTGTTTGCTCTATTTGTGAGGAATGCGCCGACAACCGCCATCACCAGAAGCATCACAGACAAAGCTGCCGCATATCCTAAGTGGGATTGTCTGATGCCCTGACGATAAATATAGGTTCCTAAAAATTCCGTTGCATGGTTGGGGCCGCCGGTGGTAATCAGATACGGGATATCAAAGGTCTTAAGCGCACCGATCACGCCAAGCATGGCGAGGGATACGGTTGTTCCTTTACAGAATGGAAATACCATAGTCCACAGAATGCGGAGTTCTCCGGCCCCGTCTATCTGTGCCGCTTCCAAAACCTCTTTGTCAATCTGGCTCATTGCCGCATAGTAAAGGATAAAGCTCATACCGGTAAATTCCCAGATAACCACTGCCATCAGCACAAACAATGCAGTCTCCGGTCTGGACAGCCAGTCCACCGTAATGGGAATACCAAATTTGCTAAAAAAGGACTGCAGCATTCCCTGGGGAGAAAACATCAGCCGAAACACCGGCGCCATCGTGGAAGGTGCCAAAATGGTGGGAATAAAGATCAGACATTTATGCACCGTGGGCAATTTCACATCCGAATGCAGGATTGCGGCAAAAATGAATCCCAGAAAATTCTGGATGACAAAGGTGATGGCAAAATAGATGATCGTATTCTGAATACATTTCCAAAATACCTTATCTTTGAACATTTTTGTAAAATTATCAAATCCCACCCTCTCCATGACAGGACTCAGGCCGTCCCATTCTATGGTGGAAAGATTAAACGTATAAAAGATTGAATAATAGATGATGATAACAA
>CAJUFU010000059.1:17227-19789 GCA_910585555.1 uncultured Lachnospiraceae bacterium
GTGACTGGAGTTCAGACGTGTGCTCTTCCGATCTCCGTTCATCCTCGTCTTTTGGGATAACTTATTATTTTTTAACATAGCATCTCCTTACATAGCATCTCCTTGTTTGGTGTTACCAAATAAGGGCTTCCCGAAAGAAGCCCTTATGCTTATAGACACAGTCGTGATACAATTACTGCTCAGCCTGAACTTCAGCTAAATGCGCTACGCCTTCTTCTGCTGTCATAGTGCCGGAGGCCACACCTGCAAGCACATCCATCATAGCCTGGTTCAGATCAGCGCCGATGCCGCCAAAACGCGGGTTGTCAGGATTGTTTACCGCATTGGTCAAGTATGCCTGCACGGCGTCATTTTGTTTCTCTGCATTTACCAGTGTTACATTATCCCAGTTAGGAGATACCGATTTCAGTACCGGAACAAGGTTCAAGGAATCGGCAATCATCTGCTGGCCTTCTTCGGATGCACCCAGCCACAAAGCAAAGTCTGTAGCGGCTTTCTGATCTTTTGCGGATGTGGAAACTGCTGTTGCATAGTCGATATCGCAGAATACATAACCCACATTACCGGTTCCTGCGATGTCAGGGAAATTAATCGGAACCATTGCAAAAGGCTCGTCTGTAGAGGATGCTGCTTCCATATTCGCCCGCATGGTATCCGGCAGACAGTTCATGGTATACCAGGAACCCATCATGATCATAGCAGCCTGTCCGGACAGGAACAGATTGTTGGCCTCAGGATACTGCTGAATACCCAGCGCGCCATCCTGCATGATTCCCTCATCAAACAGACTCTTCCAGAGATTTAAAGCCTTTACAAAGGTTTCATCCGTCCACTGCGCTTCTCCTCTGGTTGCCTTCGTGAACTCGCCCGGTTTTACATTATCGCAGATTGCATGCCAGGTATCCATGTTGAAAGCTCCCTGTCCTGCACCCTGCACAAATCCGATAATACCGTTTGCCTCAAAAGCTGCACAGGCCTCTTTCCACTCGTCCATGTTCGTAGGCACTTTTACATTGTACTGATCAAACAGGTCCTGGTTAATCCAAAGGTTTCCTGCATAACAGGTGCCGACTCCCAAAGCCTTAATCTGGCCGTCTACCGTCATACTGGAAAGAGAAGCCTCATTCAGTTTATCCGCATAATCATCGCCAAGATATCCTTTGAGCGCGTCTGTCAGATCAATTGCCTTACTGCCAAAAATCTGAACACCGCCATTTGCGGAACCGGCAGATACTTCGAAGATATCCACACCCTCGCCATTTGCCAGCGCCGGCTTAATTGCTGCGTCATAATCATCCACCGTTGTCTGCTTCCATGTGATCTTGACATCCGGATAGGTTTCGTTAAATTTTGCAATATACTGCTCGTTAAGGGGTGAGCCGGGGGTCCATCCCCACCATACCAGATCAGCGCCGCCTGCCGATGCGTTATCTGCCGTACTCTGGTCTGCCTCTGCCTTCTGTTCAGGTGCTGCAGTATTATTTTCATTACTGCTGCCAGCCCCTGCGTCTCCACATGCTGCCAAAACAACGGATGTGGTAAGTAAAAGTGCCATAAGTTTTGTTTTACGTGCTTTCATTCTCAATCATGCCTCCCTTTCTTAAAATGAATTTGGTTAAGTTATCAGTTCCTTCACATAACGGATACTGTCCAGATATTCCTCATCCGTATCCAAATGTTCAATGATAAACGGCATATCCTTGTCATAAGACGTGGCGGTCTCAATCAGATGCCGGATATTGACTTCCCCGTTTCCCATATAGGTCTCACGAAAGAACAGCGTATAGTCTTCTTCCATATGAACGTCTTTCAGATGACAGCTTTTCACCTGTTTTCCCAGCTTTTCGAAGCATTCTTCTATGAACTCTTCATTGTAAAAATATCTCTGCGGTGTTGTCATCCAATTGAATACATCCATATGTACCGCAAACCTGTCACGGTCAACCGCTTCCAGAAGACGGAGATATTCATCCGGTCCCGTGGGAATCATCCAGGGCATGGACTCAATCGTAAAATACGTGTTGCAAGGCTGTACTGCATCAATAATCTGGCGGATTGTTTTCACGCCCAGTTCCCAGGTCTCCCGGGAATAGTTTGCCTTATAAGCGCCATCCCATCTGGGGCCTCTGGCGCCGATAATGTTCACACAGCATCTGGCACCGATTCTGTCCGCCAGTTCTAACTGCCCGATGGCAAACCGAATGGCCTTTCTTCTGGCTTCTTCATCCGGGTCTAAGGTGTTGCGCCATACGCCCACTTCCGCGATGGTAAGCCCCTGTGCCTTGGCCTCTTTGACATATGCGTCCACAAGAGCCGGCTCATCCTCACAGTTGGGTGAAAAATTAATGGCTTCCAGCCCCAGTTCCTTGTGTTTCCTGGCCCATTTAGCCGGGCTGTCATGCTGTAGTGGTGATGAAACTCCCAGTTTCATATCTTGCTCCATTTCTGCGCTGCTTTTGCCTCAACTTTTATTCCTTATCATAACTTTCTAACAGTTCCACGATACACTTAAGCTCCGGCGCCTCAAGATAGTTGTATTCACCGCTGCCATCGCCATATACG
>CAJUFU010000060.1:0-2984 GCA_910585555.1 uncultured Lachnospiraceae bacterium
CATGCAAGACACAGCTCAAAAGCAGCATCCAGAACAACAGCCGCTATTTCTTTATTCCTGCAGCATATACAAGGATAATTAAATACCATATCCCCAAAGTCTATCAAAGAAAAAACCGGCTTTCTGATTCTAATTCCCTTCGAAATCAAAAGCTTCAAATATGTGATGGCATCCGCCTCTAAATATTTTTCCGTCCTGCCCTGGGCTGTGGTAAGCATCCTATGATTCACCACAATGGCATCCCGGTCAGCCGGAATCTCTTTTTGATTTGTCAGCTTATAATAAAACCGCAGACCATCTCCCCTGTGAAAATCAACCGGAATATATCTATTTTGGGGCGGTATCGCATGACCCTCCTGCTTTTCCTCCTTTATCTGCGCATATTTCGCATCTTCCCCATGAAAATACTCTCCAATCAGAAAGTTATCCCTGAAAAAATGCGTGATCAATTCTTTCCATGTACTGACAGCAATCTCTCCGTCAATTCTCCACAGTTTATGATACATCGTATTTTTACCACATTTGGAAATATCATTGCCTGCATCCATCCTCTCTAGTATCTGCGCGTCAGAGTACAGCCTGATGGCTCCGTCTAAATGATAAGGCCGGTTGTTTTCTTTCTTTACCATACTGTGTACATACCTGCACCCAAAATATTTATCGTGATTCTCTATCACATTCTCTTTATCACATATTTCCTCACACTCGAATGTAGTAATATCATCCTGCTCATGCCAATAAAACTGTGTGTCCGTAATATTGGAAAACAGGTTATCATAATGCTCATTTTTGTATGTGGTCACGCCCAACGGAATAGAGGACAGATCGTCATTGAATTTTGGCCCCCACCAATATTGATACTCCAATTCAAGCGACTCTGTCCCGGGAAGTCCGATCATATTCATATCCAAAGCAATTTTCAGCTGAAGCCCATTCCCTCTTAACTTTTCAAAGGCTGTAAAAAAGGAATCGTTTAGTGAATTCACAACAGATAAATTTCTTCTGCAGAAAGAATGTGCAAACAAAAGGAACTCCCCCATCCTGTATACCCCCGGAATGAGCATTCCTTCTTCTATATCGTCATCTGCTTCTGCACTGTTCTTATAGACAGGCTGTAACTCATTGATATCGATTAAACCATCCTGTATCAGCTCCTGCAGTTGTGGAAAGACACGGCCGACGATCCCTGGATCAATGACTGCCACTGCCTGCCCTGTCGGCGCCACTTTCGCATTTTGGGAGATAAAGCCCTCCAATTTAGCATATAATCGTTCCACTTCTTCCTGATGCTCCGCATAGAACATCTTTTCGTCAGCTATCCTGACCATCTTATTTAATATCTGATTTTCTTCCTCTGTATCCGGAAAGTGAGAAATGTTTGTCAGATATGCTTTGCCGGGTTCGAAGTAAATGCCGTCTAACAGTGTATAGCCAATAGGTTTGTTCCTATCATGTCCAAGATTAATAATCATCGGCATTTTATAAGAATCCGCATAGGCGTTCATTATGGTGCTTACGGGCATGATATGATTGATACGATTAACGCCGTCTGTGATTGCGACACCTTTTGCTGCGTACATGATGGGTTATCTCCATAGTGCTCATTTATAAAATTTACATTGCTAATTTCCTGCTCTCCACTCCCCAAAGTCCATGGGCATCAGATTCCAGAGCTCATCATTCATTCCCAATCCAAAATATCTTTTGTGCAAAACCGCCGCGGCTTTCTCTCTTTGCGTCCCTCGAGTTCCTCGAGATACTCTTCCTGCCCCAAAATCCTCGTGACTGGTTTCTTCCCGTCCTTCATAATAATCTGCGGAATATGATCGCGTACTAATTTGCCCTGGCCCATTTTTTCACCGCCCTATATTGATTACATTAACCTAAATCTATCATAAATTGCTATATTTTACAATCTTTCCTGATTATGTTCCAAAGTACTAAATTAAAAAGGTGTAAAGCCTTAATAATTCAATAGACTTTACACCTTTGATTATGATATATGGTTTTATAGTTACTCTTTTTTATACACAAAGTCCGTTACTTTTCACACAATGTCAAAATCCACAATCCGTCACGAAACTGTAATTCTTTTTTGCTATAATTATAAGAAAAGAAAAAAGGCGGAAATCTAACATGATAGATCTATACTATATAGAGGACGACCAAAGCATTGCACAGCTTGTCAAAGAATACCTGGAACGTCGAGACTGCAAAGTGACCATATTCCATACCCTTGCGCAGGCAAAACAAGCATTGGCCGCACACGTGCCCACACTTGTTTTATTGGACTGGAACATGCCGGACGGCCGTGGAGACAGTCTGTGTCAATGGATTCGCCGAAGCTTCCAGGACCTGCCAATCATTTTTTTAACCGTCCGGAATGATTCCCGCGACATTGTTTCCGGCTTGCAAAAAGGCGCTGACGATTATGTGGTCAAACCTTTTTCACTGGAAGTATTGTATGCAAGGATTGTGGCGCTGCTTCGTAGAACGGGCAGTACTGCAAAGCCGTATCTTTCCTGTGCCGGCATCATGATTGACACCGGCCGCCGGCGGGTATCCTCTCATGGGGAAGAGATCAGCTTGAGCGCCGTAGAATATCAGCTGCTTTTATATCTAATGCAGTACCAGGGAAGAACTGTTACCAGAGAACAGATTTTGGCACAGGTATGGGATGTGCACGGAAATTATGTAAATGACAATACTCTGACTGTCACGATGAAACGGCTGCGGGACAAACTCGGCCAGCCTGCTTGTCTGCAAACAGTCCGCAGTGTCGGTTACCGTATGGAGGATACGCTATGAGTGGACGCAAAAACGTTTTTGTTACAACTTTCTTGGTATTATCTGTCAGTCTGACCGCCTCTGCGCTCTCTGTCATGCTGGTCGCCTATCATGACAGCCGGCTGCAATGCAATCTCTTAAATGCAGTCTATGCAGAAATCTTAGAACGTGCTCCGGAAACTCGGAATATCCTTGCC
>CAJUFU010000060.1:2994-19461 GCA_910585555.1 uncultured Lachnospiraceae bacterium
GAAAGAATGTACCAGCGGAAATCTTTCCCTACAAGAAGGAAATGAGGTTTTATCTGCATGGGGATATCGGCTGTCAGATTTTTCAAATCTCACTTACCGGCAGAATGTCTTCTGGATTATGGCCGGGTTTCTTTTCGGCGCTATCCTGTTTCTCTTTACTTTCTGCAGTCGAAACAAAATAGAATCCGCACGAATCAAGACTTTGACAGACTATCTGGAACAGGTAAATACAGGAAAGGCTGTCATTCTTTCCACTTCCGGAGAGGATGATTTTGCCAGACTGGAAGATGAAATCTATAAGACAGTGACCTATCTTTATCAGACGAAGGATGCTGCGGTGCAGGCAAAGGATAATTTCGCAGAAAATCTGGCCAATATTGCGCACCAAATCAAAACGCCAATCACCGCCATTTCCCTGTCTTTGCAGATGATGAACCACAGTCTTGCGAGGCAGTCATCCTGTCTGGACTGTGAAATCATAGAACAGGTGGAAAAACAGCTGGCGCGGCTAACCCATTTGGAGGAAGCCCTGCTGGTACTATCTCGCATTGACGCCGGCACACTCCTTTTACAAAAGAAGGAAGTAGATGTCTATACCCTGCTTGTACTGTCCGCAGAAACACTGCAGGAATTGTTTACAGATTCCCACACCTCCATCCAGGTCCCGGAGCTGGGCGAAATGATGATCTGTGCCGACATGGACTGGACCATGGAAGCAGTCATGAACCTGATGAAAAACTGCATGGAACACAGTCCCGGAAAGGAAATCCATTGTTCCTATGCACAAAACCTTCTCTATACGGAAATCCTCCTCTGGGATGAAGGGGAGGGCTTTGCGAAAGAAGATCTGCCCCATCTCTTTGAACGTTTCTATCGGGGACAACATGCAAAGGAAGACGGAATCGGCATTGGACTTGCCTTGGCAAAGGAGATTTTCGAACGTCAAAACGCTTCCGTACACGCCAAAAACAGACAAGGCGGCGGCGCTGAATTTTCAATCCGCTTCTATCGTCACTGAGCTGTCACTTTCCTCTGCTATACTGAGACTATCGAGTTGAAAGGAGAAAATCCGAATGGAAATTTTAAGATGTGAAGGAATCAAGAAGGTATACGGTTCGGGAAACAATCAAGTGACAGCGCTTCACGGAATCGACTTGTCCATCCATAAGGGAGAATTTGTGGCAGTCATCGGCGCATCCGGTTCGGGCAAATCCACCCTGCTGCATATTCTGGGCAGTGTAGACAAACCCACCGCCGGAAAGGTAATCATAGACGGCACCGATTTGTCCAAACTGAATCAGACCCAGGCCGCCGTTTTTAGGCGAAGGAAGGTAGGATTGGTGTATCAGTTTTATAACCTGATTCCCACCCTCACGGTGGAGAAAAATATACTGATGCCGCTTGCCCTTGACAAGAAGAAACCCAACCGAGAATATTTTGATAACGTGGTAAACTCCCTTGGCATCCGTGATAAACTGGATGCTCTGCCAAGCCAATTATCCGGCGGTCAACAGCAGCGTGTGGCCATTGCGCGCTCCTTAATCTACCGCCCTGCGCTGCTTTTAGCGGACGAGCCCACCGGAAATCTGGACCAGAAAAATTCCAGGGAAATTATGGACCTGCTAAAGCTCTCCAACCGCAATCTGGAACAAACGATTCTGCTGATCACCCACGATGAAAAAGCTGCTTTGGAGGCGGAACGTATCATAACCATGGAAGACGGACGTATCCTCAATGATGAGCGAAGGAGGTAATGCATATGTGGAAAGCCTATATATCCGGTTATATCAAAAACAACCGTTCAGCCGGTCTGTCCGTGGGGCTGTCGGCGTTTATCTCAGCCCTGCTCTTATCCTTATTGTGCGGACTGTTTTATAATGCATGGAAATACGAAGTTGAGCGGATTGTCCTGGAAGAAGGCGGCTGGCAGAGCCGGTTGATCGGAACCTTTGCTCCGGAAGATATCGAGATGGTCTCCCATTTTGCCCATGTAAAAGACATCGTGATAAAGGACCTTGACGGGAAAGTTACCCAGAAAGAGGCTGGCGCTCATATCTTAGATATTTATTTTGATGCATATGCCGCTGTCTTTTCAGACACACCCCGCATGGCTGATCTGACCGGGACTGCGCCCCAGGATATTGTATACAACTATGAACTTCTTTCCATGTATTTTATCCGGGATGCCAACGATACCGCCCCTAGACTTGTATTTCCTCTGTTTATCCTGATAACGGTTCTGGCTGCCTTCTCGCTGATCGTTATCATCCAAAATGCCTTTGCCGTTTCCATGAACGCAAGAATTCACCAGTTTGGTATTTTTGCAAGCATTGGCGCTACCCCAAAGCAGATTCGGATATGTCTTTTGCAGGAAGCTGCTGCCCTTTGCGCTGTGCCGGTCATCGCCGGGACTCTGTTTGGCATTGTCGGCAGTATGGTGATTGTGCAGCTGACAAATAGGCTCAGTGACGGTATCGACGGGCGCCATCAATCCGCCTTTGGCTATCACCCGCTGGTCCTTATATTGACACTGTTTGTGATACTGATGACCATTTTCATCTCCGCCTTTATGCCGGCCCGGAAGTTAAGCCGGCTGACACCCTTAGAAGCCATCAAAAACGCGGGAGAACTCCAGTTAATGCGCAAGAAGAATTCCCCTATCCTCACCCTCCTATTTGGCGTGGAAGGAGAACTGGCAGGCAATGCACTAAAAGCACAGAAAAAGGCCCTGCGGACAGCCTCTTTCTCTCTGATTCTTTCCTGCCTGGCCTTCACCCTCATGCAGTGCTTCTTTACCCTTTCCGGCATCAGCACCAGGGAAACCTATTTCCAGCGCTATCAGGATGCCTGGGATATTATGGTCACCGTTAAGGACACCGAGGGAGATACCTTTCAGGGAACCAATGCGGTGCAGAACCTTGCCGGCGTAAAAAGCGCTGTTGTGTACCAAAAAGCAAAAGCGAAAAGAATTGTTACTGAGGACGAGATAAGCGAAGCAATGAAATCCTTTGGCGGTTTTTCCCATGCTTCCTCAGAATTTGTCTCAAAAACCGATGCGGGGTATTTGGTCAATGCACCGCTCATCATACTGGACGATAACAGCTTTGTCGCCTACTGTGAACAGATTGGTATTACACCGCAGCTTGACGGTGCCGTAATCAGGAATCAAATCTGCGATGTCACAAATCCTGATTTCAGACACCCCGTCTATATGCCCTATATAAAAATACCCCCATCCGGCAAGGAGGCGGTAAGCGTTTTGAGACAGGCTGAAAATCCTGCCAGGACGGCAGAAATTCCCGTACTGTCTTATACCCGGGAAGTTCCCGTTTTGCGGGAGGAATACGCCTCTTATGACCCGTATGAGCTGGTACATTTTATACCGGTATCTCTCTGGAAAGAAATCAAAGAACCAATGGGCGGCCTGGAAAACAATCTCTACATCCGTATCCTGGCCGAACAACCGGTGACGTTAGAAAAACTGCAAAACCTGCAGGAGGAGATAAAAGCGCTTATGGCGCCAGACTATACTGTAACATGTGAAAACCGTATACAGGAATATGAAACCAATGATAAACAGCTAAAGGGAATGCTTGCCATATTCAGCGGGTTCTGTGTCCTGCTTGCCTTAATCGGCATGGGCAGTATTTTTTCCAACACGCTTGGATTCGTGCGCCAGCGTAAGCGGGAATTTGCAAGATATATGTCTGTTGGACTGACCCCCGCCAAGATTCGAAAAATGTTCTGTATCGAAGCCCTCGTCATAACCGGCAGGCCGATACTGATCACCCTGCCTCTGTCAATCCTCTCTGTTTGGTATATGTTGAAGATAAGTTATGTAAACTTAGAAGAATTTTTGAAAGAAGCACCTTATATTCCAGTCGCACTCTTTATGCTGATGATCATCAGCTTCGTGGCGCTGGCTTATTATATGGCCTGGCATAATATCCGCAAAATCAGTCTGGCCGAGCTTCTGAAGGATGACACGATGCTGTAGAATGGCTATCTTCCATTTTAAGCGCCTCGTCCAGCCACTCCACAAGCTGTGCATCCACTTTCCCTTGCTGCGCCATATCCCGTAAAATCTGAATCGCTTTCTGTCTGGAGACAGGCTTCTTATAGGGCCTGTCTGTGGCCACAAGGGCATCATAGATATCCACCACCGTGAGGATTCTTGTCTCCAAGTCCAGGGCGTCGCCTTTCAGATGGTTGGGATACCCGCTGCCATCCAGATATTCATGATGAGCACCGGCCCACTTAGGCACCATGGAGAATCCCTTATAAAACTGCACCTTATCCAGAATCTTAGAGGTCATGACCACATGATTCTCCATCTCCCTACGTTCCTGCATCGTCAATGTGCCCCGCCTGATACACAGACACTCGACCTCTTTCCTGGTCAGATAGCAGAGTACGGAACCTCCCTCCTTAACATGCTGTTTAGCTGCAAGCCTTTCAATGTGCTCGCAAGCCTCGTCACTCACATAGGCAGTCTCATTCATCTCATGGATAAAGGCAAGTTCCGCATCCAAATCCGCTATCGTTGTCTCAAATGCTTCCCGGGATATCCTGCCCCGCAGCATATCCACTTCATACAGCGCCCTCAACAAGGCAAATCTGTCATCCACTCTCTCAATCCCCTTGTCCAGCCTGGTGGGCTTATTCATAATGTTTAAAGGCACCACCATCTTTCCGATATCATGAATGAGCGCCGCCAGCATCAGCTGTTCTTTCCGCGCCGGGTCAAATATCTGTCTGCATCTGCCTTCCTTTTGCAGCTTTATGATATAATCCGCCAAAAGACTGGCGTATTTTTCCACATTTCTTGTGTGCTGGGCATTGTACGGCGTCTGCTCTTCCAAGGCTGTTGTAAGCGCCTCCATAAAAGAATACATCTGCGCCTTTAAGGCCTCCACATAGGAAAGATTTGTCAGTTCAATTGCCGCCATAGACCCTAACGCCCGGACAATCCTCTCATACGCTTCATGGAAGGCAGTCACATTGCCCTCTTCATCCATGGCATTGATCAACTGCAGCACCCCTATCAGTTCATCTTCCTGATTTGCAAGAGGCACCAAAAGCTGCGACTGCATACGACACCCGGTTAAACTCTCAGACCGACAGGCCCCCGAAGAATCAAACTGGCCGTTTGCATACACATCCGGTATGTTCACGACTTTCCGATGTATCGCCGCATAGGCGCATACATTTTCCTCTTTCATGGGCACAGGCGGCAGAGCAATGACTTCTCCATTCATTCCCCGGCTTATTCCCTTGGAGAGGGTCTTCATATATTTAAAATAAAGCGCCTCATGCTCATACAAATACAGGATGCTTGCATCACAATTGGTGATTTCCATTCCCTTCTCCAAAATGGTCATAAGCAGACGGTTTCTGTCTCTTTCCGTGGAAAGGCGTATTCCAACCTCTATAATTTTATCAAAATCTTGGTATTGTAGATGCATTTCATTATCCTTCTTTCTTGCGGCTGGCCCGCTCATAGACGCCGTCATTGGAAGACTCTCTGCATCCTTTCGCACAATTCTTGTATGTACTGTCTTCGTACTATCACATTCAGCCATTCTTTCGGAATCCCATCAGCTCCATAATAGATGCCCGCCAAACCGCCGGCAACGGCCCCGACTGTATCCGTGTCCTCCCCAAGATTTACGGCTTTTAATACGCATTCTTTATAGGTATTGGTATTTAGCAGACTCCATAATGCCGCCTCCAAAGTATCCACTACAAATCCACTGCTTTTAATCTCTGCCTCCGGTAATTTCTGAAATTCATACAAATCCTGCAAGCGCTCATAAGCACGAATATCATCCCATTTTTTGTTCTCATAATATGTAAAAGATTCTAGGATACCCTGTTCCACACATGAATACAGAGGCACTTGCTGTCCCAACAAATGCATGGCGATGTTAGTATAAATACCACAGCCGATCAGACTAATCGGATGCCTATGTGTCAGCGAAGATACTTGATGTACTATCCTCATCTGCTCTTCCATTGTATTATCAGCATACTTTTGCAGATAAAATACAAGCGGCAGAATTCTCATCAAAGAGCCGTTTCCATTCTCGTATTCTGCAATGCCTCCACATTCCAGCGGATTCCTTCCACGTCCATAATTCATAATAGCCCGGCTGGTGGCATTTCCCACATCAAAAACTTCTCCGCATGCGGTGTAATCACCATACATAAGCCAATTAGAAAACCGGTCCATAATATCCTCATAAACTATTCCGTTTTTTGCAATTATACTATCCATTAAGGCCAGTGTTAAACTTGTGTCGTCCGACCAGGTTCCTTTCGGCTGCTGATGGGTTCCATACTCCCTCATAGAAGTAACCGGATTTTGTGCTATTTCCTGTCTTTCCATAAATTCTACCGGAACCCCCAGTGCATCGCCCGTCGCTAAACCTATGATTCCATCAAAAACTGTACGCATAATACTCATCCAAACACTACTTTCCTTCCACCACAAACAACCTTGCCATAACAGGCTTCTCAAAAGTAACCGTCAACACATCCTTCTCAACTTGAAAACTAACCGGCTCCTTTTCAGGATATATACAGGAAACCTGTACGCCGTCTTTGGCAAAGGGAAGACTTCCAAGCGGTATGGACAATGTGGTATCGGAACATACGGTTCCGGCCTGCAAACGCCTGTCATTGTTCTTACCCTCCATCTGCCGTTTCCACACGCAAAGATATGCCTTATCCTCTGTCTGCAGACCGCCACATGCCCATAAATCCTCATTGTCTGTCACGTCTAAGGGCAGGAAAGGCACTGCTCTTTTAATATCCCCGCGTATGGTTTTATAACATGCGATCCCCTCTTTCACCAGCTCCATTCGCTGCGCAGAAAGTTCCGCCAAATGACCGCTCTGATGAATCCGCCCAAGCATGGCGTTTACCATATTATAAATCACTTCTTCTTTGTTGCCCTGACGCATGGGGTAAGACCAGACCGCCGCCTGCTCCGGTGTCACACCAGCTCCCGCATTGGCCGCAATCGCAGCATAATTACGATAATCTTCCTGATCGGAAGTGGATTGGAGACTGTAACGGGAAAGCAGCGCATAATCCATCCGCAGGCCGCCGCTGGAACAGTTCTCAATCACCAGATCAGGATATCTTCTGAACACATCATCCAGCCACGCAAGATAAGCCCTCTCATGTTCTAGCAAGCCCTGTCCCACACTCTCTGCGGCAATCTCCGTACCGATGCCCGGTTCAATATTATAATCCATTTTAATGTAGCCGATCCCGTATTCATTTACCACACGGTCGATGACTTCATTGACATGCTCGATAACCGCAGGATTGCGGAAATCAAGCTGGTATCTGCTTCTGTCAAACACCCTCTTGCCATGGCGGACAAAGAACCAGTCGTCCGGTGCTTTCTTCGCCTTTTCACAGTTGATTCCCATCACCTCAAGTTCCAGCCAAACGCCGGGAATCATGCCTTTACTGCGGATATAATCCGTCACTTCCTTGATGCCGCCGGGGAATCTCTCCCGGCACTCCTGCCACTCGCCTACGCTGTCCCACCACTCGCCAGGCGCATACCAGCCTGCGTCAATCACATAATATTCACAGCCGCAGTCTGCCGCCGCATCGATTAAGGGCAGTTCCTTCTGCGTCGTTGGATCCCCAAACAGACAATTCATATAATCGTTAAAAATAACCGGCAGATTTTCATTGTCCTGATTGGGTCTGCGAATCAGGCGGCGGTATCTGGTAAGTTCTCCCACAGCTTGTTCAAAACTATCCTTTGCAACCCCCACAGCTGCCGGCACGGATTCAAAGCTCTCCCCCGGCGCCAAATTTTTGAACCAATGAGACTGCACTTCTGTGGGACCGCTGACGCAGAGATAAAAGTGCGTATTCTGATCGCCGATTTCATAATGCCACGAGCCGTTATGTTCAATCTGCCAAAACAGGCTGGTATGTGCCTGTGTATTTTCAAGATAACCAAGAGGCAGATATTTCTTGGAAGACCAGTTCCCGGTATTGGTCACCTCAAACACCTGAGAGGTACGCTGATACACGCCTGGCTGTGTCTGGGCAAGTCCCACATCCCCAAAAGTATATTCTTTTATACTAATCTCCTTCTGCCAGCCATTGTAAGGTATCCGCAACCGCATTTTGGCATCAGAATTCTCGCTGCCTTCCTTTTCAATACCCGTATAGCAAAAGGAGGAAAGATATTCCAGACACTGCGTCTCATTCCCCACATTGGTCACTCTATTGAACATACGGACCACGGAGGTTCCATGATAAAACTGCATTACCGTCTCCACACGAACATGCGTAACCTCTTTATCTTCCTGGGTGATGATAAGACAACGTCCCTTCTCATTCACACTGTCCTCCATGCCGACATAAGTAAGCAGATATCCCGGCGCCGTCACAATATGCTTATTCCCATGCTTCTCATAGGGACGGTCATAACCGGATAAACTCACCTGCACCAGCTGAAAAGCCTCGTCAAGAAACTGCTCCTTTCTTGCCCTGTCCTCTGCCTTACACTCCGGCCCCACTTTACACAAATCCCCTTCGCAGAACTCATTCTTTGAAAAGTGAAGAAGTTTCAGCTGGTTTTTGTCCGTAATCCCAAATACGATATTGATTCCGTTTTCCTGTACTTTGATATATTCCATGATTCCCTCCATGTCAGAGCAGTCTACTGCGCCTTCTTTCCCACACACTAATGCTGTAATCCTTCCTTCTTCCAACAAGAATTGCTCCGCAATTCTTGAGACGCAAGCTGCTGAGCCTGCGTCTATTATATGAAAAAATGGTTCATATAGCAATCTCTTCTTTTACAAATGATACCGTGTCGTCCTAAGTGTGTGACAGCGCCGCTTCCCTGCGCTCCCCAGCGCTTTCCTCCTCAAATATCCGGTTCCATCCTATCCGCAGCACAACAATCGACAGGATGCCGGAAAGCATATCCGATACCGGCCCAGACCACAGCAGACCATCTATCCCCCAAATGGCACTCAAAATAAACATAGCCGGAATTAGAAAAATGATCTGCCTGGAAAGAGAGATTGCCATGGATGGCCCCGGTTTGCCAATTGCCTGGTAGAATATGCCAATGACCATGCCGGAAGGTATCATAAAACAAGCCAGCAGATAGATGCGGAAACATTTGACCGCAAACTCCATATACAATGCCGATTCCTGACCGAAAATACGGATGATAGCTTCCGGGAACACCTGAAAGACCAACAGCGCCGCACACATAATCGCCGTACAAATTCCAATAGAAATCCGAAAGGTCTGTTTCACCCTGTCATACTGCCTGCTGCCATAATTATAACCCAGGATTGGCTGAACACCAGTAGCAATCCCCATCGCGATACTGGTAATCAGCTGGCTGGTCTTCATGGTAATGCCCAGGGCTGCCATGGGAATATCCGCCCCATAGATTGATTTTGCCCCATATTTTACCAACAGATTATTCTGGATGGCAATCACCACAGTTCCTGCAATCTGCGTAAAAAAGGATGACATTCCCAGAGAAATGATGCTTCCCGTGGTCCTAAGATGCAGCATAAAATCTTTCTTTTGTAACCCTATGGTCTGGAAACGGGTTAAACATACAACATAAAAAACCGCATTAAAAAGCTGTCCGATAATCGTTGCCCAAGCTGCACCCTGTACACCCCATTTACACCCAAAGATAAATATGGGATCAAGGATGATATTCGTCATACAGCCAATCAACATTCCTACCATACTGGCTTTCGGCCGCCCGTCCGCACGAATCACGTTGCCAAAGCCTACCCCAATTGCAAAAAAGGGAAATCCAAAGACGATGATTTGACCATAGTCCATTGCATATCCCATAACCTCTCCTCTCGCTCCAAACAGGTAGCAGAGGGGCTGTAGCAGCAACTCAAACAGTATCAAAAATAATACACTGCTTCCCACAAGCAGGGTAACCATATTTCCAACACCCCTTGCCGCTTTATCCGGTTCTCCTTTTCCAAGCTGTAAACTCATATAGGCCGATGCCCCGTTGCCAAACATCATTGCCACAGCCATCATAATCAACGTCATAGGCATGATGACATTGGTCGCCGCATTCCCCATATAACCCACACCCTGGCCGATAAATACCTGATCTACCATATTATAAAGAGAATTCACCGCCAATGAAATAACGCTGGGAACCGCGTAGCGGGCCACCAGTCTTCCTGTCTTCTCTGTTCCAAGCGGGTTTGCCTGTGTCATATTTGCATTCATAAACTCTTCCTCCTACCTTGCATACTAATCATAATTCCGCTTTCCATTTTATACGCTTTCATTCTTGTCTGTGAACTAAGAATATGTTATCATTAATAAGTAAAATTTATTAATGTTTTAAAATTATCATAAGATAAATAGGAGAAACCATATGACTACCATGCAGCTAGACTGCTTTCTATTAGTAGCTGAAACCCTCAATTTTGCCGCCGCTGCTGACAGGCTCCATGTCACCCAGCCCGCCGTGACACAACAGATTCATTCCCTGGAAAAAGAGTTGAATGTGAAACTGTTCAAGCGTACCACCAGAACAGTAAAACTTACCCCGGAAGGATATGTTTTCCTCAATGACGCTAAATCTATCCAACACATCATCGGTCATGCGAAAAAGCGTTTTGAAGAACCTGAGGGCCGCGAACTTGTCCTATTCTCCATGGGATGCCACAGCCAGGATGAGCTATCCTTACTGCCTGCCATTTTAGAGAAAATGCGGATGCACTATCCTGCCCTGCACCCGGTTTTCCAGATTATACCCTTTCAACACCTCCATCAGCTTCTCAAAGAAGATTCTGTGGATGTCATTCTGGATTTTCAAAAAGAACTGTCAAGAAAAAATTACGAAAAATATCAAGAACTTACGAAGGTAAAGACCATATGCATTTTACCGAAAGACTCCCCCTGGTCACAAAAAGACTGTTTGACAATAGAAGATTTGAAAAAAGAAAAAATCATTCTCTTTAACCCGCAGATTGCACCGGACTGCTTCAACTCAATCCAACGCGCCATCTTAGATCAAAACTCAATGACTGATATTTATATGCAGGATTCTCCGAAAAGCTGTATCACACTTGCCCAGGCAGGATTTGGCATTGCCCTGCTTCCTGACTTACTGCCCCATAGCGAGGACGGTCTGCTATACCTTCCTCTTACTGGCTTTGCGCCAATGTCCTATGGGGCATATTATAACAGCACTGCCGGGAATCCGGTTCTAAAACTATTTTTACGATTGTGCCGGGAACAGTTTACGACTTGAATGCCCGATTGAATGCCGTCGCCGCATCCTCTATCCCATTTCTGTGCAACCATTTTGTTACGCAGCCCCAAAGCTACGCCGCCCGTGTCAGAAACGAAAATCCCATCACCACGACCCCAAGCACCACCAGCACAACGCCCGTTGCCTGATTCAAGGTCTTAGGCTCGGCCTTATTGGCAAAGACTGCCGCTATCCGCGCCCAGATAAAAGTAAATACCACGCACAACACCCACACCGGCCAGTCCGGCATCCCGCCTATGGCAAAGTGGGACACCGCCCCTGTCAATGCGGTAAATGCCATGATAAATACGCTTGTACCCACAGCTGTCTTTAGCTCATAATGCAGGATAGATGTGAGAATCAAAAGCATCATCATGCCGCCGCCTGCGCCGATAAAACCGCAGATAAATCCAATCATCACACCCGCGATAAGAGACTGCACAGCCCGTTTCTTTGCCGAAACTGCTCCCATCGCTTCCTTGGTCGTCATAACCGGCTTCACGATAAACTTAATACCCAGCAAAAACGTCATAAAGACAGAGAAACCGCCCATGGTCGCCGGCGGAACCAGGCTCGCTATGTAACTGCCCGCCACCGTAAAGGTAAGCACACTTCCCATCATGATCAAACCGTTTCTGATATCCAGATTCTTGTTCTTTCCATAGGTATAGGCCGACACCGCACTGGCAAGCACATCGGATGACAGGGCGATTCCCACCGCCATATAAGAATCCATCCCCAGGAACGTAATCAACATCGGACTGATCACAGCCGCCGCGCTCATACCGGCAAAACCAGTTCCCAAGCCCGCTCCCATTCCTGCAAAAAAGGTGACAACCACTTTCCACAACCACTCCATACTATGCCTCTTCCTCCTTGATTTGCTTAAGATTATCTTCCAGTATTCTCAGCACCTGAAAAAAATCCGCTCTCATCTGTTCATCTATATTTTTAAACAGTTCCTTAACAAAACTCTCCTGAATCTGTCTGCCCCGCTCTACAATCGGCCAGGCTTTTTCCGTACATACAAGCCGTGTTTTTCTCCTGTCGCTTAAACTCTTCTCTCTTTTCAGATACCCCTCTCTCACAAGACTCTCCACATTAACAGAAACCAGATTCGCCTTAATATACCTGGTCTCAACCACATCCCTGGCTGTGTCAAATTCAGGATTGTCAGCCAGAAACATCAGAATATCAAAAGCGGTCTGGGGTATCCCCACCTCCTGACATAAAGGTTTACACTTCGCACTGTAAACTTTTAAAAGATTCCGTGCAATTTTAATGCCTCTTTTCATATGATCTTCCTTTCACGAAGCGCATAAAATTACTTCAAAATTGAACTTTTCATTTTTGAAGTAATTTTACGGCCCAAAAAGCCACTTGTCAAGAGACAAGTGACTTCTCATCCTTCGTTCTTTATTACGCACCAATGGTCTCCACCACCGACATCTTTCTAATTCTTCGCACCGGACCCACCATGGCCGCTATCACCGAAAGAACCATCACCGCCACAATCACCATACACTCCATTACCGGCAGATGCCATACATCTGCCCATCTCTGTGTGATGCACTTTTGATACAGATAATAATGAAGGGGCAGTCCCAACAAAAGCCCTTCCACTAAACCTCCTGCCAGATAGGTAAGGGTCTCTGCCGCAATCATGGACTGAAGCTGCCGGATGCTGATGCCGATTGCTCTCATAGCCCCATACTGCCTCATCCTTGCCGACACACTCATGCCGATGCTGTTAATGATGTTAAAAGAAGCAATCAGTGCCACCACCGCCAGAAATCCATAGACAAACAAGGCAAAGGAGAAATAGACCGCCCGCGTTTCCCTGTTCTTGGCCCGGCTGTCAGAAAACTGATAAGAATCTCCCGCTAAAGCACGAATCTCTCTCACCGCATCATCTGTGGCATTTCGCAGCTGTATATCCAAAATCGTATATCCTGTTTCTTTCATCAAATCTCGAAACATACCCTCGCAGCAGATCAATGTCCCCACATTCTCTCCGCCGTCAAAAGGCGCATAATTGAGTACGCCTGCCACACGCACAGACTGTGTCCCAAGCCTGGTTTCCAATTCTATGGTACTTCCCGTCTCTGCCACAAATCCTGGTTTCGACACCAGAAGAACCCCTTCTCCATCTCTGACTGTTTCCATGTCTCCCTGCTGCAGATTTTCTTTGGCCCAGTCAAACTGGTATGCCTCATAAGAAATCAGCATGACTGTTTTATCCTCTCCCTGCATCCGGGCTGTCAAGTCATAAGCGAAACTTCTTGCAAAAACCCGCTTGATATGGGGATTTTCCTGTAACTGCACATATAAAGAATCTGGTATGCTGCAGGCATTATCCGGACTGACAATAGACACATCCGGCGTGTAGGGCCGCAAGGAGGTAATGGCGTGCTGCATAAAATCAACCCCTATACTGAATCCCAAGAACAAAATAATACCAAAGGCAAAAGAAGAGGTGAGCAAAAGCAGGTTCTTCCTGCTGCCCGCCGCATGATGCAGCCCCAGCGCCGTCTCCACATGCATCCGTCTGGTATGGGCCGCCCGCTTCGCCTCGAACACCGTATCCGCATTTCCGGAAACCGCAGTCAGCGGAGAAACCTCCGATGCTTTCCGGGCCGGTGTCCTGCTTGCCATAAGCACCGTCATAAGGCCAATCACAAGCCCTGCAATCATACCGGGCCAGCTGATTCCAAAACCTGGCATTTCTCCAAACCAGGTGGGTGTGATTGCCTTCAACATCCTGCATAACCCCCACACCATTGCCACACTGGCCAGCAGGCCCAGGGGAATTGCCCTGCGGCACCAGTAAAAGGCTTCCCTGCGCACATAACGCCGGACCTGCTTGGGTGTCGCACCTAAGCATCGCATCATACCGAAAAACTCTGTTCTTTGGGACACATTGCTATTCATACTGCTCAGAATCATCATCATGCCGGAAACAGCCACCAGCACTGCCAGAATCAAGGCGACCAGATAAAGCATCCAAATGTATCTGTCACTGCTCTGCAGCAGGGTGCCCATCAGTTTGGCATTTTCACTGACCAAATCCTCGGAAATTTGCAATTGGGCACAAATCTCCCTGACCGCCTTCTGTATCCTTAAATGTGGTACGAACTCCACATAGTAAGCAAAATCTTCCTGCAAAGTCACATCCTGAAAACAGGACAGATAGGTCTCCGTATTCATAAACACACCAAACGCATCGCTTTTTAGCATCATGGCGGTATCTTCCAGAAAACCGCTTATGGTAAAGGTCAAGGGTCCCTTGGGCGTTGTCACTTCCAGCGAATCTCCCAGAGCTAATCCCAGCCGTCTGCCCACACTTTCCGATACAAGCACTTCTCTGTCAGCCCGTGGAAAGGTGCCTGCCGTCAAATGAATACCTGGCTGTATTTCCAGAAAGGCCTCATCAAACCCGCAAAGGACCGTCTGTATTCCGTCTATCTCATAGCCCATATCCAGCCTATAGTTTGTGGCGGCATAACGGGCGGCAGTCTTCACCTCCGGCCTGGCGGCAAGTATGGCCATCTGCTCCTCATCCAATTCCCGAAACATCACATGCCAAGTGCCGTCTGTCATAGCCGCCAGATTTTTCTGGCTTAGCAGGAACATATCTGCCATGCCGAAGATGGCCGCAATCAAAAAGACCGATAGCATAATACACCATCTTGTCATACGGGTCTGTCTGCGGTGTACTTTCGCCGATATGGGAATCAAATCAAGATAATTTTTCATTGCTATTCCCTCCTAAATCAGTCAAAATGCCATCAGACACCCGCATGACCCGGTCCACCGAAGTGATCAGATTGGAATTGTGCGTAATCATTAAAATAGTCTGCTGATAATGTCTGGACGCTTTTGTCAACAGTTCCATCACATCCTGACTGTTCTTTCTGTCCAGATTGCCGGTGGGTTCGTCCGCCAAGATCAACTTGGGCCTTGTGATCAGTGCCCTGCCAATCGCAACACGCTGCTGCTGCCCGCCGGAAAGCTGCCCCGGCAGGTGCTCCCGCCGCTCCTTTAGCCCCAGTACTTCCAAAATCTCATCTACCTGACAGGCATCGGGTTTCTTATAATCCAGTAACAGCGGGAATACAATATTCTGCTCCACATTCAGTTCCGGTATCAGATGAAAGGATTGAAAGATAAAGCCTATATTACGGCGTCTGAAAATCGTGCGCTCCTCCTCTTTCATGGCGAACAAGTCCTGTCCATCCAAAAGAATCTTTCCGCCCGTGGGCACATCCAAGGCGCCGATACAGTTTAGGAGGGTGCTTTTGCCGGAACCGGATTCCCCCACTACCGCCGCAAACTCCCCTTTATGCAGTGTAAAGCTGACATGCTTTAGCGCTTCCACTTTCACTTCGCCTTTGCCGTAAGTTTTACACAAGTCTTCTACTTTCATGATTTCCATTGCGCTTCTATTCCTCCTTATCAAAACGGCTTGCTTTCCCTTAAGAATAGCAGGAACATCTTACAATCCCATGAATGTAAGCTTACGAATTTGAAAGATAAGGTATTCTGATTTCTTATGCAACAGGAAATGAAATCGTAAAGACAGCCCCCTTTCCAGGTGCACTGTTTACGGATAGTATGCCGCCCTGTCCTTCCACAATGGATTTGGCAAGGGAAAGACCAGGGCCGATGCCCGGCCTGCTGCCTTCCTCCCTGCTTCGATAAAAGCGTTTGAACACATGGTGGATATCTTCCTGGGCAATGCCGCAGCCGTCATCCGCCACCGACAGTCGAAACATAACCGGCGAACTCTCCCAGGAAACCGTGACCATACCGCCCGCCTCTGTATGGTCCAGCGCATTTTTGATCAGATTGGCAACCGCCTCTCTGGTCCATGCCCTGTCGCATGAAAGACTCTCCTTCGCATTTCCTTTGACAATCAATTGCTTACCCTCTTTTTGTGCTCTAAGCGATAAGTCTTCCAGCGCATCGGTAACCAGACAGGATGCTGTCGTCTTTTCCTTCTGAAAGATAATGCTCCCGGCATCAATGCGGCTCACCTTCAGCAGCGTCTGCACCAGCTTTTCAATCCGTTCCAGGGACTGCATGGCTTTTGCCGAAAACCTCTCTACCGTGTCTTTCTGGTCCGGTTCCTCCGCGATAATCTCCGTATACATTTGTAATGCCGC
>CAJUFU010000061.1 GCA_910585555.1 uncultured Lachnospiraceae bacterium
TTTCATGTATCTTTACAACAATATATTGTATTGTGCAATTTTACAGGAATAAAACTATACGGAATAGCATATGTATACTCCCTCAAATACTGCCTGCCTTCTTCCTTTCGAAAATCTCCTGAAGAGATTCCTGATAAGGTTCCCTTGCAATGCCATATTCCGTCACAATCCCCGCAATCAGATCATGGTCTGTCACATCAAAAGCCGGATTAAACACCTTAACCCCCTCCGGCGCCATAGGCTTTTCATACCACATCTGTGTCACTTCATGGGCCGGACGCTGTTCAATGACGATATCCTCCCCCGTGGGCGTGTTCATATCTATGGTGGATGTGGGCGCACAGATATAAACCGGCACATGATAGCGCTTGGCCACTGTCGCTACCACCGAGGTGCCAATCTTATTCGCGGTATCCCCATTGGCCGCCACTCTGTCACAACCTACAAATACCGCATTCACCCAGCCATTGCGCATAACCGTAGCGGACATATTATCACACAGTAAAGTAACGTCCACCCCGGAAGCATAGAGCTCATAAGCCGTCAGTCTGGCCCCCTGCAGTAAGGGTCTCGTCTCATCCGCAAAGACCCGGAAGTGATAGCCCCGCTCCTGGCCTAAATAAATCGGCGCCGTAGCAGTCCCATACTTACAAGTTGCAAGCTGGCCTGCATTGCAATGCGTTAGAATACCGTCACCCGGTTTCACCAATGTCAGCCCATGCTCCCCGATCGCCTTACAGACTCTGATGTCCTCCTCTTTCATGGCAATGGCTTCTGCCCGTAAAAGTGCTTTAATCTCCTCTACCGGCTTATTCCTGTTCTCACTGCATACCTTCTCCATGCGGTTTAAAGCCCAGGAAAGGTTCACCGCCGTGGGCCTTGCAGAGTTTAAATATTCTTTTTGTTTCCGAAATTCCTCATAAAAAGTCTCGTAGTCCGATGCCTGTATCTGTTTCGCCAGCAGATAAATGCCAAAGGCGGCCGCCACCCCGATGGCAGGCGCCCCGCGTACCTTCAAAAGGTAGATGGCATCCCAGATTTCCTGCCCCGTATGCAGACTGACCAGTACAGTCTCCCCCGGTAGTTTCGTCTGGTCTATGATAACCAGGGCACTGTCCTCATCGTTAAGCGCCACCGTCTCGTACTCCATAATATTCTTCTTATCCATCAAACTGTCCTCCATGCTTCTTTTTCGTCTAGTCGCGGTCGGGCCGCCCCGCATTCATATCCGTGTACATATCCAGAAGCCCCACCGTCTCCGAAGCCGGCCTGCCATACATATGACAGCAGGCATGAGAAACTTCTTTCTCTGTCTCCTCTTTCTCATCAAAGGTAACGCTCATGCGGTATACGCCCTGCATGGATTCCTGGTCTAAATGCCGCATGACTTCCGCAATCATCTCCTCATTGGCATGATCCGCAGCAGGCATTTTCTCTTTTCCTGTATCCATAGCTATCCCCTCTCCTGTTTCCTTTACCAGGTAATTGCGAAACGCATTCTTTCAGGGAAGCAGTTGTACAAAATAGGCATATCGCAAGTAGGGTGCTTTGGCGCCGCCGGTGTTTAGACGCCGTATTCTGGCGTCTTATGCACCGCTGCGAGCGACAGTGCAGCGCAAGCGTGCCCTACGGTGATTGTCTATTTTGTACAACGGAAACTTTAGAAAACACAGCTTCGCAATTACATAATTTTCTTTACGGCAATAAGTCTAACAGACTTCCATATTCTGCATCAATCTTGTCAAGAATCCGCTCCCAGTCACGTTCCGTCATTTCAAATAATGCTGTCCTGGCCTCGGCTGAACGTTTGATTTCACCCTCAAAGGGTTCTACCTTAATATTGCCTGATATTTTAAACAGTTCCTCCCCATCCATGGTCATGGAAATCTCCTGTAAATCCATCTCATAGCTCTGTCCGCATTTGATGTCGTCAAACTGTCCGTTTCCGTAAATCTGGTAGACAAACCAATCGTCTTTCATGGAAAGCTGTATCTCAAATTCATCGTATTTAGCATCGTAAGTACCTGTGTACTTCAGGTTCACTTCCTCCTCTTCTACCTTACACTTCATATCCGCTTCCAGCTGGTATTCGTCCCCGTCCCCGCCGAGCCACTGGTCTACCTGCCAGACGATCTCTATTTTCTCATCATCCTCATACCGGGTAAATACAAGCTCGCCCTGAAGCAGATCAATACTTCGATTCTGCCCATTAAAAAGAATCTCCCCCTCCATTTGTATCTGATTATCCAAAATACTTACCGGCTCCTCAATCACGATACTTCTGATCTGGCTGCCGCTTCCCATCTTGATCAAAAAGCTGATATCCTCTCCCATGCTGACCAACTGCAGGCAGGATAAGAGCTCATACATATCCTGGCCGCTCATGTCCTCATAAGTCTGTATCAAATCCCGGAGCAGATAATTGACTTCAATCGCATCAAAAGTTACCCGATACAATCCCTTCCCGGCCTTTTCCATTTTGGCACCCTTAAGACAGGTTTCCAGATGTTGGGAACAGTCCCCAAGATACGCCCTTACATCCTGCCAGCTGTGCACCGACGCATACTGGGGTGTGTCGGGAAACAACTGAATGGAATAGGAATCTTCCATCTCTCCGAACAAATAGGAATCCGCCCACATTGATCGGTTAAACTGCTCATCCACATCCTCCGTCTCAATATAAATATCTTCCATAAATAATTCCGGAATGGAGAAACACAGCACCTCATCATCTCCATAAAGATTGAAATGCGCAAAATCATAGTTCATGATACTAAAGCTGGTTCTGGCATCCATTTCTTTATGCCGCATATCTTTATAATAATCCGTATCAATGCCCAGCGTAATATCGCCAAAACCATAGGTATCCAACGTAAAATCCAACATGGTATCCACATGGCTTCCCTCTTGTGCCATCATCTGGGCAATCTCATCCGCCCCCAGCTTCTGCGCCAGCGGATTTTTCATCTGTGCCCATTCTCTGTCCATATTTTCAAATCCCTTTTTGATCTGATAGGAAGCAGAATTGATATGATAAAACCATCCGGCCCCGATACCAACGACCAAAAAGAACAGGACAATCCCCAAGGCAATGAAAACACCCTTTTTATGATTCTGTCCTGTGGGCAGATAAGGCTGTACAGGCGGCCCAAAAGAACTGATCTGTCCCGCCATACTCTGACTCTGCCCGGACTGCTTCTGTTCCTCATACAGGGTATTTTGCACACCATAGGCAGTTACCTGCGGCAGACTCCGTTTGCCATAGGTATTATCCCACTGGGGTTCGTTTCCCATTTCATTCTGGTTCTTATCCATTCCGTCCATATAGCCCCTCCCCTCATGCCGCTTCAATCTATCTTTTTTTCATAGTAACATATTCCACGCTAAAACGGAATGGCAAAACTGAAAATAGCAAAGCCTCCGCACAAATGACCAAAAGATCATAAATACGAAGGCTTCATCATCTATTTTGTATCAAAAGATTTTATTTTGTTGCAGCGATCTCCGCTTTCAAAGCTTCTGTCAGCTTAGGAACAATCTTATTCAGGTCGCCCACTACACCGTAGTCAGCCACATCGAAGATCGGTGCATCCGCATCCTTGTTGATCGCAACAATGATGTCAGACTCTTCCATACCTGCCACGTGCTGAATCGCGCCGGAAATACCAATTGCAAAATATACGTTAGGACGAACAGTCTTACCTGTCTGACCAACCTGCAGATCTTTGGGCTTCCAGCCGGAATCAACCACTGCACGGGAACAGCTTACAGTACCGCCAAGCACTTCTGCCAGCTCCTCCAGAATCTTGAAGTTCTCCGGGCTTCCCACACCACGGCCGCCGGATACCAGAATCTTAGCATCCATGATATCTACTGTCTCAGCTACAGATTTCACGATATCCAGAATCTCCACATATTTATTGTCAGGTGTAAAACCAGGATTGAACTCTTCCACTACAGCCTTAGCGCCTTTGATGGGGTCAATCTTCTGCATAACGCCTGCACGTACCGTAGCCATCTGCGGACGATTATAAGGACATGCAATAGTAGCGATGGTGTTGCCGCCGAAAGCGGGACGTGTCATCAGCAGCTGATTATGTAACTGCTCCTGACCCGGCACTGCCTGTAACGGGAAATCACCAATCTCAAGAACGGTACAGTCTGCTGTCAGACCGGTAGCCACTCTTGCGGATACTCTCGGGCCTAAATCTCTGCCGATTGCGGTAGCGCCTACCAGCATGATCTCCGGCTTATACTGATTGATCACAGAAGCCAGCGCATGTGCATAGGGCTCTGTTCTGTAATTCTTAAGTTCAGGGTCATCCACTACGATAACCTTATCTGCACCATACTCGGCAAGCTGATCTGCAAGTCCTTTGATATCGGAACCAATCAACACAGCCGTAACATCTGTACTTAAATCTTTAGCGAGGTCTTTTGCTTTGCCAAGTAACTCAAATGCAATACTGCTGATCTCATTATCTACCTGCTGCGCAAAGACATATACACCCTTGTATTCTTCTAAATTCATTTTTTACCTCATTTCTGCGCACTCTTTTACGCGTATTCTATGGAATTCGCAAACTTGCGCTTTCGCGCTGTCATGTCCGCTGGTATGGGACGTTTGCTCGTTAACACTGCAGGAAAACAAAAATCTGCTTCGCCGCCTTTGTCTTTGCAGTTGTTAAATCACATGTTTAACTTTTAACTTGTCAACAATGTAGCTTACGGATTCATCAGGATCAAGCGTTACCTTCTCGCCGGCACCTTTTCTAACCTTATCAGACGCCTTAGCAATCTTGGTCGGTGAACCTTTCAGACCTAAGTTTGCATCATCTACATCCTTTAAGTCTGCTCTGCCCCATACAGTGATCTCCTGCTTGTAAGCATCGAAGATACCGCCGGGTGTCATATATCTGGGCTCATTCAACTCGGAAAGTGCTGTGATCAGGCAGGGCATCTTAGCCTTAACCACATGATATCTGTCTTCATACTGACGCTCAACCACAACGCTGTCACCCTCAATCTTGATATCCTGCGCATAGGAAATTACCGGAATGTCAAGATGCTCAGAAATCTGAGGACCTACCTGCGCTGTATCGCCATCGATAGCCTGACGGCCAGTGATAATCAAATCATATTCCAGATTTCTGATAGCGCCTGCAAGTGTGGTGGAAGTTGCCCATGTATCAGCACCGCCAAGAACTCTGTCTGTTACGAGAACACCCTTGTCCGCGCCCATAGCCATAGCTTCACGCAGAACTTCTTCCGCCTTGGGAAGACCCATCGTTACAACTGTTACTTCTGCACCATACTGATCTTTTAATCTGAGTGCTGCTTCCAAACCTGCTTTATCATCCGGGTTCATGATTGTAAGCATAGCGCCTCTGTCAAGTGTTCCGTCAGGATTAAACTTAACGCCGCCCTTGGTATCAGGAACCTGTTTAATACAAACAACAATTTTCATTGTATTTTTCTCCTTATATTTTTATTTTCTTCCTGAATATAATCTTATTCGCGTCTACTTAAGCAGTGCACCGGAGATGACCATGCGCTGTACTTCGCTGGTGCCTTCGTAAATCTCCGTGATCTTAGCATCACGCATCATACGCTCCACATCGTACTCTCTGATGTAGCCGTAGCCGCCGTGCAGCTGTACTGCCTTCGTGGTCACTTCCATAGCTACTTCTGCCGCATATAATTTTGCCTTAGCAGCTTCTACGGAATATACTTTCTGTGTAGCCTTTGCCATAGCCGCCTTATATACCAGAAGCTGAGCAGCCTCTACCTTCGTAGCCATGTCTGCAAGCTGGAACTGTGTATTCTGGAAAGCGCCGATTGCTCTGCCGAACTGTTTTCTCTCTTTTACATAGGCGATTGTAGTCTCTAATGCGCCCTCAGCCAGACCAAGCGCCTGGGAAGCGATACCGATACGGCCGCCATCCAGTGTGTGCATAGCAATGTTAAAGCCTTTACCCTGCTGTCCTAAGAGATTCTCCTTCGGGATACGGCAGTCTGTAAAGATCAACTCATAGGTGGATGAACCACGGATACCCATCTTCTTCTCTTTCGTACCGAAAGTAAAGCCGGGTGTTCCTTTCTCTACGATAAATGCGGAAATCTCTTTCTGCAGTCTGCCACGCTTCTCAACCGTACCTGTGATTGCGAAGATAACATATACATCAGCCTCTTTACCATTGGTGATGAAGCACTTGGATCCATTCAGCACCCACTCTTCACCGTCAAGCACTGCCTTGGTCTGCTGTCCCTGCGCATCTGTACCTGCGCCGGGCTCTGTCAAGCCGAAAGCACCCAGTTTCTCACCCTTCGCAAGGGGTACTAAATATTTCTGCTTCTGCTCTTCCGTACCATATGTCATGATCGGATCACAGCAAAGAGAAGTATGTGCGGAAACGATAACGCCTGTGGTGCCGCACACCTTGGAAAGCTCCTCTACACACATAGCATATGTAAGAGGATCGCAGCCCTGTCCGCCATACTCCTTTGGAACAGGAATACCAAGGAAACCTAATTTTGCCATCTTCTCAACGGTCGCTCTCGGAAAAGCCTCTGTCTCATCTACTTCCTGAGCGAGAGGTTTTACTTCTTTTTCAGCGAACTCTTTAAAAAGAGCTCTCGCCATTTCATGTTCTTTGCTTAAAGTAAAATCCATGATTTTTTATTCCTCCATGTTTTATATTATAATCTGCTTATCCTACTATAATAAGCAGACCTATCTTGCTTCCCTAAGCCTGCCTCGTCTGGATAAGCAGACTCAAAATGCTTCGCATTTTTCGTGCGCGTTGCTCCCTCAAATAACTCAAAGAAAAGATTTATGCCTGCAAGCAGTCAAAATCTTTCTTCGAGTTATTCTCAGTCTGCTTATCACGACTATTTCGAATAGTCAAAGAAGCCAACACCGGTCTTTCTGCCAAGTTTCTTCTCTTCTACCATCTTCTTGAGAAGCGGCTGCGGAGCATACTTCTCATCTTTGGTCTCATTGTAGAGTACTTCCATGATAGCAAGGCAGATATCCAAGCCAATCAGGTCGCCTAAATGAAGCGGTCCCATAGGATGAGATGCGCCAAGCTGCATAGCTACATCAATGTCTTCTGCGGAAGCGGTGCCTGCATCAAGCACACCGATTGCCTCGTTGATCATCGGAATCAAAATTCTGTTTACCACGAAACCAGGCGCTTCTTTTACCTGTACAGGTGTCTTGCCGATTTCTGTAGCGATAGCTGTAATCTTATCTACCATCTCCTGCGGTGTATTCTCGCCTCTGATCACTTCCACTAACTTCATTCTGTCTGCAGGATTGAAGAAGTGCATACCAATCATCGGTCTGTCAAGGCCTTCGCCAATCTTCGTGATAGAAAGGGAAGAGGTATTGCTTGCAAACATGCAGTCTTTCTTTACGATACCCATCAGCTCTTTGAAGATTGCCTGCTTAATCTCCATCTTCTCCAGTGCAACTTCCACGATCAGATCGCAGTCTGTGCAGATGCCATTTAAGCCTGTGGTGATCTTGCCCATGATCTCGTCTGCCTTTTCCTGGGTAATCTTCTCCTTGCCTACCAGGAAATTCATGTTCTTCTGAATCTTAGCCTTACCGCCTTCAGCGAACTCTTCCTTAATGTCGCAGAGACATACTTCATAGCCGTCTGTCATGGCAAATGCCTGTGCAATACCAGAACCCATGGTTCCCGCACCGATAATACCTACTTTCATTGTGATTCCTCCTTACAAAATAGTTGTTGAATGGTTTCTATCTGCTTTACGCGTTCTTAAAAGGCTCTTTCACTTTCTCTTTGTTCTTGTCAAGGAAAAATGCCATGCCATATTTCTGGTCTTCTGTCTCGAAACAATCGCCAAAAAGCTTCTCTTCGATTACAATTGCCTCATCCATGCCAACCTCTAAACCATCGTTGATGGCTTTCTTGCAGTTGCGTACTGCGATGGGCGCATTCTTCGCGATGCCTGCTGCCATCTTTTCTGCAGCACCCATCAGTTCTGCCTGCGGATATACTGCATTCACAAGGCCAATCCTTAATGCTTCGTCCGCTTTGATATTTCTGGCTGTATAAATCATCTGTTTCGCCATGCCAGGACCTACGATTCTGGCAAGTCTCTGTGTACCGCCAAATCCAGGTGTGATGCCAAGACCTACCTCGGGCTGTCCGAACACCGCATTGTCAGAACAGATTCTGATATCACAGCTCATGGAAATCTCACAGCCGCCACCCAAAGCGAAACCGTTCACTGCAGCAATCACAGGAATCGGGAATGTCTCCAATTTACGGAACACATCGTTACCCTTCTTACCAAAAGCTTCGCCCTCCGCCTTGGTCAGTGTGCTCATCTCACCGATATCCGCGCCAGCCACAAAGGACTTCTCGCCCGCACCGGTCAGAATCAGACATCTGACTTCCTGTAAATCCACACCGTCAAGTGTCTTGTCCAATTCATCAAGCACCGTAGAGTTCAAAGCATTCAATGCTTTCTCACGGTTGATGGTGATAATACCAACCTGTCCCTTAACTTCGTATAATACAAACTCCATGTTATATCTCCTTTATTAGTCCATTTCGACAATTGTTGCGCAACCCATACCGCCGCCGATACACAGTGTTGCAAGACCCTTCTTAGCGCCCTTAGCCTGCATCTCATGGAGAAGAGTAACCAGAATACGCGCGCCGGATGCTCCTACCGGATGTCCCAGTGCAATTGCACCGCCGTTAGGATTCAGCTGTTTGTCTACGTCAATGCCAAGCTCTTTGCCCACTGCCACAGACTGTGCTGCAAATGCTTCGTTTGCCTCGATAATATCAAAGTCCTCAATCTTATAACCAGCTTTTTCCATAACCTTCTTGGTAGCCGGAACAGGACCGATACCCATGATCTCAGGTCTGCAGCCTGCAAGTGCGCCTGCCACAAAAGTAGCCATCGGCTTAACGCCTAACTCTTTCGCCTTCTCCTCGCTCATAACAACGATGGCTGCCGCGCCGTCATTGATACCGGAAGCGTTGCCTGCTGTCACAAAGCCGTCAGGATTGATCGGACGAAGCTTCTGTAAACCTTCGATGGTGGACCCCGGTCTCGGGCCTTCATCTACCTTAAACTCAACCATCTCTTTTTTCTTCTTAACCATAACCGGTACAATCTCATTGTCGAAAGCGCCGCTCTTCTGGGCAGCCTCAGCCTTCAACTGGCTCTTTAATGCAAACGCATCCAGTTCTTCACGGGTAAGACCCCACTCTCTGCAGATATTGTCCGCAGTCATAATCATATGGTAATCGTTGAAAGCATCCCACAGTGCATCCTTAATCATGGTATCCACCAGAGTACCGTTGTTCATTCTGTAACCATAACGGCCCTGCATAACTGCGTAAGGAGCCATGGACATGTTCTCCATACCGCCTGCCACTACGATGTCAGCATCCCCAGCCTGAATCATCTGTGCAGCCATGTTAACACAATTTAATCCGGAACCACAAACCACATTAATGGTAACTGCCGGAACTTCATTGGGAATCCCCGCCTTGATGGAAGACTGGCGGGCAACATTCTGTCCGAGACCTGCCTGAATAACGCATCCCATGTATACCTGGTCAACCTGCTCAGGTGCCACACCCGCTCTGTTAAGAGCCTCCTTGATTACGATTGCGCCGAGTTCCGGTGCCGGTGTGGTGCTTAAGCCACCGCCCATAGTACCGATCGCCGTACGGCAAGCGCCCGCTAAAACAACTTTTTTTGCCATCTTTCTCTCCTCCATTTTGTAATGATTTTTAATAAAAAGCCCTGTGGTCAAGGCTTGACAACGATTGTTATTTTTTTGTCATTGTCTACCGTACCTATTGTATCATAGCGTCGTCCTTTTTGCAATCGTCTTTCTGGTAATCTTCCACCGCCGAATCACGCATTTGGACTACTCTTTTCCACTCCCTGGAATCTCCCACTTTGGCAGCCTTACTGCGATTCCTGTAAAGGAATTTGGACAGTTCATAACAGTCAATCCATATCTCGTTATCACTCTCCTTCTGAGACTCGTCGAAGATGAGCTGTAAGCCCCAGTGAAGATGTACTGTCTCGATATTATTCACATTCTCCTTGGCGCTGTATCCGGTATGGCCCATGTATCCGATCACGTCCCCTGCCGTTACCACATCCCCCTCCTTCAGCCCCTCCGCATAAGGGTAATTCTGCCGAAGATGAGCATAGTAATAGTAACGTTTCCCATCGAAGCTGCGGATACCGATGCGCCAGCCCCCGTACTGGTTCCATCCAAGAGCCTCCACATAGCCAGACTCTACCGCAATGATCGGCGTACCGAGGTGCTTACTAAACTATAGGGAGGCATATCATATCATTTGCCGCGTGCTTCTTTGGTGAAGCAATACGCGAAATCGCTGTATCCCTGCCAAACGCAGGACTACAGCGATCTTTCTTCTTTCAAGTCGTCAAAAACGGCCCCTATACTCTGCCTCTATATCTCGAATCTCTCCATCATCTGCACCATGGTCTCCACCTGTGCTTTCTGCTCCTCACTGACAGCCGCAGTCTCCTGTGATGTGGCCGAGTTGTTATCAACAGCAGCAGAAACCTGCATAACATTTTCATTCAGCTCCTGCATACGCTGTGTATCTCTCTTTAAGATCTGCTCTATCTGCCCCATCTTTTCTGTAGCCGCTTTCGCATCCGTCAATACTTTGTTCATATTGTCCTCTGTCTCCTCCGCGATGGAAATGCTCTTATCCATCACAGAAACAGTGGTCTCGATCAACTGTGTTGTCCTGCCGGCCGCCTTAGAAGATTCGTTCGCCAGATTCTTCACCTGTTCTGCTACCACGGCAAAACCTTTCCCGGCTTCGCCCGCTCTCGCCGCCTCAATTGCCGCATTCAGCGCCAGCAGATTTGTCTGGGACGCGATATCCTCTATGGCCTCTATGATTGTGCTAATCTGTTCCGAACATCTGCCAATCTCCTGAATGGAAACTTTTAACTCCTGCAGTTTCCCGTTTCCTTTTTCCAGAGTCTCGCCTGCCGTTGCCGCCATGCTTGCGGATTGTTCCGCTTCACGGGCATTCTCCTGCATACTCTTTGTCATAGCGTCAAATGCTGTCATCAACTCCGATACCTGACCTGCCTGCATGGTACAGTTTTCAGCCAAATCCTGGGCCGCAAAAGCCAACTGCTCCGAGCCGCTGTCAATCTGTCCCGAAACATCGCGGATGGTCTTAAGGGTTTCCCGCATCTTCTCGCCAATCTGCACAAAGGAATCCTTAATGCTTACGAATTCGCCCACATATTCCTGCTCAATCTCAATCCGGTAATTCCCGTTCCCCATCTTTTCAAGAACCTGGGTAATCTCGCTGATCATGCTGAGCAGATTTTTCTTCATAAAGGCAATGGCTGAAACCATCTTACCAACTTCGCTCTCATCCTCCTCTAAGTCGAGCTCTACGTGGAATTCACCGCCTGCCAGCACAGTCATCTGCTCCGACACCTTCTGAATGGGTGCCAGAAGCTCATTCTCTGAAAATTTAATCGTGGTCACAAACTCTTTTACAACATACAGGAAAGAGATTGCAAACAGGAATTCAAATATGTACTGTAAGACTTTCAGAAAAGCCTGCATATTATCTTTTCTATTCAAAATAGAAAGAATCGTCTCATCGGTCTGCTCACTGATCAAGTCTACTGAATTTCCGTACTCCGCACTAAACACACATGCCTGTGCGGCCGCCAAGTCGCCTGCCTGCACATGGGCAATGGCCTCCTCTTCCAACGGCACAAGTTTATTGGACATATCAGCAATCTGGTTTAAGCTTGTCCACTCATCGTCCTTAAGGCCGCAGCTCTTTAAGGTCTCGATGGCATTTTCCCTGTTCTTGACCTCATTGAGTTCCTTCATATAGCCATTATAATATCTCTGATCTCCCGTGACAGCATAAGACTGTATATCGTAAGTCAGGGTCTTAGACGCAATCCGATACTGATTTAGAGCTACAGTGGTGTTAATCTGCGCACTGTGTATGGATGACATCGCTACGTTAAATAAGATGAATCCAAGCAACAGCACGACTCCTGTCACCACGGAAAGCAATGCCTGCCGCACCAGCTTCTTTAACTGCGCTGCCTGACTCTTTGTTTGTGGTACTTCATTTTTCTTTTTCCCCATAATCCCTCTCCTAACCAAAATAATCTTTTTTACCTGCCAATACTATTCCCATTATTATAGAGTATAGCTGAAACCGTGCGCATTTTCAATCACTTATTTACTCTTCATGACCATTCGCAGACATTATTTGATATTGGCCGGGAATTTTCTAGAAAATTTTCTATATTTATCTTGAAATAAACAACAATTTCTCCTTCTGTCACTATAATATTCTCAATAAGCATCGACAACAGCTTCTTCTTTATGTTGAGCGGAGCCTCCTCAAATATCTCCCGCCAAGAAAGTACCTCTTTCTCTGCTGCTGCACATGTATCTGCCGCAAGCTGTTTCGCCTGCATGTTTTTCTCCAAAATATCCGCCTCTTTCCTGATCTTTTCCTCCCTTTGTTTTGCCATATGCAGACAATCGTTGATCTCCTTGTGGTCAAAGACACTCTCCCCCAGGACAGCCTTGTATAATTCCTCTTTAAACTGCGCTATATGCCCCTGTACTTTCCTATATTCTCTCTGTAACTGCGCCAGCCTTTCCCGTTCTTCCTTAGCTTCTGTCAGCAGCCGTTTATGACTGCTTAACATCTGGCCTGCACAATCTGGCTGTTCCATACCATCCAAAAAATAACGCACCTCCTCCAAAACAGTCTGCTCCAGCCGTCGCCTGCTGATATAGGATTTGGCAAAACAAAGCCTTTTTTCCCGCGCTCTCGTATTACATTTATAATATTCCGTATGACTTCTGATGGTTAAGCCGTCCTCTTTGTGTATCTTTTGAGAAGACACTGCGGGGGATATCCTGCCGTGACAATATCCGCATTCCAATAGCCCCGGGAATAAAAGAGCGCTTTTAAAGGTCCTGTCCGCCGCCGGCCGCAGATGTTCCTGATACTTCTTTGCTCTTCTGGAAAGAATCTCCTGGGCTAACTGCCAGCGCTCCTCGCTGACGATCACGTAATCGGGATTGGCCTGTTGTGCTAAAATCCACTCCTCTGCCTCCACAGCCCTCTGCCTTTTCTTCACATCCAGAAAAGCTTCTTTCGTCACTTCCTCCCCCTGTATCCTTTCCACCTCTTTCATCCTGGTCTTGCCATAGGACATATATCCTTTATACAAAGGGTTTCTTAAAATACCGCGCAGCGTGGAAGTGTTCCATACATTTCCCTTCCTGGTCCTTATCTGTCTGTCCTCATTGAGATAAACTGCTATTTCATGCAAACTCATATTGTGGTCGATCAGTCTGGCATAAATATCCTGTACCACGCCGCTCTCAAAGGCATCCTTTGTAAAGGCATTGATCATACGGTTTTTCCGGTCCAGTCTGCCTGTGGGAACCAGCCGATAGCCATAGGCCACCGTGCCGCCCGTAAACTTTCCCATTTTGGTGGCATAGTTTCTGCCGCTGTCCACTCTTGCGGCCGTTTTCCTGCTTTCTGTGTTTGCTCCCCAGAATCTGATGATATTCATCAGGTTATCGGAAGAATTCTCAAAGGTCTGCTGGCCCTCACAGACACTCCATACCTCCACCCCGCATTCCACAATCCTTTTTAGGAGAAACGGCGTCTCGTTATCCTTTCTGCCGATGCGGTCAAACATAAAGACCAGAAGGACATCTATCCTGCGCTCTCCCACATCCTTGATCACCTCCTGCAGGACCTTTCTGTCATTCAGCCCTTTATGATATCCGGAAACACCCGGTTCAAGATATTCCCTGAAAAGCTCCCAGTCCGCCTTCTTTTTGATATATTCCATACAGGCGTTTCTCTGCATGGGAATGTCTTCTTCCACATTCACTTGTTTCCGGGTACTGACCCTATATAGGCATCCCACCTTCTTTTTCTCCTGGTTCTTACCTGTCGCTTCCGTCATGACTGCCCCCTTTATCTGTTACACTTCTTATGTAGGTTTCCGTCAGCAGTTTTTGTATCTCCTCTATGATCTCATCATCCTTGTTTTCTTTTGCAAAATGCAGTCTGATTGTATAATTGGTTTCCCTATTCTCTTTCCTGAGCACATTTTCTTCTTCCCTGATATAGCGATCTGTTCTGGCCATAACACCTGCAACTGCTTTTTCTTCATCTTTATGCGCTGTTTATGGTTTTATGCACACTTCGGCGTACCAATCAGCCCCATCATGTCATGCCCCAGGTGAGGTCTTTTGTACCCATAGCTTCTGGAAGAACCGAAATCATCATAATGACTGTAGTCAAAGCCTGCAGCAATGGGGGAAAATGCTTTCAAACCATAATAACGATGCCACGTCTGCTTCCCTGTCTCCTGTACACTTTGTATCTCCTGCACCTTATCCGCCTTTTCAGAAAGGGCAAACTCGCCCACCATCCCGCCAAGGACTGCGGTATAGGCTTCCAGATAGTAGTCGTAATATTCCATATCCTGGGTCAGCGCTTCCATGGTGGTTTCTTTGTCCCGCAGTTTCTGTGCGGCTTTCTGAATCTCCCGGACACTGTTCTTATCAAATTTCCCGCCATTCTTCGCCCCCACATAGGCCAGCAGCTCAATCCAATTAAGGTGTATCTCTTCCCGATAGGTCTCCACATCCAGATCATAAGCCGCAGCCATGGCCTCGCAGGTCACGTGGAATTCCACCCATTTGATATAGTTCCCGTCCGCTGTCACTTCCACAGCCTGCCCATTTTCAGAGGTCCAGGCCGAACCGCTCCCCTGTAAAGAAGGCTCCAGCCGCCTGGCAAGCAGTTCTCTGGCAATACACACACAAGAAAGGGCCAACAGAAGAATCAGCTCTATCCTGATGACAGTTTTATGAAAGCTCCTTTTATCTGATGCACGGCCGCTGCCGCGGTCCTTATTATCCTTGTCTTTTTTGATCATCACACATTGCACTCATCTGCTTTATCGTAAATAATATATGAATAGAGGGGTGGAGATATGTTTGCGGGATATGGTATACTCTACACAAAGATACTATGAACCAGATCATCATGAGGAGGATATGTGTATGACCAAAAGAATCCGGGAAATGCTAAAGGACAGAGAGCTGTTTGTATTCTGTATCTTCACCGTAGTTCTCTTCCTGACTGCCGCCTTTATTCTGGCAACACCGAAAGAAATCGCAGTCGGTATGCTGACCATTGTCCTCACCAGAGACGCACTGGTCACTGACTACTTTGAACTGGCAGGCTTTGGCGCAGCCTTCTTCAATGCAGGCCTGGTGATGGGGCTTGGCATCTCCTTGATCAGACGGCTGAAAATCCCTTTCTCCGGCTTTACCATGGCAGTCCTTTTCATCAACGCGGGATTTGCCCTTTTTGGCAAGAACCCTGTCAACGTACTGCCCATGCTGTTTGGCACCTGGCTTTATGCAAGATTTCATAATGCGGGGATGAACCGCTATATCTACACGGCGCTCTTTGGTTCCTGCCTGGCCCCTATGGTGACGGAGCTGGTATATCTGTTGCCTTTTGGCTTCTGGCCGAATCTGCTTTGTGCCGTGGCGGTGGGCATCTTTATGGGTTTCGTACTGCCGCCCCTTTCCGTACATACCGCTTCCATGCACATGGGATATAATCTCTTTAACATGGGATTTGCCGGCGGGCTTCTTGCTTTTGTCATGGTATGTATCCTGCAGTCCTTTGACCTGCAGGGAAACAGCGTGTTCATTTGGCGTTACGGCCAGCCTTTCTGGCTTGCCGCAGGACTGTACGCTTATTTTGCAGCCGCTTTTCTCTACGGCCTGTTCATCAACTGCGGCTCCCTTAAGCCTCTTTTGTCCCTGATGCAGCGTCCAGGCCGGGCGGTGGCGGACTTTGTTTTGATGGACGGAGCCGGAACCACCCTTCTCAATATGGGGCTTGTGGGATGTGTCTGCACCACCTATATCCTGCTTGTGGGAGGCGATCTGGCCGGGCCGGTAATCGGAAGTATCCTCACAGTATTTGGCTTTGCCGCGTTCGGCGTCCATGTGCGCAACTATCTGCCGGTACTGTTGGGCGTATACCTTTCCACTTTCTTAAATCACACGCTGCCCACCACGCCCGGTATACAGATGGGCGCCATCTTCGCGGCAGGACTCTCACCCATCGCCGGTCAGTTCGGCATCTTTGCCGGTATCCTTGCCGGTATGCTGCACGCGGCGGTGGTAATGTGCACCTCCTCCCTCTACGGCGGGCTCAATCTGTATAACAGCGGGTTCAGTACCGGGCTGGTGGCTATCGTGCTGGTGCCGGCACTGGAAAGTTTTATCAAAGGCTATAAAATCAAAAAGGATAAGAAAAACAAGAGCTAAAAAGAAAGGCAGGGTACTGTTATGACACATGAGGAAAAAAAGACCGCTAAAATCGTAGAGGAAATGACCATGTTTTTCTTTGCGCTGGAAGCTACCTATATCGACACCCGGATTGAGCGCAGAGAAGGACAGGTGTTAATCTGTGTGGAGGCGGATTACGACCCTGCCCATGCAGATAAGCTCACGCATTTAGAACACTATCTCAACGGGCAGAAAAATGACGGTATGGAAGACATATACTGGGAACTGGCCGGCAGCGGCGACCCCGGCGAAACCAGTCAGCTTCTGCTGGTGGGCATGATGATCGATCACGCAGAGATCGACGTACAGGACCATTGTGTAAAGATGCGCCTGCACAGGCGTATCTAAGTCAAATCCCCATGCAGGATAAACATTTGTCTCAAAATCTCCTATCCCGTGAAAACGGCAGGGAGCTGCGTCTGCATACTCCCTGCCATTATCTTTACTTTCATAATCAAACTACGTTGTAAGTTACACTGTCAAAACAATTCTACACTTCAGGCTCTATCAGGCCATAGGTGTTTCCCTTTCTCTTATATACTACATTTACCTGATCGGTCTCCGCATTGCAGAAGACGAAGAAATTATGCCCTAAAAGTTCCATCTGTACGCAGGCATCTTCCGGATACATGGGTTTGATATCAAACTTCTTGGTGCGGATGATCTTAACTTCCTCATCATCCATATACTCCTTCTCGATAAACTCCTGCCGGAAATAGGACGCTCCCTGCTTCTTGTCCACCAGTTTATTCTTGTATTTCTTGAGTTGTCTCTCGATGATCTCCTCCACCAGATCAATGGACACATACATATCACTGCTGACCTGCTCAGAACGGATGATATTGCCCTTTACCGGGATTGTTACCTCTATCTTCTGTCTGTCTTTCTCAACACTCAGCGTAACATGTACTTCCGTCTCCTCCGTAAAAAACTTTTCCAGCTTACCAATCTTATCCTCTACCGCTGC
Organism: uncultured Lachnospiraceae bacterium; assembly: GCA_910585555.1. Taxonomy (GTDB): domain Bacteria; phylum Bacillota; class Clostridia; order Lachnospirales; family Lachnospiraceae; genus UBA3282. The sequence continues at coordinate 17,424 of CAJUFU010000061.1, forward strand.
TCTTAATCCTTCTGTTACCTCAATGTTCTTACCAATAATTATAAATTTCATGTCACTCATCCCCTTCATTGGATTATTGTGTATATCTCGTCTTAGTATAGCATATATGCTCCTATTATTGCAACAATTTACCAGTCTTTTATCACAACTACACAAAACACTCGTTCTAAAGGTTTCCATAATCTCTGGGACCATTTCAGTCAAAATCATGTGGATAATGTGGATAAATCAGTGTATAAATCCATTTCCCGCCAAATCACAGCCTTTTTAATGTGTATAACTAAATTTGTAAAATATTTGTACAAGCCATGCATTCTTATTTTTTTGTTTATAATACACAAACGGCCTCTTTTGCAAGGGTTTTTTCAAAAAGATTGTACAATCAAAAATCGGCTGTTTTATACCCTTTGTGACAAAAAAACCGCTAAAAAGAGACGACCGTTTTCGGCCGTCTCCCGTATGATTTTCCTTTGTTTCCGTTTCCTCACTCTGTCCTGCACGAAATCTTAGATGATTCGTCTGATGGAAAGGATGGAACGATAACTTGCATTGGATACGATAATACCTGTCTTGGAGGTTGAAGCATGGACAATTTGTCCGTTGCCGATATAAATTCCCACATGACCGGAGTAGCATACCACATCGCCGGGCTGTGCATTTTCCAGACCATTGACCGATGCACCCACGCTTCTGTCCGCCGCAGAGGAATGAGGCAGGCTTACGCCAAAGTTCTTGTATACGCTCATAACGAATCCGGAACAGTCGGCGCCGTTAGTGAGACTGGTTCCGCCATATACATAGGGATTACCCACAAACTGTAATGCAAACTGTGCCACATCGGAACCGGAACTTCCTGTGGGATTTGCATAGGTCTTGCCGCCGTCAGTGGTGGTCTTCTTCTTGGAAGAAGCATTCTCTTCGGTCTTCTTCTTCGCCGCTTCCTTCGCTGCCTTTCTGGCCTCTTCTTCCTTGGCCAGTCTTGCCTTTTCTTCCTCAACGGACTCTGCCTTCACGAACTCGGTAGACAATGTCACATAATCCATGGATACGTAACCGTCACCTTCCTCGATATTAACCTTTACCCAGCCGTCTAATTCTTCGGTAACAATCAGCTCATCCTCGATTGGCACCAGACCAAGCACTGTTTCCTCTAAACCGGGCTTTTCCCGTACTTTCAAAGTGGTGGTGGTAACCGTTGCGATACGGGTTCCCACTTCCTTTGCATAATCAACGGCATCGTCTCCGGTCACACAGAACTCTCCTTTGACATAGCCTTCCACGGAACCGGAACTAATCTTATACCAGCCGTCCTCTTCTTCTATAAAACTTCCCACAGACTTATTGTAAAGTTTTCCTACAATCTCGCCTTCCTCACTGGCTTTGTCTCTCACATTCACATAATCATTTACTTTGGCGATCACCAGATTCTTAAAGCCTTCTTCTTCCTCCGACAAACCGCTGCCGGCCGCCTCTTTCAAATCCTTGGTGTAGCCTTCGCTGACAACAATGGTATCTTCTATCTTTTTTCTGGATGTCTTGCTGATGGTATCTGAGGCACTGGCAAGATCCGCATAACCGCCCACTCTGGCATTCCCTACCGTAACACCGGCTGCTTAGATCGGAAGAGCACACGTCTGAACTCCAGTCACCGCTCATTATCTCGTA
>CAJUFU010000062.1 GCA_910585555.1 uncultured Lachnospiraceae bacterium
AGAGCGTCGCATTGGTAGTGCGGAGGTCACGGGTCCGATTCCCGTCAGCAGCTTTTTGGCCGTAATGCAACAGAATAACAGGGGCGCTGGACACAAGTCCGGCTGAGATGTAGAGGTGTAATGTCACTTCCGGTCCCTTGAACCTGATCCGGGTAATGCCGGCGTAGGAAGAATATTCGACGTAACAGTCTGACTGTAGGTTGGACTTAGACTGTTTGTGTAATAGAATAGATGTCGATTTTTTCGTACCGCGTTATACCTGAATGTATTGCGGTACTTTTTTATTATGAAGGAGAAGACATCTATGACACAAAAGAACAAAATCCGCGCTCTGACAGAGGGCGCAATCATGATTGCCGCGGCAACGGTATTGGGGTATTTTCGGATATTCCGGTTTCCCTCCGGCGGGTCTGTTGATTTGGCGCTGGTTCCGATTCTGGTTTACTGCCTGCGCTGGGGTCCCAGATATTCCCTGATCTGCTGTTTTGTCAACGGTGTACTGCAGTATTTTCTGGGCGGAGGAATTGCGATTTCGTGGCAGTCCATGCTGCTTGATTATGTGGTCGCTTATACACTCGTATTTTTATGCGGCTTCGGCGCGGGTAAGAAATTTGGCTGGCTGTGGGGCACTGTTTTAGGCTCTTTCGGGCGCTGGGTGTCCTTGACATTGTCCGGCGGGCTGCTATGGTATATGTATATGCCGGAAGTATTTTTAGGGATGCCGATGAAGAATCCATGGATTTATTCGATGCTGTTAAATGGGGTGCTTGTGCTGGCAGTTATGGCGGTGGATTTGATAGTACTTGGCATTATGCAGAGCGTTCCGGCGGTGAGGAAGATTGTGATGTCAGATCAGATGGGAAATAGTTAACAGGCAGGGAAGTTGTAAGCAAAAGAAAATGTTGACGTGAAAACCCCATCAGTGTAAGATCGGATTATAAAAAACAGGGATGCCGAAACATCCCCATTTCCTAAACTGCCACTTGAAAACTAAAAGTGGATAGTTTATAATCAGTACAGAAGGTAACGGAGATTTTGGTGAGTCCCCATTACCCCAGACGGAAACTTGTGTGAATTATAACAATGAGTTACAAGACAACAGGCTATCCCCTATTTGCGGTAGAGGATAGCCATTTTTCTGTCTATTTACGGTTGTTGTGATTATCTATGTAAGCTAAAGCGGAAAATACCACTAAGAGAAGTATATCACATTATATCGGATATTGCCATATAATTATTCTTGTTTTCGTATATAAAAGTAGGAATGATTACTGATTTTAGAATGTAGTGAGAATTAAGAACATAAAAAATGGAAGCAAAGGGGCTCGAACCCTTGGCCTCCCGCTAGTCAGGCGAGCGCTCATCCCAGCTGAGCTATGCTTCCATAGGCTAATTATAACATGTGAACGATAGAAAGCAACAGGATTTTTAAATGCTTGACAAAATCCCAAACTTTGCATATTCTAATTATTGTAGACAGTGAAGGAGAAGAGTACCTTTCTTCCTGGTGCCAGAGAGAATCTGCCGGTGGCTGGAAGCAGATTTCGCGAAGGGGAGAGGGAAGTGCGCTCCGGAGTCAGACGAGGGGAAAAGCCGCGGGAGCGGTTCTAAGTATCTTCGTCCGGTCAGCCCCGTTACAGGCTTTGAGTGAAAAACTGCAAGCAGTTTTTAAGTAGAGTGGAACCGCGGATGAATTCGTCTCTATTTCCGGCAGGAAAAGACGTATGAACCGCGTTTTTTGATGTCTGCGGGCTGTATTTGATATGTGCCTGGGGCATGGTTATTTGTTGTATAAGGGAGTGGCACTATGGGATTTTTCAATAATATTAAGGAAGAGATACGTGTGGTAAGAGAACGGGATCCGGCCATTCATTCCAATATGGAGGTTTTTCTTTATCCTAGTTTCAAAGTCATGTTCTATTATCGGCTGGCCCACAAACTGTATTTGAAGAGACGTTACTTTCTGGCCCGGTGGATATCCCAGAAAGGAGTGAGAAAGACCGGTATCGAGATACATCCGGGAGCGCAGATCGGTAAGGGATTCTTCATTGATCATGGCAATGGCGTCATCATCGGAGAGACAACGGTGATTGGAGACAATGTAACGCTTTATCAGGGCGTGACTCTGGGAGGAACGGGCAAGGAGCAGGGCAAGCGTCATCCCACTGTGGGGAATAATGTGATGATTAGCACCGGAGCCAAGGTGCTTGGTTCTTTTAAGATTGGAGATAACAGTAAGATTGGAGCAGGCAGTGTGGTGCTTGCGGAAGTGCCGCCCAATTCCACTGTGGTGGGCGTGCCGGGACGTGTCGTCAAGCGGGATAATATGAGTCTGCCTCAGGAAGAGCTGGACCAGACCCATCTGCCGGACCCGGTGCGGGAGGATATTGTGCTTTTGCAGAAGGCCAACGCAGAATTGACCAATCGGCTGCTTGATCTGGAGCGGGAGCTTAAGATTTGGCGGAAAGAAAAACAGTGAGTCGTGAGAACGTTGACACGGGAGGAAACAAGACCCGTAATGTTAAGGAGGCATAGTTAAGGAGGCATAGAATGAAAGTATATAACACATTATCCAGAAAAAAGGAAGAGTTTGTACCCTTAAAGGAGGGGCAGGTCAGTATGTATGTCTGCGGACCGACGGTATATAATCTGATACACATCGGTAATGCCAGGCCTATGATCGTTTTTGACACGGTGCGCCGTTATATGGAGCACAAGGGATATGCGGTCAATTACGTATCCAACTTTACGGATGTGGATGATAAGATTATTAAGAAAGCCAATGAGGAAGGAACGGACGCATCTGTGATTTCTGAGCGTTATATTGCGGAGTGTAAGAAAGATATGGAGGCGCTGCATGTGAAGCCTGCCACCACGCATCCTAAGGCGACCTGCGAGATTGACGGTATGATTGATATGATCAGTACGCTGATTGCAAAAGGGAATGCCTATGTGGCGGAGGATGGCACGGTCTATTTTAAGACCAGAAGTTTTGCAGAGTATGGCAAGCTTTCCCATAAGAATCTGGACGATCTGCGAAGCGGTGAGCGGTCTCTTCTGGTATCCGGCGAGGACCAGAAGCAGGATCCTTTGGATTTCGTGCTGTGGAAGCCTAAGAAGGAAGGCGAGCCGTTCTGGGATGCTCCCTGGTGTCAGGGACGGCCTGGCTGGCACATCGAATGTTCCGTGATGAGTAAGAAGTATCTGGGCGATGAGATTGATATTCATGCGGGGGGCGAGGATTTGATTTTTCCCCATCATGAGAATGAAATTGCCCAGTCGGAGGCAGCCAACGGCAAGCCGTTTGCAAAGTATTGGATGCATAACGGGTTTTTAAATATTGATAATAAGAAGATGTCCAAGTCGTTAGGAAATTTCTTTACGGTGCGTGATATCGGTGAGAAATATGATCTCCAGGTGCTCCGGTTCTTCATGCTGTCTGCGCATTACAGGAGTCCGTTGAATTTCAGTGCGGAACTGATGGAGGCGGCCAAGAATGGGTTAGACAGGATTGTGACCAGCGTAGACAATCTGAACTTCCTGTTGGAGAGTGCAGGCGGTAAGGAGCTTAGTGAGGCTGAGGAAAAGCTTCTGCAGGAAGCGCAAGGATTTGTGGACAAGTTTGATGAGGCCATGGATGACGATTTTAACACGGCGGATGCCATTTCCGCTATTTTTGAGCTGGTTAAATTTGCCAACACCCATGCGGATGCTGCATCCAGCAGTGCCTTCTTGCAGGCGCTGAAAGAAGAGATTGTGATGTTGTCTGATATCTGCGGCCTGGTGGTGGAGAAACGAAAAGAGATGTTGGATGAAGAAATAGAGGCGTTGATCAAGGAGCGGCAGGAAGCCAGAAAGGCGAAGAATTTCGCAAGGGCGGATGAGATACGAGATATTCTGACAGAAAAAGGCATCCTTCTGGAAGACACGCGAGAGGGCGTCAAATGGAAGAGGGCGTAACGATTTTGCAGGCAATCAAACAGGAGTTTGCCTGCAAAGAGATTGACATCAGGACCTATTCTCCGCTGACCCTGGCCTATATCGGCGATGCCATTTATGATCTGGTGATTCGTACGATTGTGGTGGAGCGGGGCAATACTTCTCCTAACAAGTTGCATAAAAAGACGGTGAAATATGTCAGCGCCGTGGTGCAGGCGCAACTGATCGACGGGCTTTATGAGGAATTGACGAAAGAGGAACAGGAGATTTACAGAAGGGGACGAAACGCCAAATCCTATACCACGGCCAAAAACGCTTCCGTTATAGAATATCGGAAAGCCACCGGGCTGGAGGCGCTGTGCGGATATCTATATCTGCAGGGCAGACAGGAGCGGCTGCTGGAGCTGATTAAGAAGGCAATCACCGGGCTGGGTATGGAAATTTGAGGCCGGATTGGGCTGAGGATACTCTATGGTAAAGAATACGCCGTGATGGGATGAAACTGACAGAAGAATATAATCGGCTGCGTGTGCCAGGAGTATGGCGGTGAAAGTGAAAGAAAGCAGGAAAATACCAACTATGAAAGAGAGAAATAGAAAAGAACGAGACTTAGAAGGACAGAAGCAGGAGGGCGCAGAATTAACCATAGAGGGCAGAAATTCTGTGATTGAAGCGTTTCGTGCCGGGAAGACCATAGACAGGCTGTACATTTTGGATGGCTGTAAGGATGGCCCGATTATGACGATCAAACGGGAGGCATCTAAGCAGGGGACCATGATCAAATATGTGACCAAGGAACGGCTGGACCAGATGTCCGGGACGGGCAAGCACCAGGGCGTGATCGCCAGTGCGGCGGCTTACAGCTATAGTGAGGTTGCGGATATGTTACAAAAGGCGCGGGAAAAGGGAGAGGCGCCCTTTCTTCTGCTTCTTGACGGTGTAGAAGACCCGCATAATCTGGGGGCTATCATCCGTACAGCCAACCAGGCAGGTGTCCATGGGGTGATTATTCCCAAGAATCGGGCGGTGGGCCTGACGGGAACTGTGGCAAAAGCGTCTGCGGGGGCTTTGTATTATACGCCGGTAGCGAAGGTGACAAATCTTAGTCAGACCATCGAAGAGCTTAAGAAGGAAGGACTCTGGTTCGTCTGTGCAGATATGGACGGCACACCCATGTATCAGCTGGATTTAAAAGGTTCTATTGGGCTTGTAGTAGGAGGAGAGGGAAACGGTGTGGGCCGTCTGGTGAAGGAAAAGTGCGACATGTGCGCGGCAATTCCCATGCGGGGAGATATTGATTCCTTAAATGTGTCTGTGGCGGCAGGGGTGCTTGCTTATGAGATTGTAAGGCAGAGAATGTGATGAGACGAGTGAATGATATTTTAGCGGTATGTATTTTGGTGCTGACGGCGGTGCTGCTGGTAGCCCTTGGCCTGAAAGCCTATCGCACCCATATGGAATCGGAAGAGTTGGAGCGGCAGGAAGAAGAGCAGGCCATGGCTGAGGTTTATGCCAGAAATGCAGAGGCGTACAACCGTGTGCAGCAGATGCAGGTGGAAATCCAGGAGATGACCCAGGACCATGAGAAACTGGAAGCGTTTATCACGCAGCTCCAGGAAGAGAGCGCCCGCAGAGACGAAGCCATAGCCCGTGCAGAGGAAGCGGCCATCCAGGAGGGCATGGACCTGCGGGGTGACTGGGATGAATCGCAGGACGGTTTCTTTGGGGATGACAGTGTGTCCGGCGATGAGAGCGAATCCGGTCATGAAGGCATGTTTATTGAGGAAGAAGAGGGCGAAAGCGTGTCCGGTAACGAGAGCGTGTCTGGCAATGGGCAGAGTGTATCCGGTAATCAGAGCGTATCCGGCAATCAGAGTGTATCCGGCAACGGCAGCGTCTCGGGTAACGGCAGTGTGTCCGGGAACATGTGGAGATTCGGCGGCGGAACAGTATCCGGCAATATGGCGCCGAGGATTACCTTGGAAGACCGGAGGGCTGTGCGCAGTTCCATGAAAGAGACCCTTATGGTGAATCGGACGGACCGGAAACGGATTTCAAACAGAGAGATAGATTTTACGGGCAAAAAGATTGCCTGTCTGGGGGACAGTATCACGGCGGCGGCGAATCTGGAATCGGAAGAAAACTATCAGCAGTATGCATATCCTGCCCGGTTAAAGGAGCTTTTGGGAGCGGAGGAAGTGTATAATCTGGGAATAGGAGGTTCTTCCATCGGACGCTATTGGGCGGATGCTTTTGTGGAACGCTATGAAGAAATCCCGGAGGATGTGGATATCATTATTGTGATGGGCGGCACCAACGACGGATTCTGTCTGTCGGAGGACGAACTGGGGACGTTGGATGAGAGAAAGCCCCGTACTTTCTGCGGAGATTTGGACGAGCTTTTAAGTGGACTTAAGGAAGATTATCCGGATGCGGATGTTTTCCTGGCAACGCCCCTGCCCAATATCCTGCAGGATTACCTGATGCGCGAGCGCGATTATCTGTTGCCCCAGAGACGGCTTGTGAATGTGATGCTTACGCTGGCGCAGGAATACCACATTCCTGTCATTGATATGTATAATTCCAATATTCTGGATTCCCACGATGTAGATATTGTGGAGGAATATGTGCCGGACGGTGTACATGGCAATCCGGAGGGATATCAGATACTGGCGGAGCATTTTGCGGCGGAGCTGGTGCGGTTCTACGAGGATGGCAGCTGGGAATCCATCTCCGGGAATTCGATTTCCGGCAACTCGATTTCCGATAATTCCCTTTCAGGAAACTCCCTTTCGGGTAATTCCTCCCGCTAAACTTGCGGCGTACTTTGGAATGGTGTACAATAGAGAAAATGTGGAAACAGGAGGTAAGGTATGGATTTCTTGGATAAACTGGGCGAAACCATCACTGCCAAGGGCAGGGAAGTATCGGGCAAGGCGAAGGATATGGCGGAGATTGCCAACTTGAAAAGTCAGATCAATACCTGCGAAGATGTGATCAGGAAAAATTATATTGAGATAGGCAGAATGTATTATGAGCAACATGCTTTGGAGCCGGAGGAGGCCTATGAGGAAGCCTGCCGCGCTATCACCAACGCAAAGAACGGGGTTGCGGACTTGGAGCAGAAGATTCGGGATGTGAAGGGAATCTAATCACGTAGAAGTAAAGAAATATGGAAACATAAGAATGCTCTGCATTGGGAGATTATTCCAATGCAGAGCATTTTCAGCTTCATTATTATAACGTATCTATTAAAGAGCCTGCCTTGCGCAAGGCGTTTGCGCTTATTCTGCGGCCGGCGGCGGGACGGCAGCAGGGTCAACCGGCGGCGGTGTCTGTTCCGCGGCCTGTGCGGCCTGTTGCTGCTGTGCCGCCAGAGCAGCCTGCTGTTGTTCCAAGAGCGCCTGCTGGGTACGCTGTTCCAGTTCCATCTGCTGTACGGCCAGCACGGCTTCATAGTTAGGGTCAGAGAAAAAGGCGGCATTGTGAGGACACATATTGGTCGTCTGGGCGGGGGTAGCCACGTTAGTGACCGTGCCGTCCGGGTCTGTCACCTGCGATACGGTGGACGAACCGCCCTGCAGGGAGATGTCTTCAATGGGCGTCAGTTCTACGACGCCTTCTACCTTAAAGGGACAGAACTCACTTGCCGGGAGTCCCGTATATTGGCAGATCTGACCTGCGTAATGGACATCACAGGTGGCGGAAGGAACCGTGCCTTCTGCAAAGTATTCACTGCGCAGCGTACCGTTGCACAGTCCTGCAATCGGCAGTTTGCCGGAGCGGGAACATACGGTAGCCGTCACGATACCGGAGGGAACCGAGAAGGACTCGCTGGGCAGATCTTCGTGAATCTTGGACATCACGGCGCGCCATAATTTCTTGGCCAGATTCTTTTCTTCACCGGTAAGTTTCACATTGTTGTCAAATCCGGCCCAGGTCGTGGCCGTATAGTAAGGCGTATAGCCGGAAAACCATACGTCGTTATAATCGGAGGTGGTGCCCGTCTTACCGGCAATCGCCATGTTGCCGAAATTCACGGCTCCGCCGGTGCCGCTGGTGACCACATCCACCATGGCGTCTGTCAGCAGAAAGGCCGTTGTCTCCTTAATGACCTGTCTGGAACGCGGTTCTGTATTATCCAGGATAATGTTGTCGTCATGGTCTAAAACCTTGGTGTAAAGTTTCGGTTTAATGTAGGTGCCGTGATTGGCGATACATGCGTAGGCGGCATTTAATTCTTCGTTGGTGACGCCTTTGGTGAGACCGCCAAGGGCTGTGGTCTGCTGGATATCGGAGTAAACCTTACCGTCAATTTCCATGCGGTCAACCACTGTGGTAAAGCCAAAGCTCTTCAGATAGTCAAAGCCTAACTGGGGCGTAATCTGGGTCAGCGTCTTGACGGCTATGATGTTCATGGAGTCCCGGATACCGTCTCTTAAGGAGGAGAGTCCCCTGTAGTTTTCCCCGTACCAGTTGGCCACCGGCCGGCCTGTGGAGTAATTGAAAGGCGCATCGTTCATCACTGTGGCCAGTGTGAGTCCGGCACTGTCTAAAGCCGGCGCATAGGTAGATACCACTTTGAAGGTGGAGCCGGGCTGTCTGACCGTGTCAGTGGCACGGTTTAAGGTACGGCTGGCGGATTTGGCACCCCGGCCGCCTACCATAGCCACAATATGGCCGGTGCTTTGATCTTCCACCACCAGAGAGACCTGAGGCTGGGGCGTCAGGCTGACATTTTCCGCGTACATCTCATCGCCGGCGGACATGATGGCTTCCTTGTATGCTTCGATGTCCTGATAGGCCTCTTCCTGAGAAGCATAGATTAAGTTATAGTTGGAAGAGCGGTTTTCCCGCCAATAGGCGCGGAACATCTCTGTACTGATGTTCTCACGGTCTCCGTTTGCCCGGTCAATGGTCAGTTCGTAATTTAAGTACCATTTGGTGTTGGCAGGGAAGTTACTCTCATCCGCGAAGGCATCATCACAAATCTTCTGAATCTTCGGGTCCTGGGTAGAGTAGATTTTAAGCCCACCGCTGTAGATCAGGGTATATGCCTGGGTTTCATTGTAGCCTGCCGCAATCAAATCTTCTAAGACATCGTCTATCAATGCATCCGTAAAGTATGTATTGATAGAGGAATCCTCGTTATTTTCGGAATCAGCTACCTGGATACGAGAGTATACGTCGTCGGCCAGTGCGGCATCATATTCTGCCTGCGTGATAAAGTCCTGTTTTTTCATGTCGTCCAATACTTTCTGACGGCGTTCGGCATTTTTCTCCGGATGGGTGATGGGATTATAGCGGGATGGATTTTGGGTAATCCCTGCAATCACTGCACACTCGGACAGCGTCAGCTCATTGACATGTTTACCGAAATAACGTCTGGATGCTGCTTCCACACCCAGTGTGTTGGCACCCAGATTGATGGTATTCATATAGTTGATCAGGATGGTGTCTTTGTCCATGACCTTTTCCAGCTCCAGCGCCAGATACTGTTCCTGAATCTTACGCTTTACTTTATCTGCAAAAGAATCTTCACTGGTCCAGTCCGTAAAGACGTTGTTCTTTAAGAGCTGCTGGGTAATGGTGCTGGCACCCTCGGAAAAATGCCGGTTCTTGATACCGGTCACCCCGGCACGGATGATACCTTTGATATCGATACCGTTGTGATCATAGAAACGGGAATCTTCGATGGCGACAAAGGCGTTCTGCAGATCTTTCGGCACCATGTCGATGGTCACCGGGATACGGTTGGAATCCTGGGATACTAGTTTCTCTGTCTGATTGCCTTCGATGTCGTACACAAAAGTAGAAAATCCCGTGGGAGTCACGTCTATGTTGCCGATATCCGGCGCTGTGGCAATGATACCTTTAAAAACACCGATGCCTGCGCTGATGCCAATGATAGCGATGCCGACTATGGCTAACAGGAATACTTGTATAAAGGTAAAGCCGATCTTCTTACCCCATTTCTTACCTGTAGAATTGAGTGCCTGCTGTTTCTTGCGGACACCTCTTTTACTATAATTCATGCGTAATGCCTCCTTAACTTGGTCTGCGTACAGAATTTCCGTTTGAACGCTAACCGCAAACGGCAAGGTTTGCGTTCATTGTACCAAAATTTCCCCTGTAAAGGAAGTTTTTTCATTTTATCTTAAGAATTGTTTACGATTTTATACACTTTTATTCCGCTTGTGCGGCTTTGGTGAAAATGTTATACTTAAAAAAGCTTAAGCTGGCACAAAGGGATGGAATATCCCTGAGAAAGGATATGAAGATTTATACTTATGGAATCCGGTGGAAGGATAGAACCCTATAAAATCATAGAATATGGAGGCGTGGGTGAGATTGAAGAGAAGAAATCCCGCTTTATTGCCCAGGTGCAGGCGGTATCCACAGAGGAGGAAGCCCAGGCTTTTATTGAGTTGGTACGAAAGCGATATTGGGATGCCAGGCATCATTGCTATGCTTATATTCTGGGAGAGCAGGGACAGATTATGCGCTTCTCGGATGACGGGGAGCCTTCGGGTACGGCCGGCAGGCCGATTCTGGAGGTGCTTACCGGTTCCGGAATCCGCAATCTGGTATTGGTAGTGACCAGATATTTCGGCGGAACCCTTCTTGGCACCGGCGGTCTTGTGCGGGCCTATACCCAGGCGGCCCAGGCAGGAATCGATGCCAGCACAGTGGGCACCATGTGTTATGGATATACGTTGACCGTGGAGACGGATTATAACGGCATCGGCAAGATACAGTATCTTTTGGGACAGCGGGGAATTCCCATAGAGGATGCCGTGTATGCCGGGCAGGTGTCCATCACTTGTAAAGTTCCCTTTGAGGAGAAAGAAAAATTGTGGCGTGAGATTACGGAGGCTACTGCCGGAAGGGCGCAGATGGCGGTTTCCGATCCCATGTATTATAAGAGTGCAGGAGGCACTTCCTAAGACAAGGCTCCAGGCGGACGTCCATAGAGCCGTATGCAGGAAGGCCTTAGACCTGCACGGAAAGGCGGCATACTATGGGCGAAATCAGTAAGGAGCAGAAAGTGACGCAGGAAGTGAACGGTAATACACATTTTGAATATGCGGATTTTGGCATGGAGGAGATTCGGGAGCTTTTGGGCAAAGGGCAGTATACCCGGCTTAGGCAGGTCATCCAGGAGCTGAATGATGCAGATATTGCAGACTATATGGAGGACATGGAAGAGGAAGAAGTGATCAAGATATTCCGTATCCTGCCCAAAGATATGGCGGCGGATGTTTTCTCCTTTCTGGAGATTGACAGACAGCAGTCTATCATCACCTCTTTGTCGGATAAAGATGCGGCCCGCATCATTGATAACATGATGTCCGATGACGCAAAGGAACTGATGGAGGAGATGCCGGCCAATGTGGTGAAGCGGCTGATTGCCAACACCAGCCCGGATACCCGGCAGGCCATCAACCATCTGATGCGTTATCCGGAGGATTCCGCCGGCAGTATCATGACGGTGGAGTATGTGGATTTGAAAGAAAACCAGACTGTAGGCGAGGCCATAGAGCGGATTCGTAAGGTGGGCCTGGACAGTGAGACAATCAATATTTGTTATGTGTTGGATAACAAAAGAACGCTGGTGGGAACGGTGGCCCTGCGTTATCTGCTCATCAGCGATGCGGATGCGGTGATCGGGGAAATGATGCACCGGAATGTGGTATCCCTGCATACGCTGATGGACCAGGAAGAGGTGGCCAGGCAGTTTAGGAAATATGAATTTACGGCCATGCCGGTGGTAGATAATGAAGACCGGCTGGTGGGCATCATCACCATGGATGATGTGGTGGACATCCTGGAAGAGGAGACCACAGAGGATATTGAGAAGATGGCCGCTTTGATGCCTTCCGATAAGCCTTATCTGAAGATGTCGGTGTTCGACGCTTATAAGAAAAGGATTCCCTGGCTGTTATTATTGATGATATCAGCCACTTTCACGGGCAGCATCATCACTTCTTTTGAGAGCGAATTGAAAAAATACGTGGTGCTGACGGCATTTATTCCCATGCTCATGGATACGGGCGGCAACGCGGGAGGACAGGCTTCGGCGATTATCATCCGCGGTATCTCTCTGGATGAGATAGAGTTTGGCGATTGGCTGGTGGTGATCTGGAAAGAAATCCGCACGGCGGTCTTATGCGGTCTGACGCTGGCAGTCTGTAACTTTGGAAGACTGATGATTTTTGACAAGGTGAGCGTGCAGGTGGCTCTGGTGGTCTGCCTGACTTTGCTGATGGCCGTTATTGTGGCGAAGATGGTGGGGTCCACACTGCCTATGCTTGCTAAGAAAATCGGGCTGGACCCGGCGGTGATGGCGAGTCCGTTCATCACCACGATCGTGGACGCCATTTCCTTGTTGATTTATTTTAGGGTGGCGGAGCTGGTGTTGGGAATATAGAACAAATGAAGTTTTTTATCTGTTGATGTGGGAGGTCAAAAATGCGCCGTTTAGACAGAGAAGTGAAGGAATTTAAGGATATCGTATCTATTATAGAGAAGTGTGATGTGTGCAGGATTGCCCTAAATAATGACGGCTATCCATATATATTGCCGTTGAATTTTGGGATGAAAGTGGAAGGAGAGAAGATTGAACTGTACTTTCATGGCGCAATGGAAGGTACGAAATATGATCTGATAAAAAAGGATAACAGAGTCAGTTTTGAAATGGACTGTGAACATAGACTGGTTACGGAAACAGAGCAGGGAAACTGCACCATGGAGTATGCAAGTGTGATCGGGCAAGGATATATGGAAATCCTTTCTGATGATGAAAAGGAAGATGCCCTGTGCATTTTGATGAAGCACTACCATCAGGAAGAGTTTCCCTTTAACAAAGCGGTTATGCCCCAGACAAAGGTTTTTAAACTGGTGGTGGAACAGGTGACGGGTAAGAGGAGAAAGAAGAGAGCTGTCAGCGAATAGACAGTGAGGGGAGAACGCTCATGAAATTAAAGAATATACTGATTGTTGTGAAAGATATCGAAAAATCGAAGCAGTTTTATCACGATTTGTTCGGTCTGGATATGATATTGGATAATGAAGGCAATATGATTTTAACGGAAGGTCTCGTACTCCAAGATGAAAAAATCTGGAGAAAGTTTTTGGGAAAAGATATTATGCCCCAAAGTAATTCCTGTGAACTGTATTTTGAGGAGTCAGATATCGAAGCATTTGTTGAAAAGCTGGAAAAAATGTATCCCGGGGTGCAATATGTCAACCGGTTGATGACCCACAGCTGGGGACAGAAGGTTATCCGCTTTTATGATTTGGATGGTAATCTGATTGAGGTGGGAACGCCTATGTAGATTTCAAAATCGGGCTTTGCTCGATTTTTTTAGTGGAAAAACAAAATCTGCGTGCTTTTAAAGTAGAAATAAGGTAGCTGTATGCAGGCGTCTCCAAGTAAAATGAGAGAAAACAAGCCGCGGGGGGACAACTGATATGGCAGCAGAATATAAGGAAAATGTGGAAACAAAAGTTGACAAGAACTGGATTCGGTGTAAAGGAAACTGCTTTCGGACGGTGGAAGGGGAAAGCAGACGTTGTGAATCTTACGGACAGCATGGGTGGTGCTGTAATTACATGGTAAATCAAAATCTGCCCGTACCAGAGTTTTTCGAGGCCTGCGATCAAAGACGGGGACCGGGCGTGGAAATTTTATCGGTGACGGATGCCTCTTTTCGGGAATATGGACAGATTGTAGATGGGTATGACAAGGAAGAACTGCTCGCATTTTTGCGCAGCGAGATTGAGATTCCACAGAACATGGCTTATGTGCCCAAAGATGAGCGGTTGATGAGGCTTCCAATCGCAAAGGAGATTTCGGAACGTTTCTACGGCGGTATGCCGGCGGCTTTGGGGTGGGTCAGCGGACATAACACGAAGCTGAACTGTCTGGAATATCACAGAGACAGTGAACTGAATCTGGGAACGGAAGACTTTATTTTACTACTTGGCAGGCGGACGCAGATGGAGACGGACCATACATTTGACACCAGCAAGGTGAAGGCGTTTCTGATACCGGCAGGCGTGATGGTGGAGATTTATGCCACAACCCTGCATTATGCGCCCTGCCAGGCGGATGCCCATGGGTTCCGGGTATTTGCCGTGCTGCCAGATGGAAGCAATACCAAGAAGCCGGAGATTAGGCCCATGAATGAGGAGGACAGGCTTTTGTTTGCAAAGAATAAGTGGCTGCTTGCCCATCCGGATTCGCAGGAGGCGGCGGCTGGCGCTTTTGTGGGGCTTAAGGGAATCAATATTGATATCAGTAAGAGCCTATGAAGATGGAGTATGCTTAAGGCATCTTAACAAGCAAATTTTACTGACAGGGAGGCTTTGTATGAGTCAGAATGTTTTAGTGACAGGAACAGGAAGGGAAATGGCGCTGGGGTTTCAGTTTGTCCGCCGTTATCTGGAACAGGGGGACGTGGTATTTGCCTGTGTCAGAAAACCATCAGAAGCACTGGAAAGGTTAAAGACTGCCTATGAAGGAACCCTTCATATCCTTACCATGGATATTTCGGATACGGTATCCGTCAAAGCGGCAGCCAGGGAAGTTTCCCTGGTGACCGATCATCTGGATTTGCTGATCAATAACGCCGTGACAACGGCGCCGGACTGTATGAAAGATGTACTGGAAGCAGACCCGGATAATTTTGCCCCGGCCATGAATGTGGGTGCGGCGGGAGCGCTTCGTGTGATTCAGGCTTTTTATCCCTTTTTGAAAAAGAGCGGCAAGATGGCGCTGGTAGTCAATATTTCTTCCGAAGCCGGCAGTATTGGGGCTTGTTACCGCACCAATATGACAGATTATGCGATTACCAAGGCCGCGGTAAATGTGATTACCAAAACCTTGTGGAATGCGTGGAAAGAGGAGGAGAACTTGAATATCCTCTGCGTGCATCCGGGCTGGGTCAGGACCAATGCGGGAAACGCCCTGGCGCCTTTTGATTCTTATGAACAGGCGGAAACGCTCCGGCTGTTGTTTGAAAAGCGAAAGAATATAAAAGACGGGGATATTTTTCTGACTTATGCCGGCGAAGTGTATCCTTGGTAACGAACGGGTAGGTTGTCTCAACAAAATGGGATGCAAAGGAATCACGGAAGTGAGGTAAGAAATGGAACAGTACATAAATAGAAAAGCAACTGCACACATCCGCGTAGTGGACGAACAGGGAAATGCATTAAAAAGTGCGGCATTTCAGGCTGAGTTGACGAAGCATGATTTCTTGTTTGGATGCGGCGCCTTTGATGCGCTTCCTCTCACAAATGAGAAAAAAGGCGATGCGTTCTATGAAGAACGTATGCATAAATGGCTAAAATTATATAATTTCGGAACGATGTTCTTTTATTGGGGCGCATATGAGGAGCAGGAAAATGCACCGGCCTATGAAAGCCGCATGAATGCGTCCAGATATCTGAAAGAGCGGGGAAAAACGGTAAAAGGCCACCCTTTATGCTGGCATACGCTCTGCGCGGACTGGCTTATGAAATATGATAACAAGACGATTTTGGACAAGCAGCTTGAGAGAATCCACAGAGAGGTTACGGCTTTCGCCGGTGTGATTGATATGTGGGATGTGATCAATGAAGTGGTCATCATGCCTGCGTTTGACAAGTACGACAATGGGATTACCAGAATCTGCAGGGAATATGGGCGGGTCAACCTGGTGAAAGAGGTTTTTGCAGCAGCCAGGGCAGCGAATCCGAAGGCGGTACTTTTGATCAATGATTTTAACTTAAGTGACAGGTATGTCAGATTGATAGCCGATTGTCTTGAGGCGGGCGTGCAGATAGATGCCATTGGTCTGCAGACCCACCAGCATCAGGGGTATATGGGAACAGAGAAGCTGGGAGAGATTATTGAGCGGTTTGCGGGATTTGGCCTGCCCTTGCATTTTACGGAAAATACCCTGGTGTCCGGTCATATTATGCCGTCTCACATTGTGGATTTGAATGACTATCAGATTCCTGAATGGCCCACCACGATAGAGGGGGAGAGGCGTCAGGCGGAGGAGATGGAAGATATGTATCGTTTCCTTTTTGCCAATCCTTTGGTGGAAGCGATTACCGGATGGGATTTCACGGATGGTGCGTGGCTTGGAGCGCCAAGCGGCGTATTGCGGACAGATAACAGTGAGAAGCCGTCCTATCATATGCTGCAGGATTTAATCCACAGAGAGTGGCATACATCAGAAAAAATCCACACAGATGAAAACGGCATGGCAGTGCTTACCGGCTTTAAAGGGACTTATACCCTGACAGGAGAGAAAGCATGTGGAACCTTTCAGCTTGGCCAGGAGGGAGATTGTATTACTGTGACCTGTCTTCCTTCGAAATAGGCTGAATCATAGCCTCCCTAAATTCCGTAGGAGAAATCCCTTTTACCTTTTTAAAGGTACGGTTAAAGGAAGAAATGCTGGAGAATCCGCATTCAATGGCAATATCAAGGATTCGCTTTTTGGGCCCCAGAAACAGGGTTTCCGCCCGGTTGATGCGTTCTCTGATGAGATAATCGATAAAGGTCATCTGGGTATAATCCTTAAATAAATGAGAGAAGTAGGATTTGCTGATACCCAGCTGATGGGCAACGAAATCCAGCGTCAGAGGCTCTGCGCAGTTCTGGGAAATATACAGGCAGGCTTCTGCCATCAGCTTGGAGGACTTGTATTGTGTCACGGTATACCCGGTGTTGTTGGCATTGCTTGAATGAATGCAGTACTGTCCAAATAAGGAAAAGAAAGTAAGCAAAAGAGAATAGGTATCCACCTCCACAAATGGATGTTCTGATTTATGAAGAACATCTATTTTTTTTAATGCCAGAATCATCTTGTCGTTTTCCACATTGGAGGGGTCATAGGCACAATAGAGTGTCTTATAAAGAACCGGGAGTATGCGGTTAATATCGTTCATGACAGTGATCAGATTGATGGGAAATTGAATGATCAGGAAGGAATCCTCCGATACATTTTCAACAGAATGCAGATCTCCCGGGTAGATAATGATGATGTCATTGGGTTTTAAGACATATTTATTGAAATTGACGGTCGCAGTATTACCGTCCTGCAGACTTAAGAGGATTTCCGCATAAGGATGCCAGTGAATACTGTTGGCATAGTTGGCATCGATGTTTTTGGAAACGATAATTTTTCTGCCTTCCGCAAAGGACAGGTCTTCATAGTAATTGTCTAGTTGCATGTCAGCGAATCTCCCATACATTATGTAAACCGCAATATTTTAACTACAGAAACAAAAATATAAACACTATTTGAGTATGTATAAAATATACATAAGTTTTTATAAAGAGTATCATTTCTAAATAAAAAAAGCAATATTATCTCTCCTCAAAAGCGCGATTTGGGAAAATATGCATAAAATTACCTGGATTTGGGGTCAAATTATAGAAAAAAAGCAAAATCTTCACATATAAAAAAGAGGATATGCGAAACATTAACTATGCACATTTATTATAATAAATTATAAGATTTGGAGAAAAGCTGAAATGTTTTCAGCAGATAATGGGAAGGTGACAAATGCGTACTTATCAGATTGGCATATTGGGATGCGGCGTGATCAGCAGGACTTATCTTGCGGATATCCAATCCTTTTTTAAAGAACTTCATATTGCAGCCTGTGCAGATGTGAATCTTGAGCTGGCACAGAAGCTGGCGGATGAGTTTCAGATTGAAAAGGCATACACCACAGAAGAATTACTGCAGGATACGAAGATCGATATCATCATCAACCTGACGCCGCCGCAGTTTCATGTGGAGTTGAACAAACAGATCATTCGTGCCGGGAAGCATTTATTCAGTGAGAAGCCCTTTGCCCCGAATGTGAGCGCGGCAAGAGAGGTGTTGGAACTGGCGCAGGAGAAGAAGGTTCTAGTCGGCTGTGCACCGGACACCTTCCTTTCATCGGGACTGCAGAGTGTCCGTTATTATCTGGACAGCGGTTTGATTGGACAACCCTTCTTTGTGACGGCTAACATGACGACTTTTGGGGTGGAGACCTGGCATCCGAATCCGGCGCCTTTTTACAGGGAGGACAGCGGGCCCCTGTTTGATATGGGACCTTATTATGCTTCGGCCATCGTATCTCTGCTTGGCCCGGTGGAGAGCATTGGCGCATTCAGTGCAAAGGCGAATGAGACCAGACATATTTATACGGGAAAGAATGCGGGAACTGAGATTCCGGCAGAGTATCCAACCCACTATACGGCGATTCTCCGTTTAAGAAGCGGAGTGGTGGTGAACCTGAATATTAGTTTTGACATTTATAAATCGAACCTTCCCATGTTTGAAATCTATGGGGACGGCGGGACCTTAAGCTATCCGGATCCTAATTTCGGCGGCGGAACACCGAAAGTATATCGCAAGGAGCAGTATACCGATACGGTATTCCAGCAGTCCGAGGAGGCGATGGCAAGAAGGGAGAAGTTCTATGAACTTCCGGAGTTGTTTCCGAGGGTGAAGGACTATTCCAGGGGGATTGGTGTTTTAGACCTTGCCAATGCCATGGAGACTGGCGGAAAGAACCGGGCTGACGGAGAACTGATTCTTCATGTGACGGAGATTCTGCAGGGTATCCGGGAATCGGCGGCGACGGGAGCTTTCTATCAGATGGAGACAACCTGTGAAAGACCAAGCGCTTTAAATCCTGGAAGTTATGTTAACAGGATTTGAAAAGAAAGTGAGTCCTTGGAGAGGGACTATAAACACTACTACTATTAGGAAAAGAGGAGAATGAAATTATGGCAGGAGTAGTAGGAACACATCTTGTAGCCCAGGTAGGGTTTATTGTAAAAGATGTGGAGGAAACCCAGAAAAAGTGGGCAGAATT
>CAJUFU010000063.1:0-8131 GCA_910585555.1 uncultured Lachnospiraceae bacterium
CTCCGCACTACCAATGCGACGCTCTACCGACTGAGCCACAGCAGCCTGACAAGTAAGGTTTCCCTTTTGTCACCGTTTTGTAGTATATCACAGCCTTCCTGGCTTTGTCAATACCCGCACTACTGTTTTCTGATTGCTTTCTTTATTTTGGTCTTAATCCGCTGTAAGGCATTGTCCGTGGACTTATCATCCCTGCCTAAAACCTTTGCAATCTGCTGATATCCCATCCCTGTGAGATACAAATCCAGCACCTGTTTCTCGAAGCTGCTCAGTTCCTTGTCTATGATCATTTCCAGCCTGTCCACATTTTCCTGATCAATGACCATCTCCTCGGGGCTCTGTTCGAATCCGGCCGCCAGCACGTTGACCAGTTCTTCCTCCTCTCCCTCATGGTCCGTGGATACGCTGCCGTAGAGAGAGACGTAATTGTTGAGGGGGATATGTTTCTTTCTCCTGGAAGCCTGCACCGCCGTGTACATCTGTCTGGAAACGCACAAATCTGCAAACGTGGAAAAGCTGGCGTCCCGTCCCGTATCGTAATCCCGCACGGCCTTAAAAAGCCCAATCATGCCCTCCTGAATCAAGTCCTCGCTGTCCGCACCCAGAATATACATGGACTTGGCTTTGCTTCTCACCAGATTCTTATATTTATTCATGATATGGTCCGTAATACCGGCCTCACCGTCCCGCAGACGGACCAAAAGTTCTTCATCGCTATACAGTGTATAGTCTGCTTTCAAAGCCGCTTCCTCCCGCACATTTACATAACAGATGTTTTCTTTCCATCCTGTAAGATTTCGTCTGCCTTCTATATCATTTCTCCCCGGCAGCTGCCCCGCCCGCTTTACTGCATCCGGGACATCCTTCACACCCCCGGGTCTGCACATCCTCACTGTAGATTTCACTGGGACTAGCCAACATACAGATTGCCTGGGCGGAAATTCCTTCCCCGCTGCCGGTAAATCCCAGTCCTTCTTCCGTGGTAGCCTTCACATTAATCTGTGAAACATCTATCCTTAGGGCCTTTGCCATATTCGCCCGCATGGTATCTATATGAGGCCGCATTTTCGGTGCCTGGGCAATAATGGTGGCGTCAATATTTTCAATCAAAAACAAGTTTTCTTCCAGAAGCATCCCCACATGCTCCAAAAGTTTCATCGAAGAAATCCCCGCATAGGCCGGGTCCGTATCCGGAAAATGTTTACCGATATCTCCCAATGCCGCTGCTCCTAACAAAGCATCCATTACTGCATGAATAAGCACGTCCGCATCCGAGTGCCCCAGCAGTCCCTTTTCATAAGGAATCTCCACACCCCCAAGGATACACTTCCTTCCTTCCACCAGCCGGTGCACATCATACCCCATTCCAATTCTCATAATATCCTCACTTTCCTGCAATATAACATCTGTAATACCTTTATACTGCTCTGCCAATCCTTTTTATTAAAAATAACATGCAATATCCTACGTAATTACACTAAGTAATTTCTCTCACGGCTCTATGCTTTATCCTCTGTGATCGTCCGCTTAGTTCCAAGGTCCCGCCGGCAAAACATCCAGGACATCACTGTGGCAATCCCCCAGCCCACCGGCCAGGAAAGCCAGATACCGACAGAACCCATATTGGCGGAAAAAATAAAGGCCAGGATTACCCGCAAGATTAAATCCGTAAAGGTGGAAGCCATAAATTCCTTCATCCGTTCCGCACCGCGCAACATACCGTCGGCAACCAGTTTCACAGCGATCACAAAGTAAAAAGGAGACACAATCTTCAGAAACTGAATACCTGTGCGGAGCGCATCGCTCCCCGTATCATCCATAAACAAAAGCACCATGGCGCGTCCAAAGAAGAAATAGGCCACAAAGAACGGCACTGCCACGCAGACAGCCATTTTAAGGCCCGCCATAAATCCGTCTTTGATGCGCTCCTGCTTCCCCGCGCCCCGGTTCTGGGCCGTAAACCCGGACACTCCGTTACCCAGGGTCGTAAAGCCTGTGATGACGAAGGTATTCAGCTTTATCGCTGCGGAATATCCCGCAATCACACCCGATCCATAAGAGTTTACCAGACTTTGTATAAAAATATTACCCACAGACACGAAACTCTGCTGTAAAATACTGGGAACCGCAATCATGCTAATCTTTTTCAGCAAAGAGAAAGAAAAGAGTGCCGCACGCCCCTCCGTCTTTATCTCCCGCATCCGCCTTCCAAAGGATATGAGGGCCAGAATACAAGCCGCTCCCTGGGCAATAAAGGTGGCCCAGGCAACACCGGCAACACCCCATTGAAACACCGCCACAAAAAGCATATCCAACAGAATATTTCCCACAGACGAACCGATCAGAAAATACAGCGGCGTCCTGGAATCCCCTAAGGAATTAAACATGCCTGTAGTCACGTTATATAAGAAAAGAAAAAGGAAGCCGCCAATATAAATCTTCAAATAGAGTGCGCCATCCGCAAAGATATTGTCCGGTGTCTGTATCATGCGCATCATAGCCGGTGTCGTCACAAGACCCGCCGCCGTCAGAAATGCCGCCAATACAAATCCCGTAAGCAATGTGGTAGATACCGCTGTCTTTAGTTTCTCATGAGCCTTTGCCCCAAAAAGCTGGGAGATGACCACCGAACAGCCAATGTTACTTCCCACCGCCACCGCCATGAATATCATGGTGATGGGGTAAGAGGCTCCCACTGCCGCCAGCGCGTCCTCTCCCGCAAATTTACCTGCAATCATGCTGTCCGCAATATTATACAACTGCTGAAATACTACACTGATAAACATAGGCACCGTATACCCAATCAGTGTCTTCTGAGAATCCCCTACTGTTAAATCCTGAATCATGCAATCTCTGCCTTCTTTCCAAGTTTATGCAGAATGAAAGTAAGCAGCCTGTCTGCCACTTCCTCCTTGCTGAGTATGGGCAGTTCCAGGGTCTCTTCCTTGGTAAGCAGGGTCACCACATTGGTGTCCGTTCCAAAGCCGGCCCCTTCCTGTCGTAAATTATTGGCCACAATCATATCTATATTCTTT
The DNA here is from genome assembly GCA_910585555.1 of uncultured Lachnospiraceae bacterium. Lineage (GTDB taxonomy): Bacteria > Bacillota > Clostridia > Lachnospirales > Lachnospiraceae > UBA3282. The sequence goes on from CAJUFU010000063.1 coordinate 3,036, forward strand.
TTTTCCAGTTTGGCTCTGGAATTCTCCAGCATGTGTTCTGTTTCCATAGAAAAGCCGCAGATAAACTGGCCATCTTTTCTATGGGCTCCCAAATAAGCCAATATGTCCTCTGTCCGCTCTAAGGCAACGGTCAGTTCCCCGTCCTTTTTCTTCATCTTCTCATCGGCTGTCACTACAGGGCGATAATCTGCCACCGCAGCCGCCTTGATGATAATATCCTGCTCTCCTGCCGACGCCTTCACTGCCTGCGCCATATCCGCCGCTGACACCACGGGCACCATATTGACGCCTGCCGGGGACGGTATGCTTACCTTTCCTGACACTAATGTCACATCTGCGCCCCGAAGCATCGCGGCTCTGGCAATGGCATATCCCATCTTTCCGGTGGAATGATTGCTGATATAACGCACCGGATCAAACTTCTCCTGGGTGGGTCCTGCCGTGACCAACACCCGCATTCCCGCCATATCCTTGGGCGTCAGAGCTTTTACAACTGCCTCATACAAGACTTCCGGTTCCGGCATCTTGCCCTCTCCGGTATCTCCGCAGGCCAGATAGCCGGTAGCCGGTGTAATCACTTCCATGCCGTATTTCTCAAGAACCTTCAAATTATCCTGCACCACCGGATTATGATACATCCTGGTATTCATGGCAGGCGCAAATATCTTCGGGCACTGACAGGCTAACAGCGTAGTGGTCAACATATCATCCGCAATCCCGTGGGCCGCCTTGGCAATCACATTGGCGGATGCCGGCGCAACAAGCATAACATCTGTTTGCTTTGCCAGCGACACATGTTCTACACTATGTTGAAAGTTCCGGTCAAACGTATCTACAAGACATTTATTGCCGGTCAATTCTTCAAATGTGATAGGGTTGATAAAATTTGTGGCGTTAGGGGTCATAATCACCGTCACATCCGCCCGCTTCTTCGCCAGCATACTGGCTAAAGATGCAATTTTAAATGCCGCGATACTGCCGCTTACGCCTAATACGATATGCTTTCCTTTTAAGTACATTAGTTATCCACCTCTCATCTGGCTTTTTCCTGCACGCTTCTTTGTGAGAAGCGCACCTACTCCACATTTTTATGATAAATCAGCCCAAGTCCCTTAAGCGTCAGCTCATTATCGCAGACAATCTCCTTCTTGCAATAAGGCACTATGCTGGCCGCCAGGCCGCCCGTAGCCACCACAGGGGCCTGATACCCCAGTTCCTCATAAATCCGTTCTATCATACCGTCCAGGCAGGCTGCCTGTCCCATCACAATACCGCTCTTCATACAGTCGATGGTGTTCGTTCCGATCACCTTCTTTGGCGGCTCCAAACTGATGCGGGGCAGCTGGGAAGTACGGTTTACTAAGGAATCCAGAGAAACCTTCGCTCCCGGCAGAATCATACCGCCTATGTAATTCCGCTTCTGGTCCACCACGCTGATGGTCGTCGCCGTTCCCATATCAATCATAATGATCGGCGCGCCGTAATAATACAGTCCTGCCACCGCGTTGACGACCAAATCGGACCCCAGCTGACCGGGATTATCCATCAGAATATTGAGCCCTGTCTTAACCCCAGGTCCCACCACAAGCGGCGCACAGTGCAGCATTTTCTCCAGAGACGACTTCATAATATTGTTAAGAGGAGGCACCACGGAGGAGATGATACTGCCGGTAATGTCTTCAAGGCCAATCTGATACAAGTCAAACAATGTCTTAAATTCCACCACATATTCCAGCTCTGTCTTGGAAAGATCTGTCGAAACCCGCTCTACAAAATTTACTTTCTCTCCTTCAATACATCCGATGACAATATTTGTATTCCCAATGTCAATCGCCAAAATCATATCCTCTGTCCTGCCTTTCCTTATAATAACTATTGCTATTTATTCTTCCACCGTTACGATGCTTTTTTTCCATCCATTTCAGACGCTTAGAAATGAAATCCTGCGCAAACGGCAAATTTGGGTTTCGGTCTATCCGGGTCAGGCTTTCGTATACACCGGTTTCACTCTTGTCAGCGCAAGGCCCACACCGGTCACAATGATTGCCGCCACGACAGCTTCCACCACGCCATTGAAGGCAACCACACCCAGTATAACATCCAAAACCGCATCGCCTGCAACCCCCATCGCCTGGGCATAAGCATCTTTATATAAAAGGAAGATACCGCTCATGACAAACAAGGTGTTGGTAAAGGCACCGGCCAGTCCTGCATAAGAAAGGGCAATGTCCGCAGATCCCCTTTTGCCTCCGCTGATGGTAAGCACCGCCATAAGCACTACACCGGCCAAGGCGCCGATCAACGTGCACGCCAGGGCACTCAGATTATCTGGCAGCAATCGAAGCAGAAAGGCTCTGACCGATACAAATAAAATAACAGATGCAACCGCATTCACAAGCACTCTGCCGGCCTTCTGTTCCCTTCCTGCCGCTTTGCGAATCAGGACGTAGATAAAATACGGAACCACGCCGACTAAGATTCTCGGCACAAAGCAGATGTACAGGCTTCTGAAAATACCGGATACGCCGACTACGTTTACAGCCAAAACCGGCGAAAACACGAATGCCGAGGCTGTAGCCGCCTTAAATGTGTTGTTGATGAAACTGGTGAGACCAAATACGAATCCTAAAAATGCACCTTTCTTCGGTCCAAGAAATAGCGCTCCAAGGATTACCGGGATGTGAATGATTGTCGCATTGATGACTACAAGCGGGATGTATCCCAGCGGTGTGAATGCCATAATCACAATTATGGCGGTGAACAGTGCCGTAAGCACAAGTTCATACGTCTTTTCATTTTTCATGGTACGAATCCTCCTGTTACTATTCTCCTTCGAGATATAATACGGTGACATCATACCACATCAACTTTTCTTTGACAAGTTTGTCTCCGAAAATATACAAAGCAAAAAAACAATTTCATTAAAAAAGCCGATACAGTTTTCCTGTACCAGCTTGATGCCTGTCCTTAATAATTCTCCGGCTTAATCTGAAAATATGCCTGCTCATGTTTGCAGACCGGGCAAACCATGGGAGCCTTTTTGCCGATCACCAGATGACCGCAGTTTAGGCACTGCCAGATACAGTCTCCATCCCGTGAAAAGACCAGGCCATCCTCCAAATTTTCAATCAGTTTCCGGTAACGCTCCTCATGTTCTCTCTCAATCCTCGCCACGCCTTCAAAGAGCCCTGCCAGCTCCTCGAAACCTTCCTCCCTGGCATCTTTGGCAAACCCCGCATACATATCCGTCCACTCATAGTTTTCCCCGGCGGCTGCATCTTCCAAGTTCCTGTTCGTAGGAGGAATTACCCCGTCGTTGAGATATTTAAACCAGATTTTTGCATGTTCCTTCTCGTTGGCCGCCGTCTCTGCAAAAATATTACCGATCTGCACATACCCGTCTTTTCTGGCCTTGGACGCATAATAAGTATACTTGGTGTAAGCCTGGGATTCTCCGGCAAAAGCCGCCAGTAGATTTTTCTCCGTTTTCGTTCCTTTTAACTCCATGTGATTTCCTCCTTTTTCCGGCCGCCGTTTTCGGACATCCATATATTTACACAGACCGGCCTTTCCTTTCAGTATTCCCACTTTTCTCGGAATCTTTCCTTGTTTTTGTATTTTTCCACCATTCCGATCAGAGAATTTATGCAACCTCACTATTGTAAAACTGTCAGGGCTGTTATAAGATATAACAGTAATAAAAAACCAAAAACGCTCTGACATGGAGGAAACCAATGACTGCAGTAAAACCCATCAAAGAAGGAAAAGTACGCGAAATTTACGACAACGGCGACAGCCTGATCATGGTCGCTACAGACCGCATCAGCTGTTTTGATGTCATCCTGAAAAACCAGGTGACCAAAAAAGGCACCGTTCTTACACAGATGTCTAAATTCTGGTTTGACATGACACAGGACATTTTGCCAAATCACATGATTTCAATAGATGTCAAAGATATGCCCGAATTTTTCAGACAAGAGAAATTTGATGGCAATAGTATGCTCTGCCGTAAACTAAACATGCTCCCCATTGAATGTATCGTCCGCGGTTATATCACAGGCAGCGGCTGGGCAAGTTATCAAAAAGACGGTACTGTATGCGGCATCAGGCTTCCGGAAGGTCTGCAGGAATCGGACAAACTGCCGGAACCTATCTACACCCCTTCCACCAAGGCTGAGATTGGCGATCACGATGAGAATATCTCTTATGAGCAGAGTGTAACCTATTTAGAAAAGCGGTTCCCCGGTAAAGGTGAAGAGTACGCCTCGAAACTTAGGGACTACACCATTGCCCTCTACAAGAAATGTGCCGAATACGCACTAACCCGCGGTATCATCATTGCAGATACCAAGTTTGAATTCGGTCTGGACGAAGAAGGAAACATTGTTCTTGGTGATGAGATGCTTACCCCGGACAGCTCTCGTTTCTGGCCTGCTAAAGGATATGAACCTGGTCACAGCCAGCCTTCCTTCGACAAACAGTTCGCCAGGGACTGGCTCAAAGCCAATGAGGGACATAATTGGACGCTCCCGGAGGACATTGTTCAAAAGACAATCGACAAATACCTGCAGGGTTATGAGCTTCTGACGGGCCACAAGCTGCAATAGCTTCAAGCATAAATAGCTGACCACAGTAACCGGATATGTCATCCACGACATATCCGGTCTTTTCGTATCTGTCAGCATATCCTTCCCATCAACTGCCCTATCGGATACTTTATAACACAACTCCTTTCTATTTCAAATTTTTCAGTCATTTCTTACTTTATTCATATTGACATATTGATATCATAATGATATCATCTATATATCAACCAACAACCATGAAACCTGCTGTGAGGAAAAACAGGATTTCATAACTACTTATGCCGCCCCAAATGGCGGCGGAATGGAGATTCTTATGGAAGAAAAAATTTTAAACAAAAGCAAAAATGGTATGCCCATGCTGCTGCTCTTTCTAGTGCCCTATGCAGCCGCTATCGCCGCAGTCATCTTCGGCAGCATCTATGGGCTGAATGAATCCGGTCCGGAGACATCCTGGGGCGTGGCTCTCTTTATCATCGGCCTAGATCGGAAGAGCGTCGTGTAGGGAAAGAG
>CAJUFU010000063.1:8141-16980 GCA_910585555.1 uncultured Lachnospiraceae bacterium
CACTCTTTCCCTACACGACGCTCTTCCGATCTATTCCGTTCTGCGGACTCAAGGTATTACGGCCTCAGGAAGCCCTGGTTTTGACACTCTTTGGCAAATATATCGGCACCTTAAAGGAAAACGGCTTTTACTGGGTCAATCCCTTCTGTTCGGCCTTAAATCCGGCGGCGGAGACCAAATTGAAACAGAGCGGCGATGTGGGAAATGACAGCCCTTTACAGATTCCCGCCGGCAAAGGAAGCGCCGGTTCCTCCGCAAACAGCAGCGCCAGCAAAAAGATTTCCCTGAAAGTCATGACCTTAAATAACAGCCGTCAGAAAATAAACGACTGTCTGGGAAACCCCATTGAAATCGGCATCGCTGTTATGTGGCGGGTGACAGACACCGCCAAAGCCGTATTTAACGTGGACAACTACAAAGAGTATCTGTCCCTGCAGTGTGACAGCGCTCTTCGCAATATCGTCCGCATGTATCCCTATGATGTGGCCGAAAATGTAGACACCACCGGAGACGGCCAGGCTGACGAAGGCTCCCTTCGCGGTTCCAGTGAAGTGGTTGCGGAACGTATCCGCAAGGAAATCCAGAACAAAGTCTCCAAAGCCGGTCTGGAAATCATTGAGGCAAGAATCACTTACCTGGCTTATGCACCGGAAATAGCAGCTGCTATGTTACAGAGACAACAGGCTTCCGCCATCATCGACGCCAGAAAAATGATTGTGGACGGCGCCGTCGGCATGGTGGAAATGGCCCTGGAGCGCCTTTCTGCCAATGAGGTGGTACAATTGGACGAGGAGCGCAAAGCCGCCATGGTATCCAATCTTCTGGTGGTATTGTGCGGCAACCGGGATGCCCAGCCCATAGTCAATTCAGGCAGCCTCTATTAAGTGGCAGACAACACCAAGAAGCAAATACCCTTACGTCTGTCATCGAAACTCTACGATGCCATCGCAGCCTGGGCCGAAGATGATTTTCGATCTGTGAATGGCCAGATAGAATATCTGCTGACAGAATGTGTACGACAAAGAAAGAAGAACGGCTCTCCCGTTCCCCATGAACTGGATGTTCCGCCAGAACTTAATATCCCATAAGAAATGCCGTCTTTGCAACAAACCTGCAAAGACGGCATTTTAAAGTCCATGACTTTTCGCTATCTTCTATTGTACGACGCCATCGCCGCTTCTGGTCCAGACGATATTGTCCTCAATCATCTCATCAATATCCATGCCGATGATCTCAGAAGCTCTCTCTTTTGCTTCCGCCTCATTTCCTGTTCCCAGATTCTTATAGATATCATAGGCCGGTTTCTTATTTCCATCCAAATCTTCAATGCCAAGGCTCAATTTGCTCTCCATCTCATGGGCATCGTCTGTCAGTCTAAAGAGCATGAACGCATCTACATCCGGCAGGGAAGCCGCTTTCAGATAACCATAAGCCACCGATGCCTCTTGTTTCTCCTCCCCAAAGTAGGAGGTAAAACCTATCTCCGCTAAGGAAATACTGCGCACATCCCCGGAAGGATTTAAGAACTTATCTTCATGCATATAATCTATCAGGATATCCACATTCTGCATGGTAATATAGGGTGTGGAAATATTCTGCTTCACCCACACTGCCGGACCGTTCCAGGCATAAGGATCATAGAGCGGTGAATTGTAGGGGTGATAAGAAAGCCCCCAGTCAACATTTCCCTCACGATTCATATAATAGTTAAATTTGTCAAGATACTCTTTGGCTAAGAAACTGCCCGGATTAGACTTACGGTTCCACTCCTGGTCGATGGAATTATAAATCTGCACATTAGCATTCATAGCCTTCATTTCATTGTACATGATTCGGAAGGCTTTCACATATACATTCACGTTGACATCCAGAGAAGTAGAATTCATATACCACCACTCTGTCCTGGCATTGACTTCATTGCCCACAATCCAGTTGTCAATCTGCCCGCAGTCTACCCTGCCGGAGTAACGCTGTCCTAAGAAAGCACATACCGCTTTCAGATGGCTGACACCCTCTTCATCCGCCACATTCAAAGCATAACCCGGACAATCCACATCCCCCTCTTTCGCCATCGGATGCACCAAATCCTGGGAATAAGCGCCCTCTCCTCTATTTAGGAGAACTACGGTAATCTGCATTCCCTTCTCATTTAACAGCTTAAACAGCTGGTCATAATGAGTCACTATTTCATGATCAAAATAATAGGTCTTACCGTTATAATCAAAAGAGATGGCACCAGGGACATCGGCACCGGAACAAAGCTCATCCACGCTGAGATTATAAATAACCTGCTGAACGCCTAAATCCTCCAGATCACCGTCCAGAACCCTTGTGGTATCTAGTAAGATTCCCTTAATGCCGGTAGACATCCTCTCCGAAGTAAACTCGGCTGCCTCCTCCGGATTCGTAATATAATGCTCGTCGCTGACCTGCATCATCTGCCCGCCGCGCTTCACCGCAATCAGAAATTTACGGCTCAGATTGGAATCCTCTGTATTATAATTCAGCGGGAAGTCCGCCGTAACAGAAGATTCTGCATCCACAGTGGCCACGATCTCGCCTTCCGGCCCATCCTCATACACTTCATTGGCATAGACATAATATTTGCCATCGTCACTGCTCGGTACATTTTTGGCCTCAATCATGCAAAGCACATCATCCCCTGAGATCAGACAACTCTTAATCTCTACAGGACGCCCTGCCGCCTGCACGTGCATCTGTTCTTGTCCGGCAAGCGTACCCGCCACAAAGATTGCCGCTGCGACAAGGACTGTTTTCATTAGTTTACCCATTTTTCTCTTGACGTTTCTCATGTTTCCTCCATATTAACCTCTGCTATACTCTCAAGCATATATTATATGACAAAAAAAATGACTTAACAAGCGGTAACTTATAAAAAGTCAGTAAACTTTTTGAGCTTTTTATGCCCGCCATCTATTCATGACAGCCTGTCATTTTATTTCATCGCTTATAACTTAAATGAGCATCCCGGAAAGGATGCTCATTTCTATATTCGCACGATATGCTGTATGCTGTTTATCTACGTTTCAGCTGGAACTTATTGGTCTGATCCTGCAGACGGTTCACCTGCTCAAACAACTCTGTGCTGACAGCCGCCGACTCCTCACTATTCGCTGAGTTCGTCTGTACCACACTGGCAATCTGTCCAATGCCTTCCGCTACCTGCTCAATCGAAGTTGCTTCCTCTTCTACCGCATCTGTAATCTCATCGATGGCATTGTTGGACTTAAGAACCAAATCAAGGGTCTTCTGCAGAGATTCCGAAACTTCTTTCACAATCTTACCGCCCCGCTCCGTTGCCTGTACGGAATTTTCAATCAATTCCTTAGAAGCCTTCGCCGCCTGATCTGACTGTGCCGCCAGATTACGGACCTCCACAGCCACCACTGCAAATCCTTTTCCTGCCTCGCCTGCCCGGCTTGCCTCCACGGCCGCATTTAAAGCAAGGATGTTGGTCTGGGATGCAATATTTTCAATAGTAGAAATAATCTTTTCAATCTGCTGCGATGTAGTGCTGATATCGTTCATAGCATTGATCAAAAGCCCCATCTGCTGACTGCTCAAATCCACCTGCTTGCTGGTAAGATGCGCATTATCCCGCATTTCGGAAGCTTTCTGAATATTCTGTTTCGCACTTCTTGCCAATTCGTCCAATGTGGATGAAAGTTCTTCTACCGCACTGGCCTGCTCTGTTGCGCCCTGGGCCAACATCTGGGAACCATCGGAGAGCGTCCTGGCATGGCCAAACACCTTTTGCTCCACATTATGAATATTTGCCATAGCTGCGGAAAGTGAATCCGTAAAGCTGTCGATGGATGTAGCAATGGAACTGAAATCTCCAATAAAAGGTACGGAAGTTCTTACATTAAAATTACCCGCAGACAGCTGTCCCATCATCCGGTTAATTTCCTCAATATACTTGCAGGTCTGCTCTATAGATGTCTGCAGAGTTCTGGACAAATCGCCAATCTCGTCTTTCGCCTTATAATTCAATTCCAGCTTCATATTACCTTCCTGCAGAGGCTGGGCCTTTTTCGTAATGGTAAGAATGGGCTTTACCACACGCCGCATGATATAAATAACCAGACTCAGCAGACAGATAATGGTCAAGACCAAACCTATCGTAGTAACAAAATGCATGGTCATCACCGTTTTGTGCATATGTTCCTCACTGAGCTGATTTAACTGCGTGCCGCGCTCCACCACCTCATCCAAAAGGCCTACCAGAACGCCAAGGTTGCTTGAAATCGTCTCCTGATAGTACGCCTGCGCCTGGTCCGGATCGGTCGTCTTCAATTCCAATACATATGTAGCGGACTCATGAAGTTCCTTATGAAGCGGTTCCAGCTTACTGCGCAGTGCAAGAATCTCCTCATCGTCCGTGCCGGGCTCACCGTAGAGCCACTGCCCCAGCACACAGCCGGTAGGATCTGTACTGCCGGTAAATTCCACATCACTGTAAAGAGCATTGCTCAAACTGTTAGACCACTTATAATGGGCCGCTTCCGCCTTCTGCGCCCTCTGTAAAAGAGCATTTACCTCAACATTATATTCCTCAGAATGCTCCATATTGAGAATATTCTTGGTTGTGAGTACACTAAACAGCATAACCGCTATAAATGCTACCACTACCCGGATACCCACCATGATCTTGATACTCTTTCGCATTTCGTTCCTCCCTTAATTGTTTAATATGTCCCTCTGATTACCGCAAAAATTTCTATACTGCATATATGATGCGGAAAACAGCTCCAGCCCTATTTTATGCTGACATAGCCGTATTAAAGTTATCCCGCCACAAAAAAGAGCTGGAATACGGCCATATAAGAATTGTAGCATAGCCGTTATTTTATTTCAATCATTTCTAAAAATTACTTTTTACCTTCTTTTCCTATTTCGGATATCTGACCGCATAGGTGTCACGGCCGTCTATATCCAATACAATCAGTTCCCAATCCGCTTCTTTCTCAACTTCTATGTCCTGCCGTTTCCCGGAAGATAAGTGGTAAACCTCAAATACATCCTCACTTCTTCCTCGTTCCTTATCATAATTGACATAAAACAAACTGTCTTCATCTAAAAATCCAGCCACACAGCAAGGATAACCGCCCCAATATATCTCATCCGGCGCTTCAAAGGCCATCACCTCTCCCGCGCTTAGATTCACCCGGTCCATAATCTTTTTCCCGTCGTCTTCTGTATAAAAAGCAGCTAAATAGACCGCATCTTCCGACGCTGCCCATTTAAAATCATACATATTACCCGTTTCCTTCTGATACAGAGTTTCCCCCTCTCCTGACCGCAGAACAACTCCCGTGATATCTCCCCATACAGCTTCTTCCGTTCCCGTCAAAAACGCATAGCTTTGTCCGTCCGGTCCATACTGCGCCTTTACAGGACCCGAAAAGGTAAAATCAAGCGCGCCACATGCGCAGTCACCCTCTTCAAGTACAATTTCATGATGTGCAAAACAGGCCGGCTCTAACAGCTTTCGGCTTCCCTTCTCCAAATCAAATTCATACAGCCCCTCATCTGTGCAGGCAAGCATCCTTGCGCCGTCCATCGTCACATCGCTTGTTCGGAATGTGCCGGCGGAAAACGAATAGAGATCACCCATAAGCTGGTGTAAATCACAAATCGGAGAAGCTTCCTGAAAATCCTTATCCAAAAAATAGAGCACGCCTTCCATCTCATAGATATAACCTCCATCTACAAGATGGGGACGCCTCATTCGTGCTTCCAGACATTCCGGGTCGTCTTTGCTTTCATAACTCTGCCTGAAAACTTCCTGGGGCACATAATCCGGTGCTTTCACCAGGAAAAAAATCTTCTGCTGCAGCTTTTCTAAAGGAAAATAACATTCACTGACCAAAAGCAGGGTATCTGCATCGACTCGAATCCTGTTATAATTCCAATCATATCTCAGCTCCCCCGTCTCACCGTTCCATCTTACCACCGGTTCTTTGACACGTACCATTTCCGGAACTGCAGTCTCTACGCGACTTTCCTGCTCTGCCTGCACTTCTCCTGCCTTTTTCGATTCTGTTTCTACCTCCTCCATCCGTTCCTTTTGCGGTTTAGAATCCACACTGGTCTCCATAGCAAGATTTTCAGTTTCAGATACCTTGCCGCCGTCATCATCAAGCTTTACACACAGGAACAGTAGAAACAAGCCTGCCGCCATTGAAAGGATAATCCCTTTTTTCTTCATTGCTGATCTCTCCATAGGAAACGCTTTTTCATTCTCTGCAACTATCCTTGTTACTGCCTCTTAGCCTTATCTCAATACCCACAAAACAAGTATATGGTCTGATGATGGTTTCAAAATACTGCCTGTCACCGCGGGCATACTCGTTATTTGTTGCAAGCCACTCGCCCCACGCCTGCATAAAGCAATCCATTTCCCACGTTTTCACCGATTCTATTCTGTCGTGGATGCCAATCATGCCTTTCCAATCCGCCGGACTCCTGAACAAACAGGCATCATCGCCGAGCCAATCAGAAAGAAGCTCTCCGGCGCGGCCTGTATATTCATCTTTCAGCCCGGGAATGCCAATCAAGACCACTCCACCGTCTTTCATAAACGGCAGAATCTTCTCCTGAAAGAATCCCCCTCGGCCTGCAAAATAATGATAGGCGTCGATACTGAACAGCGCCTTAAATTGTCCTTTTTCAAAATGAAGATTATTGGCGTCTTCGCAAAGCGGCATTACCTGCTCACCAATCCCCCACTTGGCAAATCGTTCTCCATTCTCTTGTGCACTTACCCACAAATCGCTTGCGTAAACTTTCGCGCCTGTTTCTTTCGCAATTACAAGACTTGTTAATCCCGTTCCACATCCCAGATCAAGAATGCGGTCATCGGCAGCAAATGACAAAGGCTGGCTGTCAAATAGTTCCGCTAAAATCCTGACACTATTTGGCCCCATCATCGTATCCTCGGAAATATACATTTTATAATCGTTAATATCCAAATATTTTACCTCCGCTGCTATATATCGCTAACGTCAACTATAGTTTTAAACTGTATCGTAAAAGCGTATAACTGTGCCCGTCCCGGCTGTCTGTTTTCGGCATTGAAGAAACCATTGTAAAACCTAACGACTTCGCCAATGAATTAGAAGCTTTGTTTTCCGCTCTTGTAGAATAGATAAATTCCTTTGCGCCAAATTCTTCTTTACAATATTGCATGAGACCTTTCAGAATCTGCTTCCCAAACCCTCTTCTCACATAATTGGGCCCCAAACATATCCCCATTTCCTGATATATGTAGGGCTCTATTTTTTCTACACCGGCAAACCCAATCGCCTTACCGCTTGCTTTTTCATAGACCAAATAGGTATCATGCTCTTTCTGAAATGCAATGGTTTTGCGGATTCTTATTTTTGCATCCTCTTCACTGGTGGTAATACGCCATGCCATATATTTTGCACTTTCTGGCTGTGACCAAACATTATCGTACACTTCTTTCCAATCTGAAAATTTTGCCTTGTCAAGTATAAGACTCTCTGTTTCAATCATTTCTTAAATACTTCTCCCGCTTCAGTCGATTGCTTTTATCCCCTGTTCAGACAATTTTTTGAGATTTTCCAACATAGTATTCAATATTTCCGGAGAATGCCCCTCCCATTCGATTACCTCAGCCACAATCTTTAAAGGTTCTTTCGATCTATACGATTTTGTCGGGTTCCCCGGAAATTTCTTGTCTGTAACATTGGGGTCATCTTCAAAATCACCTGTTGGCTCGACAACATATATCCTTTCCTTACCTCCCCCCCCTCTGCCAGTTCCGCTCCCCAAATTGCCGCATCCAAAGTCCCTGCGAAGTAAACATATTGGGATTTTCTATCATCATTATAATTCTTTTTCTTTCCTGTAACGATCAAATCACCCATTTTCAAATCTGCTCTTGTTCCATGGAAAAAAGAGCCCCGGCTAAATACTATTTTTTCGCTCATCTATTTTTCTCCTTAACTAATGTTGTCTTTCCAACTTTACAGACAAGAATTTGAAGTCTAAAATTCATATTTGGTTCCCTGTGAATATAGCAAGCCGTCTGTTAATTTCACGCATAAAATGATAGTGTTTTCATCATCGAAATTATTATGCCCGTTATCAATCCATTCAGCAAAAACATTTTTCAGTTTCTCTGCAATCCATTGATTTTCTTCTCTGCCAAAATAACCTAAATTGACACCCATTCCATGTGCTGTGAACCAATCGCCTGCTATTGCGATAGTGGGATTGGTTTCAATATGCTTCATTTTATTTGAAAGAGCATAGGTAATGATATAGAATGCACCATTCTCATAATAAGCATTTACATATCGCACATAGGGCACTTCCTTTTCTACGGTCGCCAATGCAATAACGGAGTCTTTTCCAAAACGTTCAATCATTATTTTTTCTGCTTCTGAACTTATTTCTTTCATAAGGTTATCTCCTTTACAGTCCCGATTTATCCAATTAAGTATACCACAGGGTTATATTCAATAGAAATAAGTTGCTGGTATTTCATTTTCCCAGCAACTTATTCAGCTTCTTATCAAAAGTTTTAACTTCGGAACTGCGTATTTTGCCAACATATCATCACCCGCTTTAAGGTTTCATTATCATACCTATATTATACCCCGACAAAATATATAGAGCAAATAAAATATCCTTCTAACTTGCATAAAAAGCCCGGTATGCTATATTATAACCATAAAAAGGAACAACCTCCCACAAGGGGGGGACCATTGTGAAGATAGAAATACCACCCTCTCAACTTGCCAAAGTATACAAGGGTAGTTTTTCTATGCCCATCGCTGGGACTTGA
>CAJUFU010000063.1:17012-18620 GCA_910585555.1 uncultured Lachnospiraceae bacterium
CCATTCTAATTCTTATTATTTTAAAAGGTAACTGCAAATTTCTTCATAAAATTCAACTGCCCTGCTATATTGCTCTTCTGCATCCTGTTTAGACGCTATGAAAAAGTCATCATAATCACAGCTATTTCTTATTTGAAAAGCGCTCTGTAAATACTTTGAATATTTTACATCAAATTTTCCTGTCTTGATATATTCTTTTTGAAAATATGAAATCACACCTGAATGTTTGGAGAAATCTACTTTATCATATGCCAATACCGCCCTGACTGCTGTGAATATGGCATAATAAGAACGCCCGATAGAATCCCGATATTTACCTGCATCAAGCAACACTTTAGCCGATTCAAGTTTTTCCTTCGCACTATTAAGCCTGTATTTCATCAAATTATCCAATCTGCTTACCTTCTTTCTGTATATTCATATAATAAGGAAGTATTTCTTTATACGCCTCATATTCAGTATATGGTATGACCGCAGGCGAAACAACAATATCATTCTCTAATCCAATATCTGCTGATATGTCCCACACCTGCTTTAGCTTTTCCTGCAGATCAATCCTGTTTCCCCTGACGATGGCAGTAATATCTATATCGGATTCCTCTGTATAATTGCCTCTCGCATATGAACCGTACAGGTAGATTGCTACAATACTGTCACCATATACAGAACGATACAATTGTGATATCTGCTCTGCTATATTGTTCACTTGACTTTCTGTACACATTATAATCCGCCTCCTGTTCCATTGACACTATGTCCAACAATTCTTTTTGTGCTTCTGATTCTGTCAACATACTGCCTTCACATTCCATAAATTTATCACTTGTATTATACTGTATACTCTCTATGTTTTCAATGTTAACGCGGCGCTCGGGTCGTGTCAATTTACTGTAGGAATTTACACGACCTACCTTGATAATTGAATAGACTTTACACTCTGGCGGTGATAATATGACAGACGGTGAAAAACTCGATCTGATTCTTTCAAAACTTGATAAAATGGCTTCATTGATACATTTTAGGATAACGCTTTGAAAGTGTATAAAATCGGCGTATGGCGTGCTTATTTGTGGTGATTTATTGCTAGTTTGCTGCCTGTATGATGGCATCTTCTTCCGAACACATTTTATAAAACAGGCGTGTCCCTCCACCTTCAATCCCTAATTCAACTTCAATCTCCCCATCATGGGTACACGCTTGGACAAAGCGTATTTTATTCTGCGCTTCTGGTGCCGTTAGAACTACAAACTGGTCCGACATGACAAACATATCCGCCAGAAAATCCTCAATGTCTATATCCCTGAAATCAGTAAGCTCATTCTCCTGGTTTCTCAATATGAATCCCTGATGTGGTTCTACCGTTTTAAAGACCACTTCTTTTCTCTTTTTAAATGGCAGCTTCATGATAAAACCTCGCAATGTAAATAGATATTTGCAATAAATTTTCTTTTGGGTCTTTCTTTATAGATTCACTAATAGTGATTTGATTGTATTCAATTACACTTTCCATTATCTCTTCTTCCTCTTGATTACTTTTTGATTACCCCCCCCCCCAAAAAATACAAAAAGCCCGGAACACTTGATTTTACAAGGATTCTGGACTTCTTT
>CAJUFU010000064.1 GCA_910585555.1 uncultured Lachnospiraceae bacterium
AGAGCACCTGACTCTTAATCAGGGTGTCCAGGGTTCGAGCCCCTGGCGGTGCACTCAGAAGAACTGTTTTTGGAGACATATGCGCTCTGGGGACGGTTCTTTATTTTTGTATTATACACACCAGGAACCCTGTCTACTGTGTTCTGTAAAGGCTCAGCCATGGCGCTGTAATGGACAAAGAGCCGAAATCTTCCCGGTTTACTTCCTCCACGATACCGTTTTTATCCACCCGCAGCAATCTGTCAGCAAGAGACAAGGAATCCGCCAGGTTAATTGTCAGTATCACCACTGACATGCCTTTCTCCAGAAGCATCTCCATCATCTTCCACACAAACACACGATGGGCCAGATCGGCTCCCTTAAAAGGCTGTACGCACACCACTACTTTGGGTTTTTGCAGCAAAATTCTGGTATATACCAACTGATATTTTTGTTTTTCACTCAGTCTGTCCACCGGTGTCTGAAAAACTTCCTCCCCCAGAACCGGTCCATATTCCTTTCTGACACTGTCTCTCATATTCTTTTTCCAAACGTTTGGCACACGCCTGGACAAGCCCATGCACAGATTATCCATATAGCTCATCCCATTAAATATCATGGTCTTTGTGGGTTTTGCCGCAACGACCGCAATCTCTTTGCTGTCAGGAAGAGATACTTTTTTGCCAGATATAAAGCAATCTCCCTTTTTCAGCTTCCTGTCTCCGTAGAGAACCTGCAGAATATCCTGAAACACCTGGTTATCCAGATTCTGAATGACCACACACTCTCCTTCATAGACTTTCATATTAAAATCCTGTAAGGCTTCCCCCGCAACATGAGAGAATGACAGAACTTCTCTTTTCTGCCAAACCGCCGGATTACGGTTCTCTATATGATACCGGACCATACTGTCAAATTCCAGGGTATAACCTTCTACAATCTCGGCTTTCATCTCCTCTCCCTGCGCCACCTTCTGAATCCGCCCATTAGACAAAAGAGCCACCCTGTCGCACACTTCCATAATCTCCTCCAAATGGGGACTCACATATAGAAAGGAAAAACCCTGCTTTCCATAATGATGCATAATTTCATAGAGCTTGCTAAGTTCCTCTCCGTTTATTACCGTACTGATTTCATTTAAAACAATCAGTCTGTATCCTGCCACCACTGCCCTTAACAACTCCACCACCACACGTTCAAACGCGGATAGTTTATCCACGTAAGCATCTGCCGGAATCGCCATCTCAATATCACCCATAAAAGGTTCCAATTGTTTCCTGAGCAGTTTATTCTGAATGACTTCCTGCCTGAAACCCTGCCGCAGTACAAAGATATTGTCGGTAACCGTCATATGCTCCACCAGACGGCTGTTGGCATCGATAATACCAATCCGGTTCCCGGACCTTCTGGTACTCTTCCAGGAATTGATACGCTCGCCGCAGTAATAGATATGCCCGTCATAGAGGGGCATGTTCGTCTGCATCAACAGCAACAGTTCCTGCAGACCGTGGGCATTAATGGGAATCAAGCCCATAATCTCACCCTGATAAATCTGCAGATTAAAATCCTCCAGCTGTTTAATCCCCTTATCAATATATGTGACCCGCTCCATACGGAATATTTCCTGTCTCATTTAAGAAAACCTTTCTTACATCAACGCTGCCTTTACGCGGTTCTTGTCCACCGCAAAAGGTATCGAAATCTCCACATCCGTGCCTTTTTGCGGCACAGAATATACATGAAGCCCATATTCTTCTCCGAAGATCAGATGTATCCTGCTGTTCACATTACCCAGGGCAATACCGCCCTTTCTCTCTTCCCCATGAATCAGCACATTCCCGTCCCGTCCCAGCTTACGATTCAGCCTGGCTAAGGTTTCCTCATCCATCCCCACACCATCATCCGAAATACGGATGAGAAGTCTCTCCTGTGTCCGCTCAAACTGAATCCTCAGATTCCCGGTCCCCACTTTCAGCTCCGTACCATGAATGATACTATTTTCCAGTATCGGCTGCAAAGTCAGTTTGGGAATCTGACAATTCATAATATCCTCCCAATCCTCTGTATCATACTCTATATGCAGCTGCAGGCGGTTCCCAAACCTGTATTTCTGAATCAGGAAATACGTCTCACAGTTATCCAGCTCCTCCTGCACCGTCACCAGATTTTCCACATTTGTGATCGTATAGCGGAAAAATTTGGCAAGTGCCTCCGTCATATCAGCCACACTGTCCAGACCGGCTATCAACGCCTCTCCCCGGATGCTTTCCAAGGTGTTATACAGAAAATGGGGATTGATCTGATTCTGCAGCGCCAGATACTGTGCCTGTCTTTTATTCAGATCGATCATCTTAGGAGAACGAAGTATTTTCTCAATCTCATCCATCTGCAGTTTCATAGATGGACTCTGAAACACCTGGGCGAAATCACGGCTCTCCGTCAAATAGCCATCCAGAAAGCGATGCACCAAAAGCTCCGACCGCCTGTAGGGTAAAATAATGCCAAACCACACCACAATCAGATACACCAATGCAAGAAGCACATAAATCCCTGCTTCCAGTACGGTCTCCTCTCCACGCATACCCAAAAGCACATTCCGGACCGCTTCAATGACAAAATAGACTAATGTCACGGCTCCCACCAAAAGCACTCTGTTGGACAGATATTTTAACCGATATTCTTCTCTCATGCTCTGGAATCTCCTATCCGTACATCTTTCTGTAAACGCTGGGTTTTACACCTGTGGCTTTCTCGAAAGTATGGGTGAAATGTTTTAAGTCATTATATCCTACCTGCTGACATATTTTTGACACTGGGGTATTGGTCTCCCGCAACAGCACCTTGGCCTGCTCCATCCGGACATTGATCAGATATTTGGCAAAGCCTTCCCCTTCCACCTTTTTAAACAGCGCGCTAAAATATGCGGCACTCAATCCCACCGCGCTGCTCACTTCCTCCTGGGTAATGGGCTCATTGTAGTGGTTCTGAATATATTGTTTGGCCATGCGGACAGGTCTCACCGTATCCGCTTCCCGTCTCAGGCGCATCTCTTCCACATAACGGTTTTGCAGCGCCGCAAGATGGTTCATCAGCTCCTCGATACTGCCGCACAGGGAACACTGGTCTTCAAACTCCTTCAACTCTTCGGCCCTGTTCTTTACTTCTACCTGGCTTAAGAAAAGTCCTGCTGCCGAATAGACCAACTCCCTCACTTCATACCCTTTCAGATCTTTGACTTCAAGCATCCTGCGGCTCATCTGTGCCACCGCCTCCGCCGCTTCCTCCAGACTCATGACCTCAACCGCCTGCACAATCTGCCGCAGATATTTCTCCAGGATATTCTGTTCATGGACCGTGGAGCCGGCCGGCATACGCTCTAACAGCTTCCCTGTTCCCTTGAGCAGACGTTCCTCTATGATAACATCTGCCTGACCCACTGTATCCTGTAATTTCGCCACGTCTTTCAATGGATTTCCAAGGGCCGCGGTGAACACCACCGGCCCGAAAATTCCCTTCTCACTCTCCAGCTGATTCAAACAGCCTCGAAACAGCCGTCTAATCTCCTCTATCTGTCCATCCGCATAATTGATAAAACCTATACAACTGCTCCCCTTCATACCCACTACGATCTCAGCGCAGCGCGACTTAAGACTGTTTTCCAACAAGGTCTGTGTCTTCTCCAATATAATATGGATTCCCGCCTGACTAATCTCCCCTGTCGCATCAATCTTCACCACAAAGCCCTGAAAAATCCCAACCTGTACATGAAGATAATATTCCTCCTGCAAGATTTCCATGGTGGGCATCCACACTTTCTGCTCTAACAGTCTGTTCATCAGATTTGCACGAAAAAGACGAATGTCCGCCTCACTCTTATGCTGTATCCACAGCTGTTCTTCCTTCTGCTGCAGCCTCTCCTCGATACGCTCCTTAAACTTCTGCAGTGTAGATGTCAATTCCACTTTATTGATTGGCTTGAGCAGATAATCGCCCACACCGAATTTAATTGCTGTCTGGGCATAGGAAAACTGAGCATACCCACTGATGATAACAATCTGAAGGTCCTCCACACTGTTTTTAACTTGTTCTATCAAATCCAGACCATTACAGCCCGGCATTCTGATATCCGTAATCAGAATATCGGGCTTCGTCTGCTTTACCATCTCACAGGCTTCCAATCCATTATGGGCAACTCCCGCCACTTCCATATGCAGCGATTCCCAGTCAATCAGCGCCTCAATCAGCTGACAGATACGCTCTTCATCATCCGCGATCATAACTTTTATCATTCCCATAACCCCCGCATTTAAGAAAACCGCCGGAAATCCGACGGTTTTCTTTCCTGATTCACATTATACCTTCATTACCCTATTTTGTCAGTACAGAAACTCCTGTATCTTCAACCTTGCCGCCAAGGCTCTCGCCCTCTAAAGCCTTCACACAAGCCTCTACACCCATAGAACCCATCATGTCAGGATTCTGCGCCATGGTGCACAGAAGATTACCGTCTGCAATCAGGTTCATGATCGCGTCAGACTTATCAAAGCCTACGCCCACAATATCCGGATTGCCGCCTGCCTTAATGGCATTGCCTGCGCCTGTGGTAGAACCTTCGTTACAACCAAAGACACCTACCACACCCTGGGTGATATAGTTCTCTGCGATACTCTGGGATTTGGCTGCATCACCTTCACCATACTGGGTCTCTAAGATGTTAAAGCCAGTTCCCTCAAAAGCGGAACGGAAACCTTCCTCACGCATCACGCAGGAATCGGTTGCTGCATTTACATTGATAATACCGATATCACCGGAGGTTACGCCTGCTGCCTCTAACGCCTTGATCATTTCCTGACCAGCCGTTGCACCTGCCGCCTTATTGTCTGTGGAAAAGGTTGCTTCTGCATCCACGTTAGCCGGAGAGTCTACATACACAATCTTAACGCCTGCCGCAGACGCCTCGTTCAATGCGGAAGAGATTGCATCCGGGCCGTTTGCTGCTACCATAATCGCATCATAACCGCCTGCTACCGCATTGTTTACACACTCAATCTGCTGTGCATCGTCCTTGGTATTGGGTGCCATAAAGGTTACACTCACGCCAAGTTCTTTTGCCTTCGCCTGTGCACCCTCATTCAAGGTTACCCAGTGCTGGTCGATAGAATCCATTGTAATAAGCGCAATCTTCCACTCTTTGCTTGCTTTTGCCGCTGCGCCGTCAGAAGCAGGAGCTGCACCGCCCAACGCTTCTGCATTGATTACAGATACGCCTGTATCTGTCACTTTACCGCCAAGGCTCTCGCCGTTAATTGCTGCCACTGCCGCTTTCACGCCCTCGTATCCCATCACATCCGGATTCTGCGCCATGGTGCACAGAAGACATCCGTCTTTGATCAGATTCTGAATGGCATCGGACTTATCAAAACCTACGCCAACGATACCGGAATTGCCTGCTGCCTTAATCGCATTACCTGTACCTGTTGTGGAACCTTCGTTACAGCCAAAGATACCTACCACACCCTGGGTAATATAGTTCTCTGCAATACTCTGGGATTTGGCCGCATCACCCTCACCGTACTGAGTCTCTAAAATATTGAAGGAGCTTCCCTCAAATGCCGCTCTGAAACCTTCTTCACGCATCACGCAGGAATCGGTTGCCGCATTTACATTAACGATACCGATATCACCGGATGTCACACCTGCTGCCTCTAACGCCTTAATCATCTCTTCGCCTGCTGTAGTACCTGCAGCCTTGTTATCTGTGGAAAAGGTCGCCTCTGCATCCACATTTGCCGGAGAGTCCACATACACAATCTTGACACCTGACGATGCCGCCTCTTTCAATGCGGAAGAGATTGCATCCGGGCCATTCGCCGCCACAATAATTGCCTTGTAACCGCCTGCCACTGCATTGTTCACACACTCAATCTGCTGTGCATCATCTTTGGTATTAGGCGCCATAAAATCTACTGTCACGCCAAGTTCTGACGCTGCCTTCTGTGCCCCTTCGTTCAGGGTCACCCAATGCTGGTCGATGGAGTCCATCGTAATCAGCGCAATCTTGGTATCCCCGCCGGAAGACGGTGCCGGCGCCTCTGTGGCTGTACCAGCGTCCGTACCTGTTTCTGCTCCCGTCTGTGCCGCATTGTCACCGCCGCACCCTGTCAGGGAAGCTGCTGCCATTGTCATGCAGCAAAGCATGGCCAATATTTTCTTCTTCATACCTAATCCTCCTTTAATAATCTATCGCTATCCGCTTATGCGGTTCTAGCCCTTTTTCTTCTTGGTAAACTGTCCGCTTCTCAATACCACATCCAGTAAAACTGCCACTACCACGATGATACCGATGACAAGCCTCTGAATACCCACCTGTGCGCCTATCATGTTCAAACCATTTTCCAAGGTCTGCCATACTGCAGATCCTGCCAGCGTTCCTAATAAAATACCGGTTCCGCCAAGGGGTGACACACCACCGATCACACCGGCCGCCACACCATACATCTCATACATGTTGCCTGCTTCCATATTGCCCATACCTGCCTGGGCACACAAGATCAGCCCCACTACCCAGGAACATACCGCACTGACCAGATATGCCTTGGTGGTCGTTGCCACCACATTGACACCGGAAAGCTTCGCTGCGTCAATGTTGGAACCAATCGCGTAGATATGCCTTCCCGTCCTAGTCTTAGACAGCAGGAAGAAGAAAATCACAAACATAATAATGGCTATCCAGAAGGTGTTATAAACACCTGCCGTCGTTCCATAGTAAAAGAAGTTCTGGAACTTATCGCCTGCCTCTTTCCCAATGCCGGTAGCGATGGCATCTGTGTTACGGTTATTATTTACCATATACGCAATACCCCGTCCCACAAACATGGTGCCCAATGTTGCAATAAATGGCGGCAGCTTGAACTTTCCAACCAGAATACCATTGATGATACCAATCACCAAACAGCATAAGAGCGCAACCAGTACTGCCAGAATCGGACTCACTCCAAGCGTCATAAGCGTAGCCGATATCATGGCGCTCATAGCCACCATGGAACCTATGGATAAATCAATATTTCCCGTGATGAGCACGTAGCTTTGTGCGATACCGATGAGCAGATACTTTGACATGGACCGCAGCAGATTCAGAATGTTGTTGCTGGAAAAAACTGCGGAGTTGATTAAACCAAACGCTATGTATATGATGATCAGACCCACAAAAGCAGTGAGTGCTGCTCCCATACCCTTGACTGCCAATAGTCTTTTGATAGGACTCTGCTTTTTGTTGTTCATCTTACTTTTCCTCCCTGCCACTTTGGCTGTTAATTTTCTTATCTTCAAAGGTGGTCGCCAGTGTCAGTATCTCATTCTGACTGGTCTCCCTGGCCATCACTTCCCCGGTAATCCTGCCGTCGCACATTACAATAATGCGGTCTGCAATTCCCATCACTTCCGGCATCTCTGAGGAGACGAACATAACGGCAATTCCCTGTTTCTTCAGTTCGTTCATCAGGTTATAAATCTCCACCTTGGCACCCACATCAATACCTCTGGTAGGCTCATCAAAAATGACCACTCTGGAGTCCCTGGCCAGCCATTTGCCCACCACCACTTTCTGCTGGTTACCGCCGGAAAGATTCCCGGCATCCACCTCCACACCAGGCGTTTTGATCTTAAGGTTCGAAACTGCTTTATCGCACAGCTCCTTTTCTTTCTTACTGTTCACCACCCCGGCCTTATCACAGACAATATCCAGATTCGGCAGTGTGAGATTATGCTTGATGCTAAGCTTCGTACACAAACCGTCCTTTTTCCTGTCCTCCGGGGCCAATACAACGCCATTGCGGATTGCATCCATGGGACAGGTGATCTTGACCTCTTTATCATCCACATAAATCTCGCCGCTCTCCTTGGGATCCACCCCGAAGATTGCCCTTGTGGTCTCCGTTCTTCCGGCCCCCATAAGCCCTGCAAATCCTACAATCTCACCTTCATAGACTGAGAAGTTAATATCTCTTACCATTTTCCCCGCATTGAGGTGTTTGACCTCAAACACCTTCTTACCCTTCTGACACTCTATCCTGGGGAATTTTTCCTTAATCTCACGCCCTACCATGTAACTGATGATCTGCTCCATGGTAACGTCCGCAAAATTCATATCTGTGATATACTGACCGTCTCTCATAATCGTGACCCGGTCAACAATATGCTGCAGCTCCTCTAAACGATGAGATATGTATACGATACCTTTTCCTTCAGATTTCAGCTTCTTAATGATTCGGAATAAATCCTCTATCTCTCTGGCTGTCAGAGAAGACGTAGGCTCATCCATAATCAGTATTTTTGCATCGATTGAAAGTGCCTTGGCAATCTCCACCATCTGCTGCTTGGATACCGGCAGATCTCCAACCGTCTGTTTTGGGTCAATATCAATCTTTAAATCATCCAAAATCCGCTTGGCCTCCGCCTCCATCTTTGCATTATTTAACGACAGTCCTCTCTTAATCTCCCGTCCCAGAAACATATTTTCCGCCACAGACAGATGTCTGCACATATTCAGCTCCTGATGGATGATCGCAACGCCCGCTTCCTGTGCCTGCTTCGGTGTCAGGTCTCCATATTCTTTGCCAAAAATCTTTAAAGAGCCGCTGTCTCTGGTATAGACGCCACTCAATACCTTCATCAACGTAGATTTACCCGCTCCGTTCTCTCCCAGCAGCGCCATGACTTCTCCGGAGCGTAATTCAAAGTTAACATGATCTAACGCTTTCACCCCTGGAAATGTCTTACAGATATTTTCCATGGAGACGATAATCTCGTTCATATGGCTTTCCCTCCCGATTATTCAATCCTTGATTTCAGTATAACAGAAAGCCATCTTTGCAAAAGGGTGGGGGATTTTAGTTTTGTGGGGGTTTTTTATGCACTTTTTATATTATTACCAAAAAATATGAGGATTTCTTGTATTTTATATACCAACTGCATATGTCAATACATGTTTATATAGGAATAAGAAGACAAATTATACAAATCCCTCTACCCGGACCTGTGTTTTGCTTTGAAAAGACAGCAGCATATAAAGCCAGCTAAGACCATTTTAAAAGGAACCCTCCATATCATGAAGGATTCCTTCTTTATACTTCCCCTGCAAAGTGCCATTCTATTGTTAACTCATATTCCGCAGAGAATAATGCCTTCGGCATTAAAACACCAAATTCATAAATTCCACCAGCCATCCCGCCAAAACGCCAATCACATATAAGAGAAACAAAATTCTTACATTCTCCCTGTGGTCATCATTCACTTTCAACAAAACCAGACAGCCCACGCCCGTACCGGACAACAGCCCTGCAATCAGAGCACCCGCACCGAGCACACCGCCTAAATAAAGCTTTGTAACAATAACGGAAGCCGCGCAGTTGGGAATCATTCCTACCAATGCCGCAATCAAAACGCCCGCTATGGGCTGCTTCAAGATCAACGCTCCCAAGGCTTCTTCGCCAATCAGTGCAATGACCAGATTTAGAACAAATGAAATCAACAATATATACAGAAATATTTCCACCGTATGATGCAGAGCCGATTTCCAGATGCCGCGCTCGCAATGGCAATGATGTCGTTCACAAAGATGCTCTATCTGCATATTCTTCTCTTTCCTGCCAAAAACAAGATCGATCGCGAATCCGGCAGCTACCGCAAACAGAACCTTCACGGCAAGAACTTTTCCCATCATAGAAAGCCCCGCGTTTTCAGATATCATGATTGGAAGCATCTCATCCGAAGTGGAGAGAAAAACTGCCATTAGGGTTCCCAGACTGATAATCCTGCCGGCATAAAGATTCGATGCCGCCGCCGAAAATCCGCATTGCGGGAAAACACCTAGGAGTCCGCCTATAAGAGGACCGGCCTTACCAGACTTCTTTATGATATCCTGCATCTTCTCCCCCGCCCGGTGTTCCAGATATTCCATCGCAAGGTATGTCAGAAACAAAAACGGCAGGAGCTTGATACTGTCTATGAAACTATCTGCTATCACATCTATCATCATGAGATTCTTTACTTCTTTCCAATTTATGATATAAAGACTGTCACCTTTCGTGCCCGGCCCCAGGGCCGGACACTTCATAGAATACAATGTCTCATGTAAAAATGCAAGCAGGACTATTTATAACAAATTATATCATTTTGCGAATTTTTTTACTTATTTTTCGCAAGAAGAAGATTGATTCTTCAAGAAAAAAGTACTAATATAAAATATATATTATTCTTTTATCCTATATACTATGGCAAATGAGGGAGGTTCCCAATGGAAGGTTTAAAAAATATGATGGAAGACGCTGTAGAATATCAGCTCAACAAACTGCTTCCCACCATGCCCAATATATGTTCCTGTGAAAATTGCAGGCTTGATATGGCATCTTATGCACTCAACAGACTCTCCCCTCAATATGTGCGGACAGATACAGGCGAATTATTCCAAAAGCTGAATAATAACCGGCCGCAGGCTGAGGTTGAGATTCTTGCAGTTGTGATTTCCGCTATCAATAAGATCGGAAGTCATCCTCAGCATGATTAATTCCACACATTTTCCACGGTAACTTCCCTGCCATACTCTTCCGTATACCGTCTCGCCATGACTTCACGCGTCATTTCTCTCTGGTCCTCATAGTCCTTTTCTGTAACGGCAGAGTAAGAGATTACAGTTCCATCCCAGCTGCACTCGAGCAGATGCGCTTCTTTGTTCTCCTTTACAAACAACACGTCTATTCTCGTACTGACGCTTCCCTCACTGTTTGTCCGATAACAGCTTCTCACGCTTTCATAGGCTTCCTGTATCCCCATATTCTCTGTCAGGAAACGTTTGGCCACTTCTTTGATCTGCTCAATCTTACCCGGCGCTTCCTCTATAGCAGGTCTGGCCGCCTCAAGCTGTTCCCTCATCTGGTCAGTGGTATAGCTTGCTCCAAGAAGCCGTCCATCCGCCATGCCAATCATAAAATTATAGAACCGATGGTTCACAACATCACTCCAATCAACACTATAGGCTGGCTGCCCCACAAGGATTTGTGCCGCATCCGCATCATAATAATGGTCCAGTTCCAGACCACTTCCATCTAGGCCATAAATCTTCTTAAGATACTCCGTTGCAACCTCCACTGCCTGTTCTTCCGTAACGCCGCCGGCCTCCACCGCCTGTGTGATCTGCTCCTGCACTTCTGCCTCTTTGGCCGCAATCTCCCCGGCATGTTCTTCCTCATACCGTTCCTGTAACGCATAGTTGCGCTTATATTCAAAATCTATTTTCTGCAGAATCTCCTCATCCGTCATCTCCCTGTCCGCCGGCAGGTAGAATACGCTGGCAGTTGTCAGAAAACAAAACTCGTACTGCTCTGCCTCCTCCTCATTATCTACCTGTGGTATTTCTCCTGCGGGAAAAGTACCATTCTGATACAGTTCATATAACGCTTCCATCCGGCTTTTTTCTGCTTCTGTATAAGGTCTGCTATAACCGTCGCCGCCAACATTCTGTTCATCAAGCAACTCTACCGCCTTATCCATCTCCTCTTTTGGAACGACTTCCATACGCTCCTGCACCAGAGAACTGACCAATGCCCGCACCGGCACACTTAGAATCCCCACTGATAAGATACAAACTGCCAAAACAGCCGCCCACCGAAGACCATTCCCATAGACATGGTGCGTTCTTCTTCCTTTTTTCAATTCCCGAATCATCTGCTGTTTCTTGTCATCTTCCAATTCTATATGTTCCACTGCCTGTTTCAACGTTGCAATTTTCATATTGTCCTCCATTTCTGCAATCCTTTTCCCGATCTGGTTAAGGATGCGCATTTATGACCTGCTCTTTCTCCGCGGGCCCTCTTCCTCCAGCTTAAGCCGCAGCATCCCCCGCCCTCTCTGCAGTCTCTTCTTCACCGCATTGACAGAGATGCCTAGTATTTCCGAAACTTCTGCTGTTTTATACCCTTCAATATAATGAAGATAAACCGCGGATTTCACCGAAAGGGGGAGTTGAATCAATTCCGCCAATACCTCACTGTATTCCGGATCCTCATAGCTTGCGGTAACCTCCGCAATATCTATTTTCGGATGCCGCAGATGAAAACGCCTCATATCCAGACACCGATTCTGTGCCACTTTAATTAACCAGGCCTTCTCATGCTCTCCATCTGTAAATTCCCGGGTACGCTCCAGATACCTGCAGAATGTGTCCTGCACCGCATCCTGTGCGTCTGCCTCATTACCCAGCATGACCACACAGATTCTGTATAGCATATCGCTGTATTTCATTACCACTTCTTCTATTGTCATAAGTAATCTACCTTCCCCAACCTGCAGATTGTTTTTTGGACGCCTCTACTTATAACACGCACCAGACCATGAAAAGGGGTCATAAAAAGGGCAGAAAATTTTTGTTTTCTACCCTTTGCAATCTTACCTTATATTTTCCTGCTTTTTAACTGCTTCCACGATATATGCTTCAACTTGGTCTTTCGGAATGGAGAGCGCCAGAGACATCTCACTGTAAAGAAGTTCTTCTGCCTTCCTCAAGTACTGCTCATCGGAAGACAACACCTTTTTGCCCTCGTTGATGCGGACTCTTTTTCGCTGGTACAACGTTTTGATAATCTGCATCAGGCTTCTGGAATCATAAGTGCGGAGCGCATCTTTATAAGTCTGTTCTCTGCGCTTTTCCTCCTCAACCCACATCACATCAATCTCCCTGATGTGTGCAATGAGCTTCTCGGCCTCCTCCTTATTCATAATCCTGCGCATAATTATCTTCTCATTATCTACCGGCGTATAAATAGTGCTTGTCTTTTCAAAAACCGGCGCGAGAAGGTAATACTTTCTCTTCCTGTCTAAACGATCAATTGGATTGTCCGTAATGTCAACAACGCGGCAGACACCATGCCCGCCGCATATAATCAATTCGCCTTTCTCAAACATATTTTCCCTCCAAACTTAATGACCCCAAACTGCCGATAGTTACCCTTTCTATATTATTCTAACACTTAAAACATCCGGTCGTAAGCATTTTCGGGAAATGAAGCGATTTTCAGCAATATTATGATATAAAACCTTCCCTCTTTTGTGGAAATCTGCTAACAATTTTTTGTCGATAAAAGCGGTAAAAGACGCTTTCCTTATTTCATCGTAAAATTATCACAGATAAATCTGGTCTCTTTCATCGGATATATCCGAATCATAATACCTTTCAACAGACCCTCCCCATCAAAACGGGAAAGTACAATGACCATCTGTTTCCCCTCAAAGGGCAGATAATCAATGGCGTCAATATCTTCTTTGCTGTTGACCAGTGTTGCTTTCGGCGGATTAATATCCACCGTCTTATGAATCATTCCCGTAAGCGCAATCGCAGAAGATCCCATCATTTGGTTCATAAGCTCTGATACACAGGATAAATGCATCTCATTAAGCTCACCAGGTGCGGCAACGCCTGCGCCGCCCATCATCAAATCCATAATAATCTTAATATCATTCTCCTTAAGCATTAACAGATTATTACAGTGAAAATCGTCTTTATAGTCAATCTGAACTGTTACACTGCCCATACCAAAAGCAGTCAGGATATTCTTAATATCTGCACTGTTGACCACCTTCACAGAAGGCGGACTGATAACAATCTTTTTCCTAACCAGCATATTTAACGCCGTCGCTGAATGTGACATGCAAATTTGCGATACTTCCGCCATTTTATCTTGATCCTGAGGTGTTAATTGTTCCATACTGTCACTATATCCTTCTCTAAATATTGCTCGATATCTTACGCCTATCTTCTCTATAATACTATACCCCATTTATGGCCTCCCACGCAATATGTTTTAGAGAAAATCTATTTAATTTTGCCAGTATTTTCACAATATTTGCTTCTATCATAAATCCGCCCACAGAGGGGCAGATTCTTACTCCGCCTCTCTGAGCCTCTCCACCACCGATCTTTTTGCAACCTGTCGATAAGAAGCAAGCGGTATCAGTGCTCCCAGTAAAAGAAATATGGGCGCTGCCACAAGGATTGGCGTTATAGTCAAATGATATGTGAAAAAGGGAAACATACCTTCTAGCGCACTGCCGATTACCGGTCCCATCGCAATAGAAATAGTCAACGTAATCACAATGGAACTGCCCGCAAACACCATCCCTTCCGTAATCAACATCCGGTTCAGCTGTCTGCCCGTCATGCCAACGGACTGCAGTACCGCCAACTCCCTCTTCCTTGCCAGAATACCGGTGAGTATGGTGTTTAAGAAATTCAGGATACCCACCAACCCTACGATAAAGGATGCCCCCAATCCGCTCATCATAAACATATTCTGAAAGCTGCTAAATTCTTCTGCATAGGTTTTTTTGCTCTCATAATCATACAGAGAATCATCGCCCCCTATATAATCGGAAAGCCATTGCTCCATCTCCTCCATTTTGTTATCCGCACAATCAAAGGCGTAATAAAGTATTTCTTCTGTTTCTGTCTCGGAATCTTTCAGAAAAGTATCCGCTCCCATCACAAACGCGTCCGCACCATAATAACGATAGCTTAGTGTGTGCGGCACCTCAATCATTGCCGCCACTTCATAGGTGACTTCCCGATATTCTTTGGCCCGCGAAGCAACTTTAAGTCCCTCTAAATCCTCATCCTGGTCATAAATCTCTCCCGTATCAGGATTATAAAACTCATAGCTGTCTACATAGCGGATAGTCACTTTATCCCCCAGCTTAGCCCAATTACTGTCTTCATAGACATTTCCGTAATCATCCGTCTCATAGACTGCGGCCACATAGCCGCCTTCCTCTTTGAGTTTATCGATATCTCCTTCCAGCAGCACAGTCTTATCCAGCACAAAATCTTCCATACCATAAAGCTGTACCCTGTCCGTCACCTGTTCTCCTACCTTTTCCAAACTGTCAATATAGGAATCCAGCAGTTCGCCGCTTCTCCACTTAGACTCTTTCTGCCTCACATGGCTTTCAGAAACAAGTTCCTCCGCAACGAACTTTTTCCCATAGGTTCTGCCGCCGGTCACGCCTTCCATACTTTCTATCTGTGAAATCACTTCCTCGGACATACCAATCCATGCGCCAAGAGCGCTCACTTGAAAATAACCCGCATCCGCCGCTAGGAAATCCACTTTCACTCTGTCCAGGTACTTATCCATATCAAAACCCTGCGCCAAAATAAACGTTACATTTAAAAGTACGATAGCAAAGGACATAGAAATTACGGTAATGACCGTTTTGCTTTTACTCCTGCCAAGATTCGCCACAGCCATCCTGAAAAGGGAAGCACCCTTTTCCCCTTTCTTCCTGCCCTTCCTGCTTCCGCTGCCCTCTGTGTAGCGCACCGCCTCCACAGGCGATATCTTAGCCGCCATCCTGCAGGGCTTCCTCAAAGACAGCCAGACCGTCACCAGTGCAAAAACCGCGGAACCCACAAAGATGACAGGACTTACCGAAAAAGTGAGCATAACACCCTTCAGCCGTGCCACCACAATGCGGGTCATAAAAAGTCCCACACCATAACCTATCATCATGCCAATAGGAATCCCGATCATCGATAATAATAATGCTTGCATCAATAGCAGTCTTTTAATCTGGCGGCCTGTAGTGCCAATGGTCTTTAACAGTCCATAGAAACGTACATCATTGGATACCGAAATATGAAAAATATTGAAGATAATCAGATACCCTGTAAAAATGATCAATAGCATCACCGCCGCTAAGGCAAGCACAGTGCCCATATCCGGCACTGAATACTCATAACGTGCAGACAAATATCCCCAATTCACGCCTGTTTTTACAAACCCCTCTTCACTGGCCGTATCGTCTTGATAACCATGTCTTTTAAGAATCGTCTCTATATTTTCCCGGATATGTCTGGAATTGGCAAACATCACGTCCAGATTCCAGTAGGTCGTCATGCCGTCCTTTCCCTGGGTATCTAATTGATCAAATATCTCTTCCACCCGGCTTAAAGGAATCAATACATGATTGGCCACAATGGCATCATCATAGTCCCAGTATCCACACAAAGTAAAAGTTTCTGTGGTTTCCTTGCCATCCACCAGGAAAGTCATGGTAAATTCATTGCCAATTACAGGTTCCACTCCCAGAAGAGACAGGACTCTTATATCCGTAGCGGCTTCATTGGTTCCCTCCTCGGGCAGCCGTCCCTCAATCGGATTTAAAAACATATATTTCGCCTCATTGGCATCACAGTAACTGACCTCCACATGGGACTTGTGAAAAGGCATCTCATTGGGCATCCCGCAAAACATCCTAAGACCATATTCCTTAATCAGCGGATCTTCCTTTATTTCCTCTGCCTGTTCCTTTGTCAAATATTTAAAACTACCGTGCGCTTTTCCGCCCGCTTGGCGGAAATTAGACTGCTCAAAACCATACTTGATGGACATACCCACGGTAAAGATTGTGGTAAATAATATGGTGGTCAGCGCGATGGCCGCTATCGTAATGATATTCCTGATCTTAGCCGCCTTAAAACTTGCCACGCTGAGGCGGCGGATACATTTTCTATTTGAAACGTTCATCATACCTCTCCCTGTTATACAAAATTTGTCAAAGAATACCCTCTTTTCGCTATTCTCGCTACTTTTCGAGCAATTTACCGTCCTCAATGCGGATAATCCGGTCTGCCAGCTGTGCAATCTCCTCATTGTGTGTGATCATCACAATGGTCTGGGAAAATTTCTGGCTCGTCACCTTCAACAGCCCAAGCACATCCTGACTCGTCTTACTGTCCAGATTGCCGGTAGGTTCATCCGCCAGAATAATAGCCGGTTTCGAAGCAAGCGCGCGGGCTATGGCCACTCTCTGCTGCTGGCCTCCGGAAAGATTATTAGGCAAATTCTCCAGCTTGGAGGCAATGCCCAGCGTATCAATAATCTTTTTGATATAAGACTGGTCTGGACTGCCGCCGTCTAGCTGTACCGGGAGCAGGATATTCTCATAAACATTCAGTACAGGCACCAGATTATAATTCTGGAACACAAATCCAATCTTGCGGCGCCGGAAAATAGTAAGCTCCTCATCTTTTAATGAAAAAATGTCCCTGCCGTCCACCGTGACAGTGCCGGACGTCGGGCGGTCCAACCCGCCTAACATATGAAGGAGCGTACTCTTACCGCTGCCGGAAGTTCCCACAACCGCTACAAATTCACCCCTCTCTACCTGGAAATTCACGCCGTCCAGCGCATGGACCTGGTTCTCTCCTGAACCATATATTTTCTTAAGATTCTGTGTTGATAATATAGTCATTCCGTTCTTCATCCTCTCTTTCTGATTATGGCAGACTTTACATAGAAAAATCTGTACTGTGGTCTACTTTCCACAATACAGATTATCTCATACGATTCTTTCCAGAATCTTTCCAGAATAAAATGAATTCTGACAGTTTTGAAAGAATTGTGTTATATTTCATACAGATTTTAAAGATTATTCCAACTTGGATTAAATCCGCATTAATCTTTCTTAATACAGATATTACCTGACCTGCTGTAAATACAAAGTAAACTTCGACCCCTTTCCTGCTTCGGACACAACTTTCATATAACCGCCTTCCATCTGCAGAATTTGTCTTGCAAGATAAAGGCCGATGCCTACGCCTTCTTAGCCGCTCACTTCCACAGC
>CAJUFU010000065.1:0-12128 GCA_910585555.1 uncultured Lachnospiraceae bacterium
ATAACAAAAAAGGACAGCCCTATTCGTTAGAATAAGATTGTCCTTTAGGCGCTATATTAGGTTGTTCCTCTACATCATCAAGTATTATTCAGTACTACCGGGTAAAAAATTGATGTACAATTGATGTACTAACCCCATTTTGATGTACAACAGAAACTCTTTTTAATCTTCAAGAAGTTTCCGTTTTCTCTCAATCATTTCGTCAATTCTTTCTATGAAAGACGCTACATCCTTGACATTTTCGCATCTTTCGATACGTCCGTCAGGGTATACCCTTTTTGATATGCTCCCGGCTCCACAGGCGACTATGGTCTGTTTCTCCTCCATGATCAAAATATTATAGATCCCATACTTTCCGTCCTTCGCATATCCCACATTCTCAAAATTACCGGACATATTCTTCTGCCGGTAGAGGTAATAAGGAAGCATTCCCATATGCGCCGCTCCTTCCGCCGCGATACGCATGGTCTCTTCCGTATTGTTATAAGCCGTGACCCCGTTCTTTTCAATCCACTGATGCAGCTTCGACGCCCGTTTCACTGCAAGGGAATGTACGGTCAGGGCGTCCGGTGCCAGTGCTTCAATGGCCGCTATCGTCTGCGACACATCCGCCTCGTTTTCTCCGGGAAGGCCCAATATGATATCCATATTGATATTGTCAAACCCCGCCTTGCGCGCTAACGCAAAAGCTTCCACCACCTGTTCGACCGTATGCTGTCTGCCTATCAGTTGCAGGGTTTCCTGTTTCATGGTCTGTGGATTCACAGAAATCCTGGTGACCCCCTGTTCGTATAGTACCTGCAGCTTCTCTTCTGTGATACTGTCTGCGCGCCCCGCCTCCACCGTAAATTCCTGCACGGTGCTAAAATCAAAGGTAATTCGCAGTTTCCTTACAAGCCGCTCCAATTGTGGCGCAGACAATGCACTGGGGGTCCCGCCGCCGATATACACGGTATCCAGTATCTTGTCCTTATACAAAGCTGCCGCCGCATCAATCTCTCTCTCCAATGCCCCCAGATACTCTTCTACCCGCTCCCGCCAAAGGCTGATTGGATAGGAGGTAAAAGAACAGTACAGGCAGGTTGTGGGACAAAAGGGGATACCCACATAGAGGCTGTATCCATCCTCGTAATGCAGAGTGCTGAGAATTTTCCTCTCTCTTTTTGCAATCTCAATCCCCAGCGCCGTCTTTTGTGGACTCACAAAATGCGCTGCCTTTAAGAACTCTGCAATCTCTGTCTCCGCCTTTCCTTGCTCCAGCATGGTCATGGCAATCTTCGTAGGACGAATGCCCGTCAGATTTCCCCAGGGAAGGGAAATCCCTGTCTCTTCCTGCAGAGAGGTATAGAGAAACCGTTTGAACGCATTTTTATATTCTGCCGGGTCTACTTGATCTGTATGCTCCCAAACATAGTTATGTAAACTAGATCGCACTTTCAGTTCCACTTTCGTATCCCCAAATGAAAGTTCCATCACCGGTTCCATTTCCCGTATTTTTCTGTCTTTTATCACGGAATCCGGCGTCAGTACTTTCAGCTCCCATTCTGGGTAAAAAGCCTTGACCAGTGCGTGAATATCATATTCAAACTGTGCCTTATTGCTCTTCATAATCTGCATACGAATCTCCATTCCGAAATGTTTACGCTGCAAGACATATGGCCTTGTTATTATATTTGTATCCAGGGCCCCTCAGCCTTTGAAACAATCGACGCATTCAACTCAATTATTTTAACAGCTTATCATCTCCGGGCAAAAATGTACAGAATATTTTCCAAAGCCGACATTGATTTACACCTGCACAGGCTGTATAATGTTCATAACAGCATGATAATTCCTTATGGAAATATCGCGCAGAAAACAAAACGGTAACGTCAAAAGGAGGTATGCACATGAAGGAACTTATTAAGATTCATTCCAAAAGCCATCCCAACATCGAATTGAAAGCAATCCATGGACATTTTGTAACCCCCAACTCTCATATCAATCACTTTTTGGATATGACAACCATGAAAACAAGGTTGAGTGAGGCATCCATCGCCGCCAAGGAACTGAGCAGACAGATCATGTTGTCTACCGTGGTAGATACGATTGTCTGTATAGACGGCTGTGAGATCATCGGCGCATTTTTGGCAGAAGAATTGACCAGAGCCGGTGTTTATTCCCGAAATGCACACCAGACAATCTACATCGTTACACCGGAATATTCTACATCAGGACAGATGTTATTCCGGGATAATTATCTGCCCATGATCAAAGATAAACATGTGCTGCTCCTCTTAGCAAGTGCCACTACAGGACGTACTGTCACCAAGGCAGTCCAGACCCTGACTTACTACGGCGCATCCATAAGCGGCGTGAGCGCTATTTTCAGTGCCGCCAACAGTGTGGTGGGAATCCCGATCAATGCATTGTTCAACACGTCAGACATTCCTGAATACAAAACTTACAGCTCAGAGGAATGTGCCTTGTGCAAGGAAAAACAGCCTATTGACGCTTTTGCAAACGCATATGGTTATTCCGCAATCTAATAAAGAAAACCAAGTATGATGAGAGACTGATACAAAATGCAGATATCTTTTTGGGCTAAACACAGTAAAGAAAATATCCGTGCCACATTTCATATGGCGTGGCCTTCCATTGTGGAATCTTTCTTTGTGGCTTTCGCCGGACTGGTAGACTCACTGATGGTCAGTTCCCTCGGCTCCTATGCCGTTGCCGCCGTGGGACTTACAACACAGCCGAAGTTTATCGGTCTGGCGTTGTTCTTTGCCCTGAATGTGGCCATCTCAGCCTTGGTTGCCAGAAGGCGGGGCGAAGAAAAACCGGCACAGGCAAATCAGATTCTCAGTACCGCTATTGTTTTCATCCTCGCCGCAGCAGTCATATCAAGCGTGCTTTTTGTAATGCTGGCAGACCCCATTATCCACATGTGCGGTTCCACACCCCAGACCCATGACAGTGCTGTAGCCTATTTCAGGATTATCATGGGCGGTATGATTTTTAACTGCATCCAGATGGGAATCAATTCCGCCCAGCGCGGGGCCGGCAACACCAAAATCACCATGCGCACCAATGTGACCTCCAACACGGTAAATATCATTTTCAACTATCTGCTGATCAACGGTCATTTCGGGTTCCCAGCCCTGGGTATTCACGGTGCGGCACTGGCAACTGTTCTGGGCACAGTGATTGCCTGTATCATGAGCATCCTTTCCATCCTGAATCCGGCTGGATTTATCAGTCTGCCTTATATTCTGAAAAACAAAGTTCTGCCCGCTATGGACAGCTTCCTGCACTTAATCAAAGTGGGTTACAGCGTGTTCTTTGAACAGCTTCTTATGAGAATCGGCTTTATGCTGACAGCAATCATGGCAGCCAAACAGGGCACCGATGCCATGGCTGCACATCAGGTGGGCATGAATATCATGGCTCTCTCCTTCTCTTTCGGGGACGGACTGCAGGCAGCGGCCGTTGCCTTGATTGGCCGAAGTCTGGGTGCCGGGGACGAAGAGCTGGCCCGGGAATATGGATGTATCTGCCGGATGTTCGGCGGCCTGATCTCTGTGTGTCTCGCAGTCATCTATTTCATCGGGGCGGCCCCTCTTATGAGACTTTTCTTCGCAGAAGAGCATATTGTTGCGATTGGCGTCAGTATCATGCACGTCATCATTTTCGTTGTCATGTTTCAAATCAGTCAGGTGGTATATATGGGTTGTCTGCGGGGTGCGGGAGATACTTTCTACACCGCAGCTGCATCCACCGTCAGCGTTACGTTTATCCGCACCATCGGTTCTCTTCTGGGCGGCTACGTATTTGGCCTGGGAATCATTGGTATCTGGCTTGGCGTACTGGCCGATCAGATTTCTCGGTTTCTATTTGCTTCCACACGGTTTAAAAAAGGTAAGTGGACGGAGATTAAGATATAATCTGCCCTGTTTCTCCCACCTTTTACCTGTCCTTGGGTAAAGCCATCTTCTCCAACACCCCTGTCGCTGCGATACCCGGATGTGTCAGATAGAGCCTGCAGATCTGCTCCGCCATTTCTTCCTCAATCTGATATTTTGCGGCAATCTTAGATACGCTCTTCCCCTTATCCACATCCTGTAACAGCATTGACAATGTCTTCTCAGTCAAAGCCGCCTGTCCTGTGTTATCCGGCCGTCTGTCTGCCAAACCAGCTTTGTCCGCAGTCATATTCTCTCTCGGCTTCCTGTCTGTGTCGTCCACAATATCCTTCTTCACTACTCGGAACGTGCCGTCATCTTCCACTTCCACCACCGCCATGGTGACAGGCAGAGAAAATCTCCTGGAACCGCAGCTTCCCGGATTTAAATAGAAACACGCCCCTTCCCGCTCTTCATATTTATGAGAATGTCCATAGATCACCAAATCATAACCCGACAAATCTGCGGGCAGTTCCTTCTTATTATGTACCATAAAAATCCGCAGACCGCAGATTTCCTCATCCAATGTCTCAGGCAGCGCTTTCGCCCACTCTTTGTCTGCATTGCCACGCACTGCACAGACCGGCGCAATCTCCTTAAGCCTCTCCAACACCTTAGGGGTATTGATATCCCCTGCATGTAGGATTTGACTGCACCCCTTAAGGATGTCAATCACTTCCCCTCGAAGCCGGCCATGGGTATCCGATACGACTCCTATTCTCTGCATCTTTTCCCTCCATTCCAAAACGCTTCCCACTGAGGATGGGGCAGAACCCAGCATTTTCAAAGAAATACTCCATTCTCCTTCGCCTGACCGCGGCATATAAGCAGCCATCCCCTGGCCGCTTACATAACCGCATCCATCCAAACTTATATCTTATTAAAAGGCTCCTTATAACACGCTACAGTCCCTAAATCCTCCTCAATCCTAAGAAGCTGGTTATACTTCGCCACCCTGTCACTTCTGCAGGGAGCTCCTGTCTTAATCTGTCCGGCATTCACCGCTACAGCCAAATCAGCAATAAAGGTATCCTCCGTCTCTCCGGATCTGTGCGATATCACAGCTTTATATCCATTCTTCTGCGCCATCTCTATGGCATCCATAGCCTCTGAGACAGTACCAATCTGGTTCACCTTGACTAAGATTGCATTCGCCACCTGCTTTTTAATGCCTGCGTCCAAACGCTTGGTATTCGTTACAAACAGATCGTCTCCCACCAGCTGTATCTTGTGGCCAAGTTTCTTCGTCATCATCTGCCAGCCTTCCCAGTCATCTTCCGCCAAACCGTCCTCGATGGAAATAATGGGATAACGTTCCACCAGTTCTTCGTAATAAGCCACCATCTCTTCCGTACTTCTTGTAATCTCCGGTATATCTTCACAGCCTGTGGGCCCACAGCCAGCCTCATAACATTCGTGCACCTGAGACCCTTCCACTGCCCTTCTTCGCTGCTTTAGTTCTGTCTCTCCTGGGAAATGATAAACCCCGTCCTCTTCATGATATAACTCCGAAGCCGCAACGTCCAGCGCAATCTTAATATCCTGTCCCGGCGTATAACCTGCCGCTTTGACAGACTCCACAATCAGATCAAGCACGGCAAAGGCATCCGGCAGAGAAGGCGCAAATCCGCCTTCGTCACCCACCCCCGTGGACAATCCTCTGCTGTTGCAGATTTTCTTCAAATTATGATATATCTCCGCACAAATCCGCAAGCCGTCCCGGAAACTCTCGGCCTGTACCGGCATGATCATAAATTCCTGGAAGTCCACCGTATTATCGGCATGTTTTCCTCCGTTTAAGATATTCATCATAGGCACCGGCAAAAGTCTTGTGTAGACGCCGCCCAGATAACGATACAGGGGAATTCCAAGTGCCTTTGCACTCACTTTGGCACAGGCCATGGACACGCCCAGTGTGGCGTTTGCCCCCAGATTACTTTTATTGTCCGTGCCGTCCTGTTCTATCAATATACGATCGATCAAACCCTGATTGAGAGCGTCCATGCCCATCAGCGCCTCCCTGATCTTGGTGTTAACATTGTTCACCGCCTTAGTCGTCCCCAGGCCAAAATATCTGGTCTCTCCATCCCGAAGCTCCACCGCCTCAAATCGTCCTGTACTGGCACCGCTGGGCACTGCGGCCCGGCCTACATACTGTCTGCCGCCCACCTCTTTCTCCACAGTCACTTCTGCCTCCACGGTGGGATTTCCTCTGGAATCCAGAATCTCCCTTGCATGTACATCCACAATCCTCAATTTCATTCCCATAAAAAACCTCCTGTACGCACTTTTTATGTAGTAGTATGCGCACAGAAGGTATTTTTCATACTTCCAGCGGAAGTTCTTATAAAATTAGAAAGCTTGTCATCTGAGGGTACTGATGCTGAGTGCGTGCATATAGGCATCAGAGCCTCTTGCACATGACACACTCACCCACATATCTCTCACAAGTGCTCTCCCTGTATTGCCGCCCTCAAGCTTATCCAGCTTCAGCTCCATCTCGCCATAACGCGTATCCAGATAAAGTATATTCTCCGTTGATTTCTTCATTACCTGTCCCGACACCGTAGAAGTGCTGGAGGAATCTATCGTTACATCGGAAGGACCATCCTTCTCACCTACAATACCCTTGGCATGAAGATAACCATCAGAACCGTGATAAAAGTATACCGTCAGCTTGTTATCTTTTGTATGTACCATCCCCCTGCTGGTGTCCGCATCACTGTCTATCTTAAACTGCATCACCCCGTCGCTGGTGGACAGATACAGGATATCCGGCGTCGTATCACTGGAAACCTTCCCTGTAACTGAACTGGAAGAGCTGCAGTTGCTTGGCACATAAGATGTGGTGCTTGCACTGCCGCTGCTGCTGCCGCCAGAAGAGGATGCATCGCTGATACTGATAGCGTGCATGTAGGCATCGGAACCTCTCGCACATTTCACCGTATATGTCTGGTCTAACACCATAACGGTACAACCGCTCATATCCAGAGAATTATCGTATTTCAGTTCCATAAGTCCATACTGCGTATCCAGACAAAGCACATCATTTTTCGTCTTATCGCTCAGCTTTCCTGTCACTGTGGAGATACTGGAAGTATCTATTGTAACCGAAGAATCCTGAGCATCCGCAGTCATCTTTACCGCATGAAGATAACCGTCGGAACCATGGGAAAGAGAAACGCTGATCACTTTCCCCGGCAGTAAGAATTTACACCCACTGGTGTCCGTTCCACTGTCAATCTTCACCTCCATCTTCCCACTGGAAGTATCCAGATACATCAATTGGGATGTGGTGCCCTTCATAACCGTTCCACGCACCGTCGCTATAATCTCTGCCGCCTGCACATCCATCCGCCCCGCCGGCAGACCCAATAAACAAAGGGCCAGACAAAATGTCATGCACCATTGTACAATTCTATGCTTTTTCATCCTCACTCCTCCAATACACCGCATATTGCATTACCATAATAGATATTTATGTAAATCTATCATACAACATTTCCAGAAGAAAAAGCAAGCAGTTTTTCCCACTATATTCTTTATTTTTTCTTAATTTCTCCAACAAATTACAAATAATCTGTTTACATTCACATATATTATGTCAATTAAAAAAACTCTTCTCTGCCAAACCTCTTCTCCCTCCACAACATCCATCATATTCTGCACAGATATACCAATACCTCTACACCGCCTCCATTTACGGACTAACACCATAAATATTTACCATAACATTCTGCCACACACTCCGCCACACTCCATCACATATCAAGGAACATTCCACCACATTTCAGGGGGCACTCCACCACATTTCATTACTCTTTATCATATACTCAAATATATCAAAACGAAAAACAGCTCGGATGGATGCTGTCTCCTAAAGGTACCCCTAAAAAAGCGCGGTACCGTAGGAAGCAGCATCCATCCGAGCGTCCCATTTTCATCACGTACTAAAGTATATCAAAAATTAATTCGGAGGAACAATGATTTCTTAAGGTGCCCCTCTAAAAGCGCCAGTGCTTAACGAGGTCTTTTACGAGTTTAGCACCTGCTGCGCTTTTTGTGGAGCGAAAGCGCGGCACCGTAGAAATCATTGTTCCTCCGAATATCCTTTTAATATCAATCTACCTTTCAAATCCCCTACTCATTCCTGATCGCCGCCAGCGGACTCAATCTCATAGCCCTCCTTGCCGGGAAAAATCCGGCCACCATACCCACCAGCACAGCGAACACCAAGGACAGAAATACCAGCCAAACCGGAATATAAGAAATACCTGACATATCCGTCATATTTTGAGACATGGTAGCCGCCACGCGATTGACCACGGCAGAAAGAATAAAGCTTAAGATCAATCCAATCACCCCGCCGATAAACCCGATAAACCCGGCTTCCATCAAAAAGAGACTGCCAATGTTGCGAAGATCGCACCCCAATACTTTCATGACGCCGATTTCCTTCGTCCGCTCATAGATTGACATCATCATGGTGTTGGTAATACCGATAGCCGCCACGAATAGAGATACGGCACCAATTCCGCCAAGTACCGCCTGAATATATCCCATGGTCTTTTGCTCCGATTCCACCCATTCCGCCTGGCTGTAGGTATTGTACCCCGAATCTTTTAAATAGTTTTGTATCTCCACCACATTGTTCATACTATCCACATTCACCAAAAGCCTGTTATAAAATATCTCTTTATAAGGCTTTCCGGTCTTGGTAGTAGGCTGTCCGGGAATAGGCTTATTTTTAAAAATTTTCTTCAATTCTATTACCAATTGATCGATGTCGCAAAATGTATACCAACCATACTGGGACCACTCATCCTCTCCGGGCGTTTCCTCCACACCGCAGGTCTCAATCAGATATTTCTTGGGCGGCTTTCTGACCTGCCCATTCTCATCTGTTGACCCCGCATTATAATAGGCATCCATATCAAAGATGATAAAAATCGGATCGTTCATCAGATCAATATCCGGCAAAACGCCTGTCTGCCAGTAATTCCCGCTGCTTCCCTTACTGTTGCTGAAATTCCGCAGCACCTCACAGCCGTAAAAGAATTTCAACTGGCTGTCATCTCCCGGAAGCTGGCCCTGCCCCACCTTGATATTCATATCCGCAAAAGCCTCTTTGGGCATTCCCTGCAGCTGGAGATATCCCTCATAGCTGCCGTACTTGGCAAGCGCCTGGGTATCCAGCACCGGATAGACCGATTCCACATGTTCCAGCGTAAGGATTTCATCAATCAGCGCCTGGTCAAGACGTTTCACTTCCTCCGAGGAAGAATCGTTCCAGGGTTCATTCACCTCAATCTGTGTCAAACTTCCGTAAGACTCGTACTGCGCCATCAGAGACCGGCTAAGACCCAGACCCAGGGATACCATGACTACAATAGAAGCTACCCCAATCACCACGCCCAAAACTGTCAAAATGGTTCTTACTTTTCTTTTCCAGAGGTTAGAGCTGCTCATGCGCAGCAAATCCAGAAACTTCATTCTTTCTTATCCTCTTCCTGGTCCAGTTCCTTTTCCAGATCAGCAATCTCTTGTTCCAATGCCTGCGCTGCCTTTTTCTTTTTGCGCAGTTTCAAGAATACGATGAGCACCACTGCTGCTGCGGCCACACTAGCAGCCACAATGCCGATGATCAATCCTTTCTTAGGTCCCTGTTCTTCTTCCATCATCATATCGTCTCCCATCATATCACCGCCCATCATCATATCATCCATAAAAACTTCATTTACAAACAGTGTGATTGTCTTTTCCTGTGTGGTCACCTTGCCTGCCTCATCCTCGTAGGAAATCTCCATCACAATCGTACCGTCATCCATAGTAGCCGAAGCACCGGTAAGCATCACATCCACATTGCCCGTATTACCGGACTGTAAATTGCCCACAAAAGCGGAGGCCGCCTCGATGGAATCTGCAAGAAACTTCACCTGCACGTTATACAATGTGGTCTTTCCGGTATTATAAATGCTGAACATCACATTGGACTGGGATCCCACCTCGATATCGGAGGGCACCACCTCCGGAATACTGGTATCAAAACGACTCTCCTGCAGAATCGGTATGGATACGCTGGCCTTGTCTGTCAAATCAAACATGGTGCTGGCATCATATTTCATGTTCACGTCAAGTACATACGGTTTCTGCGCCAAATCTGCTTTCGCCGTCATCTCAATCACAATATCCGCCGCCGTATCCGCCCCGATTTTATCCATATAAACAGAGCTGGAACCGGAAGTCGGTAGAAACGCCGAATAGGTATTGGTCTTATCTTCACCCTCCTGCGCCGCCTGCATATCAAACAGTACATTGGTCACCGCAATATCCTTAGCGGTATTCTGTACATGAATCGTCAGTGTAAACGTATCCCCCGCATACACGTTGGCCGGGTTGGT
The DNA here is from genome assembly GCA_910585555.1 of uncultured Lachnospiraceae bacterium. Taxonomy (GTDB): domain Bacteria; phylum Bacillota; class Clostridia; order Lachnospirales; family Lachnospiraceae; genus UBA3282. The sequence continues at coordinate 10,346 of CAJUFU010000065.1, forward strand.
CTCAAATCCTGTCACCACAATACGGGGTTTCGCACCGGAAGTCTCCTGTCCGCTGCCGCCGATAATACCGCTGCCAGGCTTACCCACGGTCTTGACATACACCGTCAATTCTACAGGTTCTTCACTGCGCACCCCTGCCTTGGTATAAGAAACCTTGAATTTCAAGGGATAATAGCCGCTCATCACATCGCTTCTGGTGGTAAAATGGAACGTAAACTCCCGCCTGTTTATCATGGCCGCTTCTTTGGTCTCACAGCCCGGAATAAAAGGTTCTGTCTGCAGATAGTTGGTCATATCCGGCTCGAAAGGCCACTCCGTCACCAAGGTAGAAGTCATAGGTTCTACAATCAGATCATTCAATTCCTCTGTCCCAAAGTTGACAATGGGCAGTACGATGGACACAGACTGCCCATAACTGACAATGGGTGTCTCCCAGTTATCCGCCACCTGCAGAAACTCGCTGGTGGTCATGGTAACCTTTTCCACAGCCGCAGATTCCATAGAAGATTTTGTGGAGGAAACATAGGACCACAGTTCCGTGAGCGTCATCTCCGTATTGGCAATATAATATACCGCGCTGTCGAACACCTTATGTAGGTTCTCCATCACTTTTTCGTCCAGTTTATAACGCACTTCCAGACTTTGCATATAATAGAGCATATCGGCGTCTGCATCAGCCCGGTCATCATCCGTGATCACACGGTCAGAGGAACGTTCCAGATACTCGACTTTCGTATGATTCTCGCTGACCTCCTCGTCCTCATATCTGTTTTCATCCTCAGTGGCGTAAACCTGACTCATCAAACTGTCCGGCATCGCGATTGGTATGAGAAGCATAAGAGAAAGCCCAAGCGATATGGCGCTTACAATCTTCCCCCTCTGTTTCCCCTGCATCAATTGATTCCTTACATTTCGCTGTTTTCTACTCATCTTTTCACCCTTCCAGATTCCCGCAGCTATGCCTTTACCGCAATCTCATCCGGAATTTCTTCCCCCCTGTGATCTTCTATCTCTATAATCTTGCCATCTCGAATCCGCAGAATCACATCCGCAAATCCCGCCAGATAATTGTCATGGGTGACCATCACCAGCGTCTGGTTCTTCTCCCGCACCACTTTCTTCATCAGATTCATAACCTCAACCGAAGTATTGGAATCCAGATTGCCGGTGGGCTCGTCGGCAAAGATAATCTCCGGCTCTACCACCAGGGCACGAGCCACGCCTACTCTCTGCTGCTGTCCGCCGGACATCTGATTGGGCTTATGTTTTTTGTGGCTGGTAAGTCCCACCAAATCCAGCATTTCCTCTGCTTTCTTGTTCCGCCTCTTCTTATCCATTCCCTGAAAAGTCAGAGGGAGGGCCACATTCTCAATGGCGTTCATGGTGGCCATCAGATTAAAAGACTGAAAAATAAACCCTATATGCTCCCTGCGAAAAGCCACCAACTGGTTCTCACTCTTTTGCTCCATATGCTCTCCGGCAATCACAATCTCTCCCTTGGTAGGCTTCTCTAATCCCGCCAGCATATTTAAAAGTGTGGATTTACCGGAACCGGAGGTGCCCACGATGGAACAGAAATCTCCCCGGTTAATGGTGAAGCTGACACCGTTTAAAGCCCGCACTCTCTCTTCACCGACCCGGTATATTTTATACAAATCCTTTACCTTGATGACAGGTTCTGCTTTCTGCTGCTTCTCCACCGTCTCCTCCATCTTTTGCCGTTTTCCTGCATCTTTCACAACAGATTCTATTCTTCTTCATAAGCAGTGGCTTCCACCACAAA
>CAJUFU010000065.1:12138-17344 GCA_910585555.1 uncultured Lachnospiraceae bacterium
GCACCTGGCCGCCCAGGAAATAATAGTTAAAGTAATAGGAATCTCTCTCATAAGGATATGTGGTGTCCTTCTTAAACACCACCTCTACGGCGTAGTTATCCTCTACGGCATCACTTGCCGCAAACTCAGAAGTCATCCAGACGGGATGGATATTGTCTAAGATTTCCGCAATCTGCGCCTCATCGTAGAAGGTCTCCCGCACCGTGTAATCCACATAGACATCCTCCTTTACGGCTACAGCCTCACTTGTATTTACAAGCCCCGCAAGCCCACGGGTATCCTGATAAAATTCATAATCCGGATTGTCCATATATTCTGTCAATTCATTGTGATAATTTGTAACCGTAATATAATCAACATCTGCCGCATTCAATTTTACCGGGTAATAGGCTTCCAGTTCCTTAAGACAGGCAATGGTATTCTCAAATCCCTCATATACATGCAGAAAGCTGGACACATAATTTACATACTGCAGATTGATTTGCCCACAGGGATGATTCTCCCTCACCAGCGTAAAATCATACTGCTGCATATCCTTTTTCCACGCCTCTATGAGCCGGCCCGCTTCTTCCACGGGAACGACTGTCTGCGCTGCACCGTTAGAATACGTAATGCGGGCCAGTTTATCTAAAATGGCCTCATCAGACATATTCTGGAAAATGCCCTCTTTGTACGCCTCCGATGACATGATGCGGTTGAGCTGTGCCTGTGCGCCTGCATCCTCATAGTCTACCATAAAGGAACGGCTCACCTGTCTTCCGGATTTCAGCCTGTACAAGATCTGTACGCTTCTGCCATCCGCCATCTGCTCGCCGTCCGCCGTCTGGAACTGTCTGGCAAGTGCCAGAACCGGCGCCGTGTCAGTGAGGAACATATGCTCCTTTTCAAAATCCGCAAGGCTTATATATTCCATGTTTTCATCCCAATAGTTATCATAGTATCCGGATACTGAAATTGCAATACTTTCTATTTTATTTTCATTCGGTATATACCTATCATACCCGAATACATCCCACTTATAGATGCAAAATACTGCCAAAATACCCGCCAGCGCAATGCCGCCTGACCAAAGATGTTTAAAAAGACTTTTGATATCAAATGCAAATAGCACCTCCAAAGCCGCACAGAAAATCACACCGCTCAAAAGCATTCCAACTACCATCAGCATTTCATTATTATAGGAAGTGTCATACACGATCATGCCCACAATCAGTCCCGCCGGTATAACCACCGCAATCTTTATAAGCGGCTCCACAACACGATAGGTAATCGCCCGGCCTGCCGCCTCAGACTGCCGCTTATTATAACACAGATATGCCACACCAAAGAATACTGCCCCAATGAGAATCCACTTGCCACAAAGAGGCAGGCCGATTCTGGCCGCCTGCGCCGCATTCTTGGCATTTTTCAAATCCCATCCCACAGCCAGACAGTCGTATAGCGGTGACAATTTGGGATTTGTATACAGGTAAAAGCTGGTTGCCGTCTTGAAAAATGCCCATTTCATGTTGTTCAGAATCCAATACACCACGATTTCATAGCACATAAAGACGCCGAACAGGCACAATGTGACAAACCGGCTGCCCGTCAGCATCACCGCCAATATCATGGCATGGTATACCGCCAGAAACAACAGGAAGTTCCACAAAAAAGCAAGTCCCTCGTTTGCCAGCACATCCGCATTGACTGACCTTTGCGCCGCCGCAATGACGGTGCCTGTCAGAAGTCCCAGAAGATTTCCTGTCAGATAAATGATAATCCCATTTACATAGATAACTGCAAAACGCTTCTTCTTCGATACGGGAACACTGTGATACATATCCACCTTGCTTCTGTCGTACAGATAAGAAAAGCCCTGCATCCCTATCACTGCCCCCAGAAAAAGAACAATCGGCCACAGATTATCCGAGAAGGCAAGCGCGTCCTTAGCCGCCTGATACATGGCTCTTCTAAAAGCCTCCACGGTCCGAAAAGCACCCGTTTCATATTGGTTTCTAATCCGGCTTAAGTATATTGTTGTCATAGCGCTGTATACCAAAAGCTGTGAAAGAACCGCCACTACCCATACCCAGATTCTCCGCTTATGATTTTCCCTGCTGCTAGCCCAGAATGAGTTTTTTGATATCATAGCCTACCACCTCCGTTTCGCTGATAAATATCTCTTCCAATGACAGAGGAAGCACCTCATAAAAGATCATGTCTACCGTGGCAAATCTAGCCTCCACTTCCTCTCTGGTACTCCTCACGGTGACAGTGCACAAAGACCCCCTCTGTTCCTTCTTAAGCACCGTCAGGCCGTTTAATACTTTTAGCTCATCTTCCATAGAAGAAAATACGCATTGAATCTTCTGGATGTTACATTTCATATCTTCCAAATCTTTTGATAACAGCACGCCGCCTTTATGTAAAAGCCCGACATGGTCACAGATGTCTTCCAATTCCCTTAAGTTATGGGAAGCGATCACCGGCGTAAGCCCTTTTTCCTCCATCTCTTTGGCAAAGATCGACTTAACGCCCTGGCGCATCACGGGATCGAGCCCGTCAAAGGTCTCATCGCATAAAATATATTTCGTGTGCGCACAGATACCCAAAAGCAGTGCCAGCTGCTTCTTCATGCCTTTGGAAAAAGTGTTAATCCTCCTTCTCTTGTCCAGATTGAACTTCTCCAGATATTTGTAAAATTCCACTTTATCAAAATTCTCAAAAATACCGCTATAATAATGCTCCATGGTCTGGGCGTTGGCATTGGCAAAAAAATATGGTTCATCTGCGATAAAGAAGAGTTTCTTCTTCGCCTCCACATTATCATAAATGGGCATATTATCCACCGCCACGGTTCCTTCATCCGGCTTAAGAACGCCCGCCACCATGCGCAGTACCGTGCTCTTGCCAGCGCCATTGGTGCCGATCAGTCCAAACACTGTCTTTTCCTTTATCGTGACACTGACTTCGTCCACCGCCTTGATCTTGTCAAAGTTCTTTGTCACATTATGTATCTCTATCATGAATCTCCTCCCCTTTTCGTCTGTCATACCTGCAGCTGCTCTATTTCCCTGATCAGTTCTATCTTCGTCATCCCAATCTCCATCAATTCTTTGGCCAGCTCCAGAATCTTCTGGATGCACTCACACTTGCGCTCCTCCACCAGCCTGCCGTCACCGGATACAAAGTTACCCCTGCCCTTGACTGTATAAATATATCCCTGCCGCTCCAATTCTGCATAGGCTTTCTGAATCGTATTGGGATTGATGGACAGTTCCATGGCCAGACTGCGCACGGAAGGCATCTGTTCGTCTGCCTGTAAAACTCCATGCAATATCAGCGTCTTGAACTTGTCAACAATCTGTTCGTATATCGGCCTTGTGTCCTTGTAATCTATGATGATCATGCCGTCTCCTTTCCTTCATTCCATCTTCTCTTCTATATACTAACTGTACTATTCATGATGGTACACTTAATATACAATATCTGGTGGAATCTGTCAACCCGGCCGCCACATCTGCTCTCTCCACCAAAAAAAGAGATACGCACGCCATGAAACATGCATATCTCTTTCCCTATCTCTTATTTCCTTTTCCTTACTTCACCAGTAACGATTTACCCGTCATCTCAGCAGGCTGCTCCATACCCATCAGCTCTATGATCGTAGGTACGATATCCGCCAGACATCCGCCCTCGCGCAGTTTGTAGGAAGGATCCGCATTTACCAGAATGAAAGGCACCGGATTGGTGGTATGTGCGGTAAAAGGCGCTCCTGTCTCTTCGTCAATCAACTGCTCCGCATTGCCATGATCTGCACAGATGAACAGCACGCCGTCCACCTCTTTGACCGCTTCCACGGCCCGTCCCACGCACTCGTCCACAGCTTCCACCGCCTTGATGGCCGCCTCCTGCACACCGGTATGTCCTACCATATCCGGATTCGCAAAGTTAATAATGATCACATCGTAACTGCCGGACTTGATTGCATCCACCAGCCTGTCGCAAACCTCATAAGCGCTCATCTGCGGCTTTAAGTCATAGGTTGCCACATCTTTAGGAGAGTTCACCAGAATTCGTTCTTCCCCTTCGTTGGGCTCTTCCACACCGCCATTGAAGAAAAAGGTTACATGCGCATACTTCTCTGTCTCTGCTATTCTCGCCTGTTTCATATGATTTGCCGCCAGCCATTCGCCAAAAGTATTGGTGACGGAAATCTTGTGGAACGCCACTTCCTTGTTGGGAATCGTGGGGTCATAATCGGAGAAACACACATACGTTAAATCCAGTCTCTTCTCCCGCGCAAATCCTTTAAAGTCATCGTCACAGAAACTCCTGGTAATCTCTCTTGCACGGTCCGGACGGAAATTAAAGAAAATAACGGAATCGCCGTCCTTTATGGTGGCTACGGGCGCACCATTCTTCTTCACCACAGTGGGTTTTACAAATTCATCCGTCTCATCCCTATCATAGGATGCCTGGATGCCGGCCGGCCCGCTCTCCGCTTCCAGTCCTTCCCCCTTGGTAAGTGCCAGATAAGCCTTCTCCACTCTATCGTAATTATTATCACGGTCCATGGCATAGTAGCGTCCCGTCACGGTGGCTACTTCCCCCACCCCGATCTTTGCCATCTCTGCTTCCAAATCTTCCACAAAACCTTTGCCGCTTGCCGGCGGTGTATCACGTCCGTCTAAGAAAGCATGGACATACACTTTAGAAAGACCGTTTCTCTTTGCCAGCTCAAGCAGGCCGTACAGATGGGTGTTGTGGCTGTGCACACCGCCGTCTGACAAAAGACCGAACATATGCAGGGAGGAATCATTTTTCTTACAATTGTTTACCGCATCCATCAGCGCAGGATTCTCGAAGAAGGTACCATCCTTGATTTCCTTCGTGATTCTGGTCAGTTCCTGATAGACGATACGGCCGGCACCCATATTCAGATGCCCCACCTCGGAGTTGCCCATCTGCCCGTCCGGCAGACCTACCGCCATGCCGCTGGCATTTCCCTTGACGAAAGGACACTCTGCCATCAGTTTGTCCATCACCGGCGTCTTTGCCAGGGCAACTGCGTTTCCTTCTGTCTTTTCATTCAGGCCGTAGCCGTCCAAGATCATCAATACCGCAGGTTTTTTTCTTCCCATGATTTTGTCTCCTTTTTCTGTTCTATTTTTAGGCATTTGTTAAATGCCATAACCCATTGATTTTACTGGGTTTTCTCGTTGTT
>CAJUFU010000066.1 GCA_910585555.1 uncultured Lachnospiraceae bacterium
TACTAATGCCATACTATTTTCTTCCTTTCTATTTTATATTTTATGCTTTCCATATGATGGAACCTAACTATTATTTTAACAGCCATGTCCACGAAAAGCAATGTATTTTAAGGGATTTATTCTATAGAATTATTCCCGCCTATCCTTCTGCCGGAATGCGGATTTTTAATGCCTTGTGACAGTTTTCTATCTGCGCTTCCAGATGTTCACCGCCAAACTCTCCATCCAAAGTCCACGCCACGGGTTCCTCCGATTCTACCTTCACGCTCTTAGCTTCATAGGTATAGATATGTTCCGATTTCACCCGCTTATCCACCAATGCCAAAATGATGTTGTTGATATCCAGCGGATTGGAGGGTTTGCGGATTAGCGTCACCTCAAAAAGGCCGTCATCCAATGCCACGTTCTGCCCGGTAATCCCCCGGAAACCTCCCACAGAATGAGAGTTTGTGACCATACCATAGATAAACTCTCCCTCTATGATCTCTCCATTACAGGTAATCTTAAGGGGATAGGCTCTCACGGAAGGCAGCCGTCTGACGCCCTCTAACAGATAGGCCGCGTGGCCCAGCACATTCTTGACATCCTGCTTCGTCTGATAGGAGACATCTGTAAAGATGCCGAAAGCCGCCACATAGATAAATACATCCTGATTAAATGTGCCAATATCACAGTCAAAATCTCTGCCGTTTACTACCACATCAGCCGCCTGACGCATATTCTTGGGAATCTTTAGGCTGTTAGCAAAATCGTTGGTACTGCCTGCCGGTACATAGCCGATTGGAAGCCGCACTTCTGACCTCATCATACCGGTCACCACCTCGTCCAAAGTGCCGTCTCCACCGCTGCAGACTACCATGTCATAGCCCGGATGCCTTTCGCTTACCGCCCGGACTGCATCCCCGGACGCCTGTGTAGGATATGCCGTCACTTCATAGCCGGCCTTTGTAAAGATATCAATGATATCTAAAAGGTTACTCTTAATCTGCGCTTTACCCGCTTTCGGGTTGTAGATAAAAAGCATCTTTTTATCCATTCTGATCGCCTCCTGCTACTTATCATATCAAATAAAGAAAAAAAAGAAAAGACGGTCTTCCCGTCTTCTCTGATTTCTTTATATTATGCCTGATCAAATGTCACTTATGCCGGCAGTTTTTATTTTGCGCTCAAGAAATTCTCAATTTCGGCAACAGCTGCCTCCTCATCGCTCCCCTCAGCGATTACTGTTACCTCGGCACCGCTTTCAAGACCCATGCTCATCATACCCATGATACTTTTCGCATTCACTTTTCTGTTCTCCGAGTTGATGTACACTGTGCTTTCAAATTGGCTCGCTACCTGCACAAGCATTGCCACTGGTCTTGCTTCCAAACCAGTTTCCAGTTTGATCTGGATAGACTTTTGAATCATAACGTTCTCCTCCTTTACAACCTGATTTTATCAGCGATTTCACTCAGTCTGCGCAACCTGTGATTTACCCCCGATTTCCCCACAGACGGTTCCAAATATTCGCCCAGTTCTTTCAATGCCGCATCCGGATATTCCAGCCGGACCTGCGCCATCTGCCGCAGATTATCCGGCAGATTCTCAAACCCGTATTTATCTCTGATCAGCAAAATGTCCTCTATCTGTCTGGAAGCTGCTGTCACTGTCTTGGAAATATTGGCAGTCTCGCAATTGACCCTTCTGTTGACAGAATTACGCATTTCCTTTACAATTCTAAGATTCTCCAAATTCATCAAAGATACATGCGCACCCATAACATTCAGTAAATCTACGATGCAAGAACCTTCTTTTAGATACACCACGTCGTATTTCTTGCGTTTGACGATTTTTGCTTCAATCTGAAATTCCTGAAGAATTTTCTGCAACTGTACTGCCTGCGCCTTCTCATCGCAGACAAATTCCAGATGATAACTCTTCTGGGGATCGCTCATGGAACCCACACTTAGGAAAGCTCCTCTCAGATATGCCCTGGCACAACATGAGTTTTTGATCAGAAGGGAGTTGACCGGTTCAGTCAAACTCAATCTTCCTCTCTCGCCTCCGTTAAGGTGCAAAGCCTGTATGACCTTACCTTCCAGTGCATCATCAGGAATCAGTCTCTCTTTTCCCTGCATAACAGTTTCTATATTAAACGTTTTGCGAAGTAATGTAAAGCATTTTCTAACAACTGCTTCATTTTCTGTGTCAAGCTTAAGATGCGCATTCCTCCCGCAGGTATCAGCGCTAAAAAGCAGAAGAGCCGCCAGTTCCGCCAGCTGACAATGTCTGGCCGAGCTGATGTGCGCTGCCAGTTCTTCTTTGACATTTCCGGAAAAAGACATTCATACACCCCTCTAATTCACATCACGGTGGTACAGTTTCATTCCATAGGTTCCATGATCTTTCATCTTGGCATAAAGTTCATTGGCAAGCGTCACGCTTCTATGCTTCCCCCCTGTACAGCCAATGGCCACCACAAGCTGGTGCTTGCCTTCCTTCACATAATTGGGAATTAAAAAATCCAGCATGTCCATCAACTTCTTCAAAAACTCCGAAGCTTCCGGAAACTCCATCACATAATCCTGTACCTCTTTATCATTACCAGTTTTATGTTTGAGTTCATCAATATAGAACGGATTTGGAAGAAATCTCACATCAAACACCAAATCCGCATCTGCCGGAATACCATTCTTGAAACCAAATGATAAAATACTCACAATCAGAGAATTATATTCCTTATTATGTATGAAAATATTGTCAATCTCCTCTTTCAATTCCCTTGTCAGGAGATTGGATGTATCGAAAATATAATCCGCCATCTGTCGGATTTCTTTTAATGTCTCCCGCTCCTTGTGTATGCCTTCCTGCACCCGGCCCTTTGGAGATAAGGGATGCAGTCTTCTGGTTTCCTTATATCTTTTCAACAAAACAGCATCCGATGCTTCCAAAAAAAGAATCTCAAACAGATAACCATTATCTTTCAGCTTCTCTAAAACTCTGCACACCCCGTCAAAGGACTGATCTGCGCGCACATCTATCCCCAAAGCCACCTTATTGACCTCGCTGTTGGGCATCGCAATCAGCTCCACAAATTTGTCAATCAGCGCTACCGGCAGATTATCCACGCAGTAAAACCCCACGTCCTCCAACATCTTCATAGCGGTCCGTTTACCCGAACCGCTCATCCCTGTCACGATCACAAATCTCATACGTATCCCCCATACCTGTATCAAAACTGTATTAGAAATCTCCCAGAAATATCACTTCAGGTTCCAACGATACATGGAATTTATCTTTCACTCTCTCTTGTACTTCCTCGATCACCTCACGGATATCCGCCGCCGCCGCATTACCCGTATTGATCACAAACCCGCAGTGCTTATTGGATACCTGCGCCCCGCCAATCCGATACCCCCGAAGCCCTGCATCCATAATCAGCTTGCCTGCATAATTGCCCTCCGGCCGCTTAAAGGTACTGCCCGCACTGGGATATTCCAGAGGCTGTTTGCTCTTTCTTAAACGCGCCAGCTCTTCCATCCTTGCACCAATCTGGGCCTCGTCTCCCGCCGCCAGCCGAAGCGACGCTTCCAACACAATGAAGGGCCTGTTTTTAATGATGCTGGTGCGATACCCGAATTCCATCGTATCATTATCAAGCGTCATGATCTGACCATCCCGATTCATCACCCGCACTGACTCTACGATCTGTTTCATCTCTCCGTCATAGGCGCCGGCGTTCATCACAATCGCTCCGCCCATACTGCCGGGAATTCCCGCCGCAAATTCCATGCCGGTAAGGCTGTTGGCACGGGCTGCTGCCGCCGTCTTTGACAATAAAGCGCCTGCGCCTGCCACAACACGGCACCCTTCCACATGCACGTCCTCCATGGGACCGCCCAGCTTCACAATGATACCCCGGTAGCCTTTATCCCCCACCAACAGGTTGCTGCCATTACCCAGAATAAAATACTCCTGTTCAATCTGGTTCAGATAAGGAATCAGCTTCGCAAGCTCTTCTTCCGTCTGCACAATAACCATACACTCTGCCTCCCCGCCAACACGGAAGGTGGTATATTTACTCATCGGTTCGTGAAATAAAAGCCTCTCATCAGAAACAATCGTCCTGATATATTCATACATCGATGTATTCAATTTCTACCCCTGCTTCTTAGACTTTCTCATTCTATCTATATTCTTACTTAGCATGTTCTGTTCTCACACAAATTATGTACAGGACACTTGCTAGAGATAGCATGTGTCCTGCCCGTAAATGCTGTTTCGTTTTAATCTAAGACCATTCTGGCTGCCCCGTAAATGCCCGCGTCGTTGCCAAGCGTGGCCAATGCAAACTTCGTATCCCTGCATCCGTGGAATACGGTCCTCTCAAAAGGAGGCCTGATATAGTCAAATAAAATTTCCCCTGCCTTGGATACACCGCCGCCGATTACAAAAATCTCCGGGTCGATTACACTCGCAATGACGCCCAGCCCTTTTCCAAGATACTCGCCAAAGGCACAAGCCACCTCGATTGCCAGCTCATCTCCCGCTTTTACGGCATCAAATACCGCCTTAGCGGATACCTCGCCCGTCCGCAGGACACTTTCCTTATCGCTGGCCTTCAAAGCCCTGTTAGCCAGTCTGGTAATACCCGTGGCGGAAGCATACTCTTCAAGGCAACCAAAATTACCACAGTTGCAGGCTTCCGTCTCATTATCTTCCACATGAATATGGCCAATCTCACCGCCCGCTCCTGTAGAACCCGTCAAAATCTCACCATTTATGATGATGCCGCCGCCCACGCCGGTTCCCAGCGTGACTGCCACCAGGCTCTTATGTCCCTGGCCGCCGCCCTTCCACATTTCTCCTAACGCCGCCACATTGGCATCATTACCGCACTCTACTCTCATGCCATCTAAAAGTGTGGTGAGATTTTCTTTGAGGTTAAACATATTCCAGCCAAGGTTAACCGCTCTGTGCACAATCCCATAGCCGTCTACGGGTCCCGGCACACCTACCCCCACGCCTGCCACATCTTCTTTGGCAAGTGATTTCTCCACCATTTTCAGTTTAACGCTTTCAGCGATATCCGGAAGAATCATCTCCCCGCTGTTTTCCGTCCGTGTGGGAATCTCCCACTTGTCAACCACCATACCGCTTAAATCAAACAACCCCAGCTTAACGGTAGTACCGCCCACATCAATCCCAAATACATACTTTGCCATCTCCAATACCCCTTTCATCCATTCTTATTATTCGTCTTCATCACGTCTATGTGCCAGTGAATTCTGCACACGCTTGTACAATTCCTGCGCCGCATTATACCCCATCTTCTTCTGCCGGTGGTTGACTGCTGCGGACTCACAGATAATAGCCAGATTACGGCCCGGCCTGATGGGAATGTTATGGCAGACCACTTTGTTGCCCAGATACTCCGTGTATTCCTCCTCTAACCCCAGACGGTCGTACTCCTTATCCTTATCCCAATCTTCCAGGCGGATGACCAGATCAATATTCTGCGTATCCCTGACACTGGAGGCACCGAACAGCGCCTTTACATCCACAATACCGATACCCCGAAGCTCAATAAAGTGTTTGGTGATATCCGGCGCCGAACCAATCAGCGTATCTTCACTCACCCTTCGAAGTTCCACCACATCATCCGTCACCAGACGATGTCCTCTCTTGATCAGCTCAAGGGCCGCCTCGGATTTACCGATACCGCTCTCGCCCGTAATCAACACACCCTCACCATATACATCCACCAACACACCATGAACCGAGATACAAGGCGCAAGCTTCACATTTAACCAACGGATAACCTCCGCCATACACGCCGAAGTAGCTTTCTTACTCATCAAAAGCGGTACACCGTATTTAATCGCAATCTCTCTAAACAGATCATTCGGATACAGCTCCCGGCAAAAAACGATGCCCGGAATGGGATTATTCAGCAGCTTCTCATAAATCTCCCTCTGCCTGTCCTCATCCAGCCCATTCATATAAGAGTACTCTACAAACCCCACAATCTGCAGACGCGTCGTCTCAAAATGCTCGAAATAGCCTGCCATCTGTAAGGCCGGTCTGTTGATATCCGGCTGTGTCACCTTAATCTTGGAGATGTCAATCTCTGGTGTCAGATTCTCCCATTTAAATTTTTCGATTACTTTAGTCAGATTAATGCTCGCCATGTCCTTCTCCTTGTGATTGGTGTGATATAGTTTCAACCCTTTCTTTCTTAATATTATCTCACCGATGCTGCTGCACTTCGCTATTTCAACAAGAATCGCAAAGCAATTCTTGAGACGAAAAGTGCTGACTCTGCGTCTATTGTATCATACAAAAAAAGGGTGCGCAATATGGGATGTGCCCTGCGCACCTATCAAGAATTCTATATGCGTCAAGCACATAAAAGAGTTCATTGCTCCTTATTTTCTTCCGACCGGAAAAACGCATAAATCTGCTTCCCGATATGTTCCGGAATCTCCGGCACTTCGCATAACCGCTCCACCGACGCTTCCTTAATCTCACTGATGGAGCCGAAATGCCGCATCAGCGCCTTACGCCTGGCAGGTCCCACTCCCGGGATCTCATCCAGTACGGACTTTACCTGTGCCTTGGAACGCAGCGACCTGTGGTACTCTATGGCGAAACGGTGGGCCTCATCCTGAATCCTGGTAATCAGCTTAAAGCCCTCCGAGTGGGTGTCAATAGGTATCTCCACATTCTGATAATACAAGCCTCTTGTACGATGGTTATCATCCTTTACCATGCCGCACACCGGAATGTCCAACTGTAACTCTGCAAGCACCTGCAGAGCGATATTGACCTGTCCTCTGCCGCCGTCCATCAACAGCAGGTTCGGAAATTTTGTAAAACTGCCGAAAGCATGGTCCACCTCTATGCGGGTTAAATCTTCCTTCTCCTCCATACCATGTACAAACCGTCTGGTGAGCACCTCTCTCATGCAGGCGTAATCGTCCGGCCCGGACACGGACTGAATCCGGAACTTCCGGTAATCGCTGCGCTTCGCTTTTCCTTTTTCAAAGACCACCATAGACCCAACATTCGCAAACCCACTGATATTGGATATATCGTATGCCTCCATGCGGCTCACATCCTCCAACTCCAGAAGCGCCGCAATCTCCTTCATGGCACCGATGGTCCGCCCCTCTTCCCGGCGGATACGCTCTTTATCCTGACTCAGGATAAGTTTCGCGTTCTGGGCCGCAAGTTCCACCAATTTCTCCTTGGCCCCTTTTCTGGGCACTCTGATATAGACACGGTTTCCCTTTCTGGTAGTAAGCCATTTCTCCAGGATTTCTATGTCACCAATCTCTTCCTGCAGCATCAGTTCTTTGGGAATGTAAGGCGTCCCCGCATAAAACTGCTTGACGAAGTCTAAGAGAATCTGGGCCGTATCATGTCCTTCCACATGGGTCATATAGAAATGTTCCCTGCCGATCAGCTTGCCGTCCCTGACAAAAAATACCTGTACCACCGCATCATGCTCGTCTTTCGCCAAAGCGATGATATCCTTGTCCTCCCCGTCACTGTCTGTAATCTTCTGTTTCTGGGCCACACTCTTGACACTGTTAAATAAATCCCTGTATCTGGCAGCCTCCTCAAACTCCATATTTTCCGAGGCTTCTGTCATTTTTTCTTCCAGCTCTTTCAGCATGGGTTTGTAATTGCCGTTCAAAAAGTCCAGCGCCTGCTCTACCTTTTTCCGATATGCTTCCTTGCTGATGTATCCCTGGCAGGGGGCGCTGCACTGCTTGATATGGTAATTTAAGCAGGGCCGCTCAAGCCCCATATCCCGGGGCAGTTTCCGGTTACAGGTCTTAAGCTGGTACAGTTTATTCATCAAGTCGATGGTATCCTTCACTGCCGCCGCGCTGGTATAGGGTCCGAAGTATTTCGACCGGTCCTTTTTCATTTCCCTGGAAAACAGAATCCGCGGGTACTCCTCCCCCATGGTCACCTTGATGTAAGGATAGGTCTTATCATCCTTAAGCATGGTGTTATACTTGGGACTGTATTCTTTAATCAGATTATTCTCCAGGACCAGCGCCTCTAACTCGGAGTCGGTCACAATATATTCAAACCGTGCAATCTGCTGCACCATCTTGTCAATCTGCGGGCCTCTTCCCACAATCTTACGAAAATAAGAGCGGACACGATTGTGCAGGTTTACAGCCTTTCCCACATAAATGATGGTATCGTTCCCGTCATGCATCAGATAGACGCCCGGCGAGCCGGGGAGTTTTTTCAGTTCTTCGTCAAAATCAAACATCGTCTTTTCCTTCTGTCATCTATAAGGCATAGCTATTTCGTCAAATATGAAATTATGCCTATATTGTTTCACTATGATTCATATAAATTGTACCGGAACAAACAGGGCAAAGTCAATCGTAGACTTTGCCCTGTGATTCTCTATTTCTCTTCATCCGGCTTCCTGTCCGGTGCCTGGGAAAACAATCCCCTGTTTTCAAAAGGAGCCTGTTGCGATGCCGCCGGCTGACCGCTTCTATTATGCCCGGCTTCCTGTTGATCTTCTGACGATTGACCACCCGGCATGGACTGCGGCGTCTTGCCCGTCATCTGGCTGTCTGATGTAACGCCAGACGCCTGCAGATTACCCGGCTTCTGCACATCCGACGTAAAACCTGCCGTCTGGGGACTACCAGACATCTGTTCATTGGGCTGCGGGACACCTTCCTGCTGACTGCCCGCTGCGTTCCCAGATTTCTCAACAGACGGCTTTTCTTCCTTTTTGTCCTTAAATCTCTCGGTCACTTCCTCCACCGGTTCCGGAATTCCCTTTTCCTTTCGGAATATCTTCATGAATTCCTTCCCGGTGATGGTCTCTTTCTCTATCAGATATGCCGCAAGTTTATCCATAATCTCACGGTTTTCTTTCAGAAGCTTCCTTGCCTTCTTATAACTGTCATGCAACAGTTTCATGACTTCCGTATCGATATCCGCCGCCGTCACATCGGAGCAGGTAAGCGATGCCCTGCCGTCCAGATATTGGCTCTCCACCGTCGCCAGTCCCATCAGACCGAATTTCTTGCTCATACCGAAACGCGTGATCATGTTGCGCGCAATACTGGTGGCCTGCTCAATATCGTTGGCGGCTCCGGTGGTCACCGTATCAAACACAATCTCCTCCGCCGCACGGCCGCCCAAGAGACCCACCAGCCTATCCCGCAGTTCCGCCTCGGTATCAAGATATTTCTCCTCCTCGGGCACATGCATGACATAGCCCAAGGCTCCCATCGTCCGGGGGACAATGGTAATCTTCTGTACCGGCTCAGCGTTCTTTTGCAGGGCGCTCACCAAAGCATGGCCAACCTCATGATAGGACACAATCTTGCGCTCCTCCTTGCTCATGATGCGGTCTTTCTTCTCTTTGCCCACCAACACCTGTTCTACGGCGTCAAACAAATCCTTCTGGCTCACATACTCTCTGCCCATCTTCACGGCATTGATTGCCGCCTCATTAATCATATTGGCCAGGTCAGACCCCACGGCACCGGAAGTTGCCAGCGCAATCTCGTTCAAATCCACCGTGTCATCCATCAACACATCCTTGGAGTGTACTTTCAGGATTTCCACACGTCCCTTTAAATCCGGCTTATCCACGATAATCCTTCTGTCAAAGCGTCCCGGACGTAAGAGCGCCTTATCCAAAATCTCCGGCCTGTTGGTGGCCGCCAGTATAATAATACCCTTCTTGCCGTCAAAGCCGTCCATCTCCGAAAGCAGCTGATTCAATGTCTGCTCCCGCTCCTCGTTGCCGCCGCCATATTTCGTGTCACGGCTTCTGCCGATGGCATCAATCTCATCAATGAACACGATACAAGGTGCATTTTTCTCGGCTTCCTTAAATAAATCACGGACACGGGATGCACCCACGCCCACATACAACTCTATAAAGTCAGAACCCGACAGGGAAAAGAACGGCACATGCGCCTCACCCGCCACCGCTTTGGCAAGCAGTGTCTTACCCGTACCGGGAGGCCCTACCAAAAGCGCGCCTTTGGGAAGTCTGGCACCAATCTTGGAATATTTCCCCGGATTATGCAGGAAATCAACCACTTCCACAAGCGATTCCTTGGCTTCGTCTTCGCCTGCCACGTCTTTGAAGGTAATACCCGTCTCTTTCTGCACATAGGCCTTCGCCGTGCTCTTACCCACGCCCATGGGCCCGCCTTTCCCACCCATGCGCCGAAATAAGAGGCTCAAAAGCCCCCACATCAGGAGAACCGGAAGAATATAATAAAGCAGTACCGTCATAATCACGCTGGAACTGTCCGAAACTTCTTTATGCATTTCCACTTCATGGTCTAACAGCCGCTTAGCCAGCGTGGCATCGTCCTCCATCTTACCTGTATAATAGGTGATGCCGCTCATGCCATATCCATAGGAAAAGGGCGACTTATTCTGCGCCGACTTCGGATAGATCTCAATCCGGTCAGAACCTACCGAAACTTTCTCCACCTTACCGTCTTCTACCATCTTCACAAATTCATTGTAAGTTATCTCCTGATTGGTGGCGCCCGTCAACATCTTCATAAACAGGCTGATACACAAAAGCGTGACCAATGCCGCCACCACCAGCATGATCAGACTTTGTTTACGGGGATCGTTTCCATTGCCGTTGCGGTTCCCATTCGGACCTCCCGGTCCTCCATTGCCGCCGGAACCGCCCGGTCCCGGGCCGCCGCCGTTATCATATTGATTCATATTATCTTCCATGAGGAATCCTCACTTTCTTGTTTTCGTCCTATCCGTATATTCTATCATTCTCTGCTGTTACAGTTTTTGCATACTCTCCCCTATCTGCTCCAACTACACTATTTACTATTATAGGGAAGGGAAAATCATAAATCAATAAGAGAATTATGAATTTGTGAACACAAGTATTAAAGTATTATAAAGTTTTTTACAAAAATTATGTTTTAGTCTGGATTTTCCCCAAATTATTCACTATAATGTTATGAGATATT
Source organism: uncultured Lachnospiraceae bacterium (assembly GCA_910585555.1). Classification (GTDB taxonomy): domain Bacteria; phylum Bacillota; class Clostridia; order Lachnospirales; family Lachnospiraceae; genus UBA3282. The sequence goes on from CAJUFU010000066.1 coordinate 10,998, forward strand.
GCTTTTTATTTAGATATTCCTCCGCTTATCCGAAGCTGCGAAGGAATTTACCTTTTTACCCGCACAGAAAGGCATGGACGAGCATATGGCAGTAAAATACGTATTTGTAACAGGCGGCGTTGTATCCGGTCTCGGCAAAGGGATTACGGCCGCATCACTGGGAAGATTATTAAAAGCGCGTGGTTATAAGGTGACCATGCAGAAATTTGACCCCTATATCAATATTGATCCGGGTACTATGAATCCGATTCAGCACGGTGAAGTGTTTGTTACAGAGGACGGCACCGAAACCGACCTGGATTTGGGACACTATGAACGTTTTATCGATGAAAATTTGGATAAAAATTCCAATGTAACCACCGGCAAAGTATACTGGTCTGTGTTACAAAAAGAACGCCGGGGCGATTATGGCGGCGGCACTGTACAGGTTATCCCCCATATCACCAACGAGATTAAAAGCCGCTTTTACCGCAACTTTACAGATAAAGATACCCGTATCGCTATCATCGAAGTAGGCGGCACTGTGGGTGATATCGAGAGCCAGCCCTTTTTAGAGTCCATTCGTCAGTTCCAGCATGAAGTTGGGCACGAAAATGCGATTTTGATACACGTCACCCTGATTCCCTATTTAAGCGCCTCCCAGGAACTTAAGACCAAGCCCACCCAGGCCAGCGTCAAAGATCTGCAGGGCATGGGCATTCAGCCGGACATTATCGTCTGCCGCAGTGAACATCCTCTGGACCAGGGCATTAAAGATAAAATTGCCCTGTTTTGTAATGTACCCAACAATCGTGTCCTGCAAAATCTGGATGTGGAACATCTTTATGAGGCACCCCTTGCCATGGAAAAGGAACATCTGGCGCAGGTTGCCTGTGAGTGCCTGAATCTGGATTGTCCGGAACCCGATTTGGCGGACTGGAAAGCTATGGTAGAGTCCCTGCGTACTCCCACCGGTGAAGTCACCATTGCTTTAGTGGGTAAATATACCCAGCTTCACGACGCTTACATCAGTGTCGTGGAAGCTTTAAAACACGGCGGCATTTCAAACCATTGTGTGGTGGATATTCAATGGGTAGATTCCGAAACAGTCACCAAAGATAATGTGGACCAGCTTCTCAAGGATGTAAACGGTATTCTGGTGCCCGGCGGTTTTGGTGACAGAGGCATCGATGGCAAGATTGAGGCCATCACCTATGCGCGGGAACACAAAATACCCTTCCTTGGCCTCTGCCTCGGTATGCAGCTTGCCATCGTGGAATTTGCCAGAAATGTAATCGGCTATAATGACGCACACAGCATCGAGCTTGACCCCTCCACCACCCATCCTGTAATCGCGCTGATGCCCGACCAGAATGGCGTAGAGGATATCGGCGGCACCCTGCGTCTGGGTTCCTATCCCTGTGTACTGGACAAGAATTCAAAAGCATATGCTCTTTATGGAGAGGAAACCATTCATGAAAGGCACCGCCATCGTTACGAAGTCAATAACGACTACCGAGCTGTCCTCACGGAGAAAGGTATGCATCTGATCGGCCTGTCCCCTGACGGCCGTATCGTAGAAATGTGCGAACTGCCTGACCACCCGTTCTTTGTGGCCACACAGGCGCACCCGGAGCTGAAATCCAGACCCAACAGACCGCATCCGTTATTCAAAGGATTTGTGGAGGCGGCACTGGCACAAAAGAAACAGCAGCATGATTAAAACGGACTTTTATGTATTTTGAAATAAATTATAAAACTTGCTGCCGTTTGGCACACAATAGACAGGGCGGAACTTTATCTGACAGTTCCGCCCTGTTTCTCATTTTAATCTCCCCATTCCGGAGCATTTATGCGACGCACGCCAACCCCTTTTATTCCGCCGCCTTACGCAGATCTAACGAAATACCCACATAAAGCAAATCCGGATTTTCTCCGATTACTGCCCTGTTTGCCTCATAAATATCGGTCCAATACATGCCGTCTCCCAATTCCTGCTCTGCTATACTCCACAGGCAGTCACCCTTTTTGACGAAATAACTTTCTTCTTCACCGTCCATTCTTTCCTGGTAAGCCTTTCTGGTATATACCTCGGAAAGGGCCTTTGTCTGAGCATCCGAAGCTTTCTGAACCCATTCTATTGCATCGGGGTTATCAGCAAGAATCTCATTATACTTAGCCGCCTGCTCATTTGTCCTGTCTACCATCTCATCCGAAAGCGTAATCTCCCTTATTTCCTCTATGAAATCCTCACTCAGATCATCAGATGCGGCATCCCTTACCATATAAAGACTCCCATCTTCCTTCCTGCCTATCATGATTACGATTGCCCCCGGCAGGGCAACATCCAGGTCTTCTACCGTCAACTCCGTACACACATGTGCCAGCCAGTATGCCTTATCTGGCAAGGGATATATCATCACATCCTCAACATCATAACTGACAAATCCACATGTTCGAAGCGCTTTCATACGAAGCGTCTCTTCCTCCAGCTCGTCCTCGTCTGTGATATACTCCCCCAAAGACACAAAATCCCCATCCGAGATTGCCTTGTAATACTCTCTGATATATTCCTCAATCTCTTTCTCCTCTTTCCCTTCTCTGGCCTCACAGACACTCCCTGCCTCACACTGTGAAAATCCCTGATACGCAATGATACAGATTAACAGGACCGTAACCGCTTTTGCAATATCGGATAGTATTGCATTCTGGTATTTCATGACTTCCCTCTCCCCTCTGTTGCTGCTGTCAATCCACCTTTACCTGCACCATCATACAAGCATATTCAGCTTATCCACGATTGCCTGTATGTCCGCCATGCTCACATTACCCCCAAAGCTGACCGCACCCCGAAGCGGCGTGAATCTCGCCATCGCTTCGCTCATCTCACTGGAAATCGCTTCACTAGCCATACTGCTTTCCTCTCCTGCCGCAGAGAAAATATCACTTTTTAGAAGCTCTTTTACAATTTCTCTGGCTCTCGGGTCCTTCAATACATCTCCCATAATCGTATCTGTTGTATATACAAAAGGAAGCTCTACGGTGGATTCTACGCTGACTTCTTTCGTCAATACAATGTCCCTGGAGGATTTTCCAATCATGATATCAAACACACCCGTTTCCACATGCCAGTCATGTATTCTCACACTGTAATAAGCAAACGCTCTCTTATCCAATGTGAAAGTCACCGTCTTCGTCTCACCGGGCAAAAGCTCCACTTTCGCAAAATCCCGCAGTTCCTTTACCGGTCTGATCACCGTGCTTTCCCGATCTGCCACATAAAGCTGTACTACCTCTTTTCCGGCCATCTTGCCGGTATTAGTCACATCTACGGATACTTTCATGATATCCGTATCCTTCATCTGCTCTTTATCCGTTCTCAGATTAGAATAAGCAAAAGTAGTATAGGAGAGCCCGTGCCCAAATGGGAAAAGTACATCCATTTTCTTCTTATCATAATAGCGGTAACCTACAAAAATACCCTCACGATATTCCACCACATCGCCTTCGCCGATGTAAGAAAGATAAGACGGATTATCTTCCAATTTCAGAGGAAAAGTCTCGGGCAGCTTCGCGCTGGGATTCACTTTCCCAAACAATATATCGCAGACTGCGCCGCCCACAGCCTGTCCGCCAAGATAAGCTTCCAAGATACCCTTCACCTGTCCGACCCAGGGCATCTCCACCGGCGAACCATTGTGCAGCACTACCACCGTGTTCGGCTGAACCTCCGCCACCTGACGAATCAACTCATTTTGACACATAGGCATTGCCATATGCTCCCTGTCAAACCCTTCCGACTCAAAAGCATCCGGAAGCCCTGCAAAGATAACTGCTGCCTTCGCCTTCTTCGCCGCCTCCACAGCCTCGACAAGCAGTTTCTCATCCGTTTTGTCTTCCTTATCATCAAATCCCTGCACATAAGTGACATTTCCCATGTCCTTTGCCACATCCCATGCCGACGTGACCTTATGGCTATTAATGTGAGAACTGCCTCCGCCCTGATAGCGCGGCGTCTTGGCATATTTACCGATAAAGACAACTTCGTCCTTCTCAGCCAGAGGAAGCACCCCTTCATTTTTCAGAAGAACAATCGTCTCCTGTGCCACTTTACGGGCCATCTCATGGTCTTTGTCCCGATCAAATTCTGCACTTCGATCCCGATTTTCCTCATAGTGAAACACCACATTCAAAATACGCTCCACAGCCGTATCCAACACACTCTCTTCAAGTTCCCCGCTCTGTACGGCTCCCACAATCAGCCGGTCATTGGCTCCCATGGACGAAGGCATTTCCAAATCCAGCCCTGCCTTCAAATCCTCCACACGGTTGTTGACCGCACCCCAATCACTCATCACGTACCCTTCAAATCCCCATTCGTCCCGCAGGACCTCCGTCAGATACTTATGATTCTGGGCTGCATAAGTTCCATTGATCTTATTATAGGAACACATCACCGTCCAAGGTTTTTCTTTCCTGACCGCACCCTCAAAAGCCGCCAGATAAATCTCCCGCAGCGTCCGTTCGTCAACCCTGGAATCCGAGGACATCCTTCGGGTCTCCTGATTATTAGCCAGAAAATGCTTAATGCTTGTGCCTACCTGCCTGCTCTGCACCCCATGAATCAAAGCGCCAGCCATCTCACTGGCCAAGAGCGGGTCCTCGGAATAGTATTCAAAGTTCCGTCCACATAAGGGAGAGCGCTTGATGTTGACCGCCGGGCCTAAGATTACACTCACACCCTCGGCCTGGCACTCTGCGCCCAGCGTCTCGCCCATCTGCACCAAAAGCTCCCTGTTAAAAGAAGCAGCCGTACCGCATCCTGCCGGAAAACACACTGCCTTGATACTGTCGTTGACTCCTAAATGATCTCCCTCCTGGTCTTGCTTGCGCAGTCCGTGAGGTCCGTCGGACACCATACTTGCAGGAATCCCCAGACGCTCCACCGCCTTCGTGTGCCAGAAATCCGCACCGGAACACATCGAAGCCTTCTCCTCCAGCGTCATCTTCGATATGATCTCCCTGATCTTGTCTGCTGTCATGTTATAACCCTCCTGTATCCTCATTGTGCTGCCATATTCATATACCTATGCTGTCTGTCTTACTGTATATGAAACGGCCGCTCTCTTCTTATACCCTTAGTGTAACACGACTGACCATATCTTCCTATATCTTTTCTGCTTGATTTTAATCTTCAAATACTTTTCTGCACGCTTCCTTTGCCTGCTCATATGATAGAGCAAATTCTTCTACCAGTTTCTCCTGAATCTCAGAGATAGTACACTGCTTTGATAGTTTGGCAATCCTCCGGGTAATTGATAATTCTCTCTGCGCTTCTTCTCGTCCCTCTTGTCTGCCCTTTTCTTAATGTCCATCCCATTATCGATACAATTTGTGGCGAAGGTGTGCCGCAGTGTATGGAAGTTATAAGAAGGGGCATTGATGGTTTGCAGGTAACGTTTAAAATGATTCTGGTATGTACGGGGTTCCATAGGCTTGTGGGCGCACAGCACGTATCCTTGCTCTGTTTTTCTGAAATGTGCAAGAATCTGTAACAAGCTGTCAGATATTGGAATCTCCCGATTGGAGAAAGAGCTTTTGGGCGGTGTTTCTAATAAAGCTGTTTTTTGAAACCCATCTTTGCTCTCGATTCTCTGTACCGTTCTGTTTACGTGAAGTATCTTTTGTTCTATATCAATATCTTCCCATTTCAAGGCACATACTTCACCCAGCCTGAGTCCGGTAGACAGGCATAGGAATATCCCTGCTTTAGAAATGTCCATATTGTTATGCAGAAACTGCATATATGTCCAGAGCAGCTATTTTATTTTGAATATGATTGTTTGTGACCTGAGTAAGTTTGTCGTTAGAAAAAAGAGCTTGGATATGACATTGATATAGACTCTTATACTTGACATAAGTAGAATATTTTCTGGTCCGTTCTATCTTTTCAAGCCATTCTTCCATAAGAGAACATAAGTTGATATTATCAGACACTTTTTCTTTGTTTGCGGCTGGCTTCTTACCGGAGTCTGTTATGGGATTGTACTCTGCATGAACAATATTTACTAATTTTTCTTTTACTTCGCCGTATGATTTCCCATAAATAGAGCGGTATCGTTTCCAATGTCATTTAGATAAGGACAACATTGCAGTTAGGATTCTTTTTACAGCG
>CAJUFU010000067.1 GCA_910585555.1 uncultured Lachnospiraceae bacterium
GCACTCTTGCAAAAGAGTGCTTTTTTCCTTGAAAAGGCCGCCTACATCTTATATAATTCTTATTATAGTAAATTTGAAATCAAAGATGGGGAAATTATACGGATAAGGAGAACAGCATATGAGATTAGTGACACGATCTGATTTTGACGGTCTGGCCTGCGGCGCACTTTTGAAAGAAGTGGGTCTGGTGGACAGTTGGAAATTCGCTCACCCCAAAGATCTGCAGGATGGGCTGGTAGAAATCAATGAGAACGATGTACTGGCAAACGTTCCTTTCGTGGAAGGATGCGGTCTGTGGTTCGACCATCATTCCAGCGAACATGAGCGCAACGAGCTGAAGGGCAAATACAAAGGCGAGAGCCGTATTACCCCTTCCTGCGCACGTATTATCTACGAATACTATGGCGGTCAGGAGCGCTTCTCACATTTTGATGATATGATGGCAGCCGTGGACAAAGTGGATTCCGGCAATCTCACCATCGATGAGGTACAAAACCCCACCGGCTGGATTCTGATCGGATTCTTGATGGACCCCCGTACCGGCCTTGGCAGATGGCGTAATTTCACGATTTCCAATTATCAGCTGATGGAAAAATTGATGGAATGCTGCCGTACCATGAGTACGGAGGAGATTCTAGCCCTGCCCGACGTGCAGGAGCGCATCGACGTCTACCATGAGCAGGATGAGAAATTCCGGGAAATGGTAAAAGCCCACACCCGGGTGGAAAAGGACGTGATCATCTCCGATTTAAGAGGGGTAAATCCCATTTATTCCGGCAACCGTTTCTTAATCTACAGCATGTATCCGGAACAGAATATCTCCGTCTGGATTGTCAACGGCAAGGGCGGCTTGGGGTGTTCCGCGGCAGTAGGCTACAGTATCTTGAACCGCACCTCCCATGTGAATGTGGGCAGTCTGATGTTGAAATACGGCGGCGGCGGACACAACGCAGTGGGCACCTGCCAGTTCCCTGACGATATCATGGACGAACAATTGGAGAAGTTATTGGATGAACTGGTAAATTACGATACCTATTATAAAAACTGATATATGAGATAATCAATCGGGTCTTTGCAAGTTTATTTGCAAAGACCCTTTTACATGGCGCTTCTCACACCTACTTAGAGCAGAGGAATCTCCTGCCCCAGCCGGAACGAGTAGATGATCTGCTCTTTCACCCGCTTGCCTGTACGGTCCCTGGCATACCCGGATAGCTGCTCTAACACCTCACTATAGTAAGCAAGCTGTACCTTGTAACGCTTTACCAGTTCTTCCGGCCGCTCCACCGCGTCTGTCTTATAATCTAACACCACATAACCGTCCTCCTCCTCGAAGAACACGTCGATGATTCCCTGAATCAACACCGTCTCTCCCGGCGGAAAAGAGGCCTTGAGGCGCTTAGCCGGAAGTCCCATCACAAAAGGCTGTTCTTTATACAGCCGTCCCGCCCGGGCCGCCTTGGCCATCCGCAGGGCCGCCTCTGTCTGCAGGAAAGCTGCCAGCCGCGGCAGAGAGAGGATTTGATCATATTCCTCCGAAAGCGTCTGCTCCTTACGCATCCTGGCCAGCTGGCTTGCCATAAGCGCTTTGGCCGCTTCTTTGTCTCTATTAACCTCTACAGTCAACTCGCTGAAATCAAACAACTCCATCACTTTATGGAAGGCACTGCCCCGCATGGAGCCCGTGACACGCTCGTCAGTCTCTATAAACTTCGGCAGATAAGGCACCACCGTCTCCTCCTCATATAACTTGAAGGAAAAGTCGGTCTCTTCCTGCATACCGGCCTTTTTCAATTCAGATACCGTTGTCTTCGTGTAAAGCTCCTTGAGATTATCATACGGATATTGGTAGGCGGACTGACGCGACATCTGTGCCATCAGCTCCATATCCACATCCTGTTGGGCATCCGCTAAGAGAAGCCGGCGTCTGGCCTCCTCTCTTCCTACTGTCTCCTCCACCTTCTTACTGACCACATCTTCCCAGCCGCCCAAAACTACACGGATGGGTATATCCGCCTCATAATGCGGCCCCTGTATGCAGGACTCTATCCCGCAGGCGCTGTAAAAAGCATCCAGACACTTGTTCCTGGCAAGTGCGGAAAGCAAAAGAGAAAGAAAGCTGTCCTGGGCAAGCAGCGTCCCATAAGAGAGCGTCAACTCCTTTCGTCTGCGCAGGTAGAGAAGAGATGCGGCCGTCTTTTCCGGGTCTTTGACTGTTGCAGTCATAATCAATTTCTCCTTTGCCCGGGTCATGGCTACATAGAGGACCCGCATCTCCTCCGCCAGATTATCCCTTTTCAGCCTGGCGGAAATGGCGTTTCTGCGCAAACTCCGTCCGCGGACACGCATCTGGGAATTCACATAATCCACCCCGATTCCTGCGTCCACGTCCACCACCAGGTGCCCGTTGACTTCTCTGGTCTGGAATTTTTTAGACAGACCCGCCACGATGCAGACGGGAAATTCCAGTCCCTTACTCTTATGGATGCTCATAATGCGCACCACATCCGCATTCTCATCCTGCAGCCCAGCCTCGCCGTAGTCCACCTCATATTTCTCCAACTGTTCCATATAACGCAGGAAATGGTACAAGCCAAAATAACTGGTCTTCTCATATTCCGCCGCCTTCACCAGAAGCATCTCCACATTGGCGTAGCGCCTTTCCCCCTCCGGTTTCGCCGCCACATAGTTGAGATACCCTGTTTCCCGCAGGATGGTCTGTAAAAGTTCATGGACACTCAAATACACCGATAGACCCCGATAGACATGCAGACGTTCCAGGAAAGCCTTACTCTTTCTACACAGGGCATCCTCCGGCTGTATCCCGCCGTACAATACCAGGGCGTCATAGAGATATTTCTTCTTCGGATAGGCCGCCCGCACCAGCGCAATCTCCTCTTCCGTAAAGCCGCCCAGATAAGAATGGAGTACGCCATACAGGGGAATATCCTGCAGGGGATTATCCAAAATCCGCAGGAAATGTAACAGTTCCTGCACTTCCCTGGCCGCAAAGTAGCCGGTCCTGGAAGTCATATGTACGGGAATCTGCTCTTCCTCCAACACCCGTTTAAAGACCTCATCCCAGCCGGAAAGAGTGCGTAATAAGATCACAATATCCCGAAAAGCCGTCTTTCGAAGCTTCCCGGTCTCCTTGTCCGTCACATAGAAATTCTTTCGAAGCTCTTTGATCTTAGCCGCCACCCCGTAAGCCTCCTGCTCTTTCGCAGAAATCTCCTCCGGTTTATCCTGGGTCTTAAAAAGAAGCAGTTCCGTCTCATTGGACACCGCCGGATTCTCCTGCCTGGGGTACACTGCCCCCTCATGCAGGGCCGCCAGCTCGTCGTAGAGGATGCCCCCCACTTCCCTGCCCATAATCTGTCCAAAAACACCGTTGACGCTGGCAAGCACCTGGGGTCTGCTTCTGAAATTCTGATGCAGGTCGATCTTCATAGCTCCCTCCGCCTGCGTCCCGCTCCCGTAAGCCTCATACTTTTCCAGAAACAGTTCCGGTCTGGCCAAACGGAACTTATAGATACTCTGCTTCACATCCCCCACCATGAAGCGGTTATATCTGCCCTCAGCCTCACCGGAGATGCTGGATAACAGATACTCCTGCACCAGGTTGCTGTCCTGATACTCATCAATCAGAATTTCCTGAAAATGGCCGCGGTAGGAAAGGGCTGTCTGGGTGGGCACACAGGTATCCCCCTCCCTGTGCAGCAGAATCTGAAGCGCGAAATGCTCTATATCGTCAAAGTCCAACAGATTCTTCTCCCGCTTCTTCTCATCAAAGGCTTCCTTAAACCGCAGGGTCAAATCCACCAGCGCATCCACCGCCGCGCCGCAGACCCCCATCTGCTGCTCCATCTGCTCCTTTGTCTGGAAAAAGAAGTCCCTGCTCATCTTCTGCAGTTCCTCCTTCACCTCATTTCGAAGACGCTTGGCCAATTCCCGCTTGTCCGGCGATATGGTGTCGTCCTTTTTCGAGGGAAGCCTGTCAAACTGTACGCTCCCGAAAGCGGCACAGAGGGCATCATAATCCGGCACAGAGGGCTGTTGACTTTCCTGGTCATTATCAAAATGCACGCTGCATCTGCCCCTTAAAGCCTCCACCATCTCCATCTCCCGCTCCAAAAGAGCCCCGTAAGGATACGGCCCGTCCGGTTCCTCGCTAAGCCTGCGGGCCGCCTGCAGTTTGTCTATACAATCGCCAAGTAGATGCCCTACATGCAAAAGCATGTCCTGCATCCAGCCCTCCACACCGCTAAGGCTGTAATCCTTCTTCCGCTCCCTAAGCCACTCTTCCGGAAAGGGCATACTCATGGCAAAGTCGTAGAGCTTCCACACCAATTCCTCCGCCGCTGTGTCGCTGCTTCCCACACTGAAATACTCCATACCGTCTAAGAACGCGGGGTCCGCCTGCCCGTAAGCCTCCTCCAGCACCTGGGCCAGCACGTCCTTTTTCAAAAGGCGTACCTCTCCCTCCTCCCCGATTCGAAAGCCCGGGTCCAGGCCAATGGTATGAAACTGGTTGCGCAGTACAAAGAGGCAGAAACTGTCTATGGTGGTAATCTGGGCATTATACAGAAGCGTCACCTGCCTCTGCAGATGCTCGTTCTCCGGGTCCAGGGCCAGTCTGTCATTTAAGGCGGTGCTGATTCTCTCCCGCATTTCCGCCGCCGCCGCATTGGTGAACGTAACCACCAGCAGTCTGTCGATGTCCGCCGGTCGCTCCCCCTGGCTCACCATCTTCACAATCCGCTCCACCAGCACTGCCGTCTTGCCGGACCCCGCCGCCGCGGAGACCAGAAGATTGCATCCGTGGGTATCAATGACTTGTTTTTGTGTCTCTGTAAATGAAATCGCCATACTGTTACCTTGTTCTTTCTCTATCTTTATCCTCATTTCTGCGCTGTTTTTTGCGCATAACGATTTTCAATCTTTTCACCACACACTGTCTGACTGCCGGCACCACTTCTATTCTGCCGCGTCTTCTCCTTCTCCGCAGGCTTCCCTAATCAGTTCCATGGCCTCTTCTTTTCGCAGGGCAGGCAGCTTCCTTGCCTGATAGCCTGCTATCCTTGTATCATACCCGCAGACACTCTTGTAGGCGCAGTACGTACAGGCCTGGTTTCCGTTCTGCTCATAGGGATTGACTGAAATGGTCCCCTGCAGGATTTCATTGCCCAGCTGCCGTATTTTCTGGTTGACATAACTGGAAACCGTGTGCATGTCCTCCTCCTTTATGACACTGGAGTAAGCGGAGAAAGAACCGTCCTTTTTGCGCTCCAATGGGAGAATATCCGACTTGTCCGTAAACTCTGTATCCAGCAGTCTGACAGCCTCGTCATTTTGATTGACTATTCCAGTCATCTTAAGTTCCTGCAATAGTTTCTGATTAATCTGCTCCGGCGTCAGCTCCGCCCCGTCCTCCACCATAGGGTCTGCAATATGATAGTAGAGCATGGCCGCCGGGATCACTTCTTTGTCCGGGTGTTTCTTCTGCTCCATCTCCACCGCCGCATTCATATAGACCACCAGCTGTAACTGCAGGCCGTAGTACAAATCCGCAAGATCGAACTTATAGTCAATGACCTTCACATAAATCTTGTCCCCTGCCTCACAGGTATCCACACGGTCAATCCGCCCCCGCAGACGCATCTTGTCCTGCTCATTGAGGGCAATATTGAGAGCATCCAAATCATTCAATACGGAAAAGGACATCTCAAACGCATCCGGCACAAAGGCCCCCCTGCGAAGCTGTGTCTGCAGCGTCATCACCGTTCGGTTTAAAATCCTGGTTATCCGTTTTAACAAATGCTGCATCCTGGCACTGCTGTAAAGAATCGTCTCTCCGTAATCCGCCGTATAGACCTCAATGGCCTCCTCCACCATCTGCTTTGCCGCCTCTTTGGGGAAATCAAACCAAGTATACCCCTTTTCGGTGAGCTTTCTGGCAAAAATCTCCAGTACCCCATGGAATACATTGCCCATGTCCACTGCTTCGAAGCTATAATCTCCCCGTTCCCGAAGGGCCAGACCATACTGCAGGAAATGCCCATAGGCACAGGCCGCATATCGCTCTAAGCGGCTGATGCTATTATGCAGTACGGCGCCATAAAGGGCCCTGGTCACCATGGCGGAGAGAGGGGTATCCTGATACGTGTAAAAGGCCGTCTCCAAAAGGCTGTCCATGACATCCCGATAGGGAGGCTGCCTGTGATAGGTGTGATAGATGGTATACAGCTGCCGGCGCTCCTCCGCTCCCAGACGACCGGCTGCGTATTCCCGCATCAGATCGGCCGCCAGACGAATGCCGTCCGGCCCATTCACAAGCTGCTCCGTAACCGGGGAAGTCTCCGGCTGTTCCACGCGAAGGGCCGGGAACAGCTTATGCAGCAGATCGATGAGATAGGCCGGCCGCAGGCTCCGCCCATCCGTGCCCACACGGGCATAGGAGATATAAAGCGCCTCAGAAGGTTTCGTCATATTCAAATACAAATACAGCCGCTGGATATACATCTGCTGTCTGGGAGAGGGCGCCAGCTCAAAGGGCGAGTCCTTGATAAACTCCCTGTCAATATCCGATATGATACCGCCGCCTCCGGCACCTTTGGGAATATTGCCGTCATTGATGCCCAGGAAAAAGAGTACCTTCACCTGCTTTAATCTGGTCCTCTCGATATCCCCCACCAGAATCCGGTCCACATTCTGGGGAATGGTTCCCACGCCAATCTCCGAAAGCCCCGCGTCCAGAATATCCGCAAACTCCCTGCCGTCCATCTCCTCCTCCGCCAACAGCCCGTCAATCTGGTCTAGCAAATTAATCACCAGCGGATAAATCTGTCCATATTCCTTGACCCTGGCTAAATCTCCTTGCTGCAAAAAACGCCGCTCTAAATCCGCCAGCTTCTGCTGTGCCTGGTTTAGCACCAGGAAATCATACACTGCCCGCACAATCTCCCCGGCCTTCCTACAGGGCGCTAACAGAGGTGCAATCTGCGCCATCAGCTTCGCCCGCATGGCATTGTAAGCCGAAAGCTGCAAAAGCGCCGCTTCTTCCCCCTCTTTCTCCTCCTCTTTATAGATAAAAAGATTCTCCCAGCGCTTCCGTCCCCGAATGCCGAAACGCCGCACATAATTTTCCAGCCTGTCCACATCTTCCTGGGCAAACCCTGTCAGACCGGTGCGCAGATAATGAAACACCGCTTCAAAACTGAAATCCTGCAGCACAATCTGCAGAGCGCTTCTAAGATAAGCGGCAAAGGGATTCCCCATAATCCCTCTGGTCTGGTCCAGATAAATGGGAATCCCGCACTTCATAAAGGCCTCCGCCGCATCCCGTCCATAAACCTCCATATTGCTCGTTACCACCGCGATATCCCGGTAACACAGCTCCTCTCCTCTCTCCTGTGCCTCCTGCAAAAGCCTTCGGATGGCGATACAGGTCTGATGCAGTTCCTCCTGGGGCGTGGAAACCTCCAGCAGGTGAATATGCCCTGCCTCCCCCTCATAGGCCTGGAGCGGATAACGAAACAGATGACGCTCCAGATGGGTCAGCTCCGGGTTTTCTGCAAACCGGGGAAGCCGCCCGTCCCCAGAGCGCCGGCACCACACCGCTTCCGCCTCCACAGCGTCCACCTCCTGCATCCGTCTGCGCAAATCCGCCACCGTCTTTTGGGTCAGATAAAACAGCTTCTGCTCCCCTTCCAGCCGATAAGGATTCTCTCTCTCGTCTATGGTCAAAGATATAATGACCTTCTTAGTCAATCTCATCAGTTCCTGGATGACACGACTCTGAATGGGCGTAAAACCCGTAAACCCGTCAAAAGCAATCACACAGTCCTGCATAATCTTTGATTTCGGCAGCGCTTCCCGCAATCTGTCCAGGGTCTCTTCCGTCGTGATAAAACGGGTGCTGATATATTCCTGGAAAGCCTGATACAAAATTCCCAAATCCTGCAGCTTATAATAGAGTGCTCCCCTGCTCTTTACATACTCTGTCAGCTCCTCCAATTCCTTTCTGCCAATGCCATACTGCATAAACTCCGAAATCGCCGACTTTACCTCATGGATGTAACCAATCTTATGCAGATGACTGCCAAGCACTGTCAGATTCTCCCGCACCCCCTGGGCAGCCTTGCGCAGTACCAGACTCTTGCCTGTATCATCCAAAACCGGCAGTTGCTGTGCCCCCACCTCCTCCAGGATTCTGTGGGTCAGCCTGCCGAAACTCAACACATCGATATTCATGATAGCATGATTTGGGTGCTCCACCACCAAGTCCATCTGTGTCTGCATGGTGAACTGATCGGGCACAATGAGAAGATAATTCCTCTTTGGATGCGCTAAAGAGGCTCTTATGATATCCTGATGTAATTTTTTACTCTTGCCGGCGCCGGATGCGCCGAAATAAAATTGTAATGCCACGGTTTATGTCCTTTCTTCGATGTTCTCAATACCTAATCCATCTTGTCAGCCGCCCATTTTGATACCTTCACGGCAAAGAAACGGAACCATATACACCGGCAGACAAATAACATCCTTATCCTTCCTGAAATCCTTTGTGTATATCAAATAACGCTGCAGAATCCTATCCGAAAACTTTTCCATAAAAGCATCCAGAGATGCATGTGCCTTATAGCCGGAAGACTTTACTTCCAAAGGACATATTTTGTTCTTCTTCGCAAGGATAAAATCAATCTCATAGTTATGCTTTGACCTTTCATTTAAAAAGGTATAATAAAACAATGCATTTCCGTAAGAAGCAAGCATCTGCGCTACCACATTCTCATAAAGATATCCCAGATTAGCGCTCAATTTATCATACAACAGTTTTTCATAAATTTCATTCTCTGTAAAGTCTCTGTCCTTGAACATCAACGTTGTAAAGAGACCGGTGTCACACAAAAACAGCTTAAAACGAGTCAAATTCCTGCTGTTTGACATTCCCACATTAGGGTCATTTGCATGATAGGATACCAATACTGTTTTAGAAGCCTTAAGTTCTGTAATCAACTCCAATATCGTATCTGCCCGATCTCCCTCCAGTACACTGGAAACCTGATATCTCGAGGCATTTTTATTCAACTGGGCCGGAATCGCATCAAACAGAAGAGACAAGCGTCCGGTGGAATCAATCTTCATAAAATCATCCTCATAAAGTGAGAGGATATCCCTCTTGACAGCATCCACCTTTCTGAAATTATTGCTTTCCAAATATTCCTTCACCGCCTGAGGCATTCCGCCAATCAGCATATATAATCTAAAGTCCCGAAGCAGCTTTCTGCATGACTGCTCTCCGATTCCCCGCTGCGCTTCATAACAGCTTTCAAGCAGTGAAAATGTTGTGGTATCCCCCAATGCCCACAAAAACTCTTCATAATCCATGGGAAACATATCCAGCTTTCTTTCCTCACTGGGAATTAAAATATCTTTCACATTCTTTCTGATAGAAATCAAAGAACCAGTCTCAATATAGTCATAACGTCCATCCTGCACAAGGGCCTTAACCGCCTGTCTTGCCATCGGACATAATTGCACTTCATCAAATATAATGACAGAATTTCTCTCATGCAAATCCACTTTATATTGAAGCTGTAACTGCAAAAACAGATAATTCAAATCTGAGACATCCTCAAACAATTCCCGGACAGTCTTTGCCGCTTTTGCAAAATCAATCAGAATATAACTTTCATACTCGTTCCTGGCAAACGCTTCGACAATCGTTGACTTTCCCACACGGCGCGCACCCTCGATCAGCAGCGCTGTTTTACCATTGGATTCCTGCTTCCACTGCACCAGTTTGTCATATATTTTCCGTCTGAACATAGCCTTCTCCGTTTCCGCGTTTTCTTTTACTCCATTTTCCTGCATTTCCGCATTTTGTTTTAGGCAATTATACCGCATTTCCGCATTTTCTTCAATTCTTACTTTATTCTCACAAAAAAGTAACCGCTTCGCCCTCATCATTCACAAAAGCGTCTGCTTCGCATCCGGCGCCGCTTTGCGGCTGAATTGATACCAAAAAAGACGCCTCCACCACAGAAAGCGCCTTTCTTATCCTTTGCATCGTATGCACTGCTTTACCCAAATCAATCAAACGGAATCACACCGCCGTCGTATGTATTGTTGATGTATTCCCTAATCTCATCCGACTTAAGGGCGTCCACCAAAGCCTTGATGCCTTCCTTGTTCTCATTGCCCTCCTTGACTGCGATCACATTCACATAAGTCTGAGCCGCCTCGGAATCGGACTGCTCATAGGCAACCGCATCCTTGGATACGGAAAAGCCTGCTTCCATCGCATAGTTACCGTTTAAGACCACAAAAGCGGATTCATCCTTGACCCTGGGCACCTGCGCCGCCTCAAGTTCCTGAATCTCCACATTGTAAGGATTCTCCTCAATATCGCGCACAGTAGCCTCTAATCCCACACCCTCTTTCAGTTTCAGGATACCGTTATCCTGTAACAAAAGAAGCGCTCTCGCCTCATTGGTGGTATCGTTGGGCACAGAAATCACATCCCCCTCTGCCAGCGCACTAAGATCGCTCTTCGTGCCGGGATAAATCCCAAAAGGCTCGTAATGGATGCCGCCTGCATTCACCAGATGTGTCCCATGCTCCTCGTTAAAAGAATCCAGATACGGAATGTGCTGGAAATAGTTGGCATCATACTCGCCGCTCTCCACCACCTGATTAGGCTGTACATAATCGCTGAACACCGTCACCTCCAGCGTATAACCCTGCTTTTCCAAAATAGGCTTTACCTGCTCTAAAATCTCGGCGTGGGGTGTGGCAGACGCCGCTACCGTAATGGTGCCGTCATCCTTGGATGAACCGCAGGCCGTCAATGTACCGAGCGCTAACGCCGCAGTAAGCACACCTACAATCAATTTCTTTTTCATAATATTATCCTCCTCCTTTTTCCTACTTATACAGTAGGTTTTATACTGTCTATTATAACCACACATATATCCTTTGTCAATATAACTGTTCCCCGGCATCCCTACCTCTTGCGCTTATCCACTTTCACGGCCAGCCGCATCCCCAGCGTCTGGAATACCTGCACCAGAAGTACCAGAAGTACTACCGATACAATCATAATAAGCGTCTCCCAGCGATAATAACCATACCGCATGGCAATATCGCCCAGGCCGCCGCCGCCGACCACACCGGCCATAGCCGAATACCCCAATATGGTTCCGCTGGCAATGGTGACGCCAACCAGGAGGGAAGTCCTCGCCTCCACCAGCAGTACCTTCCATATAATGGTATACGTGTCCGCCCCCATACTCTGGGCCGCCTCAATCACGCCATGGTCTACTTCCTTTAAAGAGGATTCTATCATACGCCCGATAAAAGGTGCCGCCGCCAAGGTAAGCGGTACAATCGTTGCCACCGAACCCGTGGTCTTGCCCACGATCGCACGGGTGAGCGGCATGACCAGAATCAATAAGATCAAGAACGGAATACTCCTCACAATATTCACCACCACATCAAGCGCCTTGTACACCACCGCATTGGGCTTGATTCCTGTCTTATCCGTCACCGCAAGGGCAATGCCCATGGGAAGTCCGAACAGATAGCCGAACAAAGTTGACATCAGTGTCATAAGTAAGGTGTCCCGTATGCCTTCCAACATCATCATGGTCAAATCACTGGTCCACATAGCCGTTCACCTCCTCCACTGCAAGCCCCCGCTCAGTCAGATAGGCTTTCATGTCCTCCTGCATAGCCTTATCATCCGGAAGACTGAGAATCATCTCGCCTCTGGCAATTCCTTCCACATTCTTTGTGTCCGCCTTCAGAATATTGATAGGCTGTCCAAACTTTAATACCATATTGGCAATGACCGGTTCGAAGGAGGAATTCACAGAGAAGACGATTCGGATACAACATTTACCCTTCATCAACTCCTTCTGATGCCCCTCTAACGTGCGCCGCTCCGTCCCACTGCCCTTCAGAATCAATTCCTTCGCCTCTGCCGTCTTCGGATGGGAGAAGATATCAAACACCCGGCCCTGTTCCACCAGATGCCCCTCTCCGATGATCGCCACATGGGAACAGATTTCCCGGACCACCGACATCTCATGGGTGATAATCACGATGGTGATACCATACTGCCTGTTGATTTCTTTTAAAAGCTGCAAAATGGACTGCGTCGTCCGCGGATCCAAGGCACTGGTAGCCTCATCGCACAATAAAATCTTCGGATTGGCCGCTAAAGCTCTCGCAATCGCCACCCTCTGCTTTTGTCCCCCGGAAAGCTGAGATGGATATGCCTTCGCCTTCTCCGTCAGCCCCACAATCTCCAGAAGTTCCGCCGCCCGCTTTCTGGCATCCCTCTTCTTCACACCACCAATCACCAGCGGAAAACAGATATTGTCAATCACATTCTTCTGCATCAGCAGATTGAAATGCTGAAAGATCATGGCGATTTCCCGCCGCTTTTCCCGAAGCAGTGCCTCAGACAAAGTACTTAAGTCACTGCCCTCAATCTCCACCGTACCGGATGTGGGCCGCTCTAAGAAATTCAAGCACCGCACCAAAGTACTCTTGCCCGCCCCTGACATACCGATGATACCATAGATATCGCCTGCCTGGATGGACAGACTGATATCATGCAGTGCGTCCACATTGGCCTCACTGGTCACAAAGGTCTTACACAAATTGCGAACTTCTATCATCCCCGCCATTTTGATTTATCCTTTCGTGTCTGCTTCGCAGCCGCTTGTTTTTCCCCTGCTTTTCTAGATTCGCAAGGCCGCGCTGTCGCGCTCTTTGTCCGATTTCATCGGTCCCTTGCTCATTATCGCCGCTGGTAAAACAAATGTCCGCTTTGCGGCCGCTTGTTTTCCCTTAGCGGCTTCTATATCAATTTAGTATGAATGCCGCGGATTGTCAAGGTTTGTACCGGTTATTGTGCAAAGGAAGATGGTTTTGCCGTCTGCGGGTTCAGTGCCAGTAACGTTCTATGTATCCCTGCGCGGACTCCGGAGACAGTTGCAGCTTCTCCATCAGCTGTTTCTGAGCAGTCTCTCTTGTGCCGTTATACTCGATACATATCTCAATCAGTGCCTTTACACCCTGTTCTATTCCTTGTTCTATCCCCTGACTCAAGCCCTCCATACGTCCCTGCTGTATCAACTCCGCTATGGCTCCGCACATATTTACTTTTCCTCCTTCCTGGCTGTACTCCTTTACTTGTAAGAGTTCCACTGTTTTTATATGTTCTGCTATCACATCATAAGTTTCCTCATCCAATTCCTGATAAACCGGGTCGCTAGTGATCAGTTCATACAGTTTTTCCGGATTATCAGCATAACGGATGCAGTCAAATACCTGCTTTAAGTCTGTCTGAAAGACATCTGTTTTCTCAAATCTGCGCACCTCGCAGACATATATCCGGTAGTCATTGACCTTTTCTCGCAACTCCCCTGGAATATCTGTAAAATCCAATATACTGTGCAGATTCTCCGCTCCGTCCCAGTTTTCTCCATAATACAATACGAGTGTGACACAGGGATGTAATCTGCTGTCCTTTGCAAACCCTGACAAAAATTCCGCTGAGTTGATGTCACTGCGCCTTCTGATCTGGCGCTTTACGGCCGCCGCCTGCCTCTCGTACTCCGCCGCGTCATAAGACATACAGCGAAGCGGCATCAAGTAATGTACTTCCTCTTGGTTCTCGATGCCCACCACCATGAAATGAACCCCAAATGCCGCTTTTTTCACCAAATCACGATACCGCTGTTTCCCCTGTGAAATTCGTCTTCCGCTTCCGGCTGATGCCCTAACATATCCTGTCTGCGAATCCATCTCTGTCAAGTCTGACGGCCTAAGAATCTCCTTACCTCCGCAGACCACCCCATTGATCAAATCCGCAAACCTTTCGGAAGCATAGAGATAGCCCTTTTTCTGCAAGTCTTTTACCATATCTTCTCCTCCTGTGGCGCAGGAGGTTTTCAGAAATCTCCTGCTTATCATAATTTGTGGATAAAAGCATAGATTTCCGAAATGTAATAAAAGTAATTTGCTTCGCAAATAACTTTACGAGTTCCGCTTCGCGGCCTCGAAATAAGCGAAGTTTTTTTGCTTCGCAAATAACTTTACGAGTTCCGCTCCACGGCCTCTAAATAAACGAAGTTCTTTCCTAAATATTACATAAACATAGAAAATACAGAAGGCTTTCGCCTGAATCTTAGAATATATGCTTTGAAAAAATGATAACATTTTATAGATGATTTAGCAAGAATGATTTGACTTTTTATGAGCCAATATTTTTAATTTATAATAAGTCACGGCACTTTTCTGCCGATCATCACCTTATTGGTAAAAACAGCTTTATCCCGCATAACTTCTAATCCGTCATGCAGCCTGTCAAAAGAAAATCTCTGGGTAATCTGCGCTGAAGGGCGGATTTTCCCCGCTTGTATCGCTTTCACGGCCTGATGCCAGTCATCCTCCTCTTCTTTGGTAAAAGAAGAATTCCAGGTGCCATATATCTTAAGCTGCTGGCGAAGAATCTTCCAGTAAATCTGCTTGTCAAATCCAATGTCTCCCGCCGGATTGCCCACCAACACCACCTGGCCGCCTGCCCTGACCAGACTGACTGCATTATTAATACTTTCGTTTACCCCCACACATTCAAAGACAATATCCACTCCTGCGTCCTGGGTCTGTTCCTTGATAAAATCAGCCGGATTCTCTTCACGACAATTGCAGAACATACATTTGGCCACACCTGCCACCAAATCCTGCTGCTCTGTTCTTGTCCCAACTGCATACAAATTCTCCACGCCCATGGCGGTGAGCCACTGCAGTACCAATGTCCCAATCGTTCCGCAGCCATATACCACTGCAGACCGGACATGCGACATATCCGCCTGCCTGATGGCATGGAGGGCCACACAGGCAGGTTCTAACATAGCGGCGTCTTCAAAACTCACCCCCGAAGGCAGCGCAATCAAATTCCAGACCGGAACCGCCACATATTCGGCAAATCCGCCATCCGTCCTGGAACCCAGATAATTATAAGAGCGGCACATTTCATATGCCTTCCCATTACACGGTTCACACTTCATACAGGGAATCAGCGGAAAAACCCCTACCTTTTTTCCAACCAGATGCTTGTTCTC
Organism: uncultured Lachnospiraceae bacterium; assembly: GCA_910585555.1. GTDB lineage: Bacteria > Bacillota > Clostridia > Lachnospirales > Lachnospiraceae > UBA3282. The sequence goes on from CAJUFU010000067.1 coordinate 15,141, forward strand.
TTCCCCAGCCGCCTGCCGCACAATACCCGCAAACTCATGCCCGGGAATGGTCGGAAAATGATAAGTCCCTGTCTTAAAAATACGAGGAATATCAGAACCACATATTCCCGCATTGACCACTTCTACAAGAACCTCATCCTCCTGTAGCTGCGGATTGGGAACATCTTTATAAGTAAGCTGTCCTACTTTTTCCAGTACGTATGCCTTCATCGTTACCTCACTCCATGTATATATTCCTATCCAACTGTATTCGTTCTCTATATCGTTTATTTTATCAACGCCCTAAAACGCTCTAAATCCGCCTGCGTGGTAATTTTGAAATTACCCTCATCGCCCGGAATCATGGCGATATCCATGCCTGCCAGGATAGCCGGTTCCGTGGAGCCATTGATCTGTTCAATCTTATCCGGTATCAGACTTTTGTTGGCTTCATAATATTTTCCCAGTACAAACGCCTCCGGCGCCTGCCCGGCATAAACCTTTTCCCGCTCCAAAAGAGACGTAATCTGCCTGCCGTCTCCCAAATATACCGTATCTTTCATGGGCAAAACCGGAAGGGCTCCGTCATGCTCCCTACAGGCATCCACACAGGCAGTGAGCATCGTCTGCGAAACACAGGGTCTTGCCGCGTCATGGACAATCACAACATCCGTTTTCTTGGCATACTGTACAATGTCCTGCAACCCGTGAAAGATGGAATACTGCCGGTTGCTCCCTGGCGCTGAAAAACCCATAAACTTGTCCAGAACCGGTTTGGTCATCTGACTGGATATCTTCTCCCGCCAATGCTCATGCGCTACAATCTGTACCGCATCAATCAGCGGATGTATCCCAAATACTTCGAGGCAATACGCGATGATCGTCTTTCCTTTTACCGCTATGTACTGTTTGGGAATTTCAGCACCAAGCCGAACGCCGCTTCCTCCCGCCAAAATCAGCCCTATATTCATACAGACATGCTCCTTCTAAAATGTGACAGTGCAACAACAATGAAACAATATGCACTGCTGTGTCAACGCCTAAGACCAACCTGTATCTCTAAAACCTTAATTCTCTGATTGCAGCCAAAGTTTCCCCATAGGGTCTCTGCTGTCGAAAAAGAAGCGTGGTCCCCAGCACGAAGCCATCCACTCCCTTAGGCGCATATTCCAAAATCTTATCCGCACCGCAGGCACCGTCCCAGTAAATCTTGAAGTTCATATCCTCTTTTAGGGCAAGAAGCTTCGTTATCTTCTTACCAACATAAGGCATATACATTTGTCCCGCATTGCCTGGATTTACGGTCATCACCATAACCTTCTTGACGATCCGGAGCATCTCCATGACCGTCTCCACACTGGTTCCCGGATTGATTGCAATACCCGGCGTTATACCGGCGTTGATGATTTTCTGTAATGTGGTTGAGGGATGGTATTCCGCTTCCGGATGAATGTAGATGGTATCCCCTTCCCGCAGATGTTTGATAAATAACTCCACCGTATGATTGGGATGCTCCACCATGAGATGGACATCCAACGCCTTCTTTGTGGCGGACGCAATATAAGCCATGTCGTTTAGTGACATGGCGAAGTTCGGCACGTAACGCCCGTCCATAATGTCTATATGGAAGGAATCAATGCCGCCTGCTTCCAGATCTCTTACTTCTTTTTCTAAATTTCCGTAGTTGGCACACATCATGGAGGCCATTAGTTCAAAATACATGTAGTTCTCCTTAATCCTATTGAATAGAAATCCATTAATATATCATAATAAATATAATAGATTTTGGGGGCTTATGCAATACTCCAATATTCATATTAAATAAATATCCCCTTAACCGTAAGGTTTCTCCAATCTCTGACCTGCTTTAGAAGCGCCTGATATTACTGACTGTTCAAAAAGGTCTTAGATTTACTTGTTTGGAGCCTTTTCCTCTTTAGATAAATAATGTTCGGCGTCTTTAAAAAAGGATACCACAATCAAAAGG
>CAJUFU010000068.1 GCA_910585555.1 uncultured Lachnospiraceae bacterium
ACCGATAGAGTTTTCGATTCTCTGGTATTTATGTAAGAATCAGGGAAAAGTAGTTGCGTCAGAAGAATTATTTGAGGCAGTATGGGGTGAAAAATATATGAACAGCAATAATACAGTGATGGCCCATATAGGCCGTTTACGGGAAAAGATGAATGATTCGGCAAAAAAGGCAAAATTTATCGTAAATATATGGGGAGTCGGGTATACCATTGAGAAATAAAAAAAAGATTTTAAATAGAGAATTTCAAACATTTTATACCAGGGTATTTAACCGTCTGACTGTCATGTTTTTGGTGGCAGTTTTGTTGATTTATTTTCTGCGCTTTGCAGTTTTACGAGGGCACTTTGCTGATTTCGTAGTTGATATTTTACAGAATGCTTTTCTGATGGAGTATGGTGCGGCACGTAGTTTATATACGCAAGTATTTCGGAATCATATGGATATGTTGATGATGGCGGCATTAGTGATAGCATTTCTTATTATATTCCGCATCTTTCTGAAGTGGTTTACAAAGTATTTTGAAGAAATCGGAAAAGGAATGGACAGCTTGATAGAAGATGGTGCGGCGGAAGTATCTTTATCGCCCGAACTTTTGCCAATGGAGAGAAAATTAAATACGATAAAGCATATCATTGAAAAACAAAGAAGAGATATGTCTGCGGCAGAACAGCGAAAAAATGATTTGATTATGTATCTTGCCCATGACCTGAAAACGCCCCTTGCATCTGTGATCGGCTATCTGAATCTATTGCGTGATGAGGGAAAAATATCGGATGAACTGAGAGAAAAATATCTTTCTGTTTCATTGGATAAAGCAGAACGGTTGGAAGATTTGATCAATGAATTTTTTGAAATTTCAAAATATAATCTGACAACAATAACACTTCAATATAGTAAAATAAATTTAGGGCGTTTGCTGGAAATGCTTTTATATGAATTCCAGCCAATGCTGAAAGAAAAGGATTTGAAATGTAATCTTCGTGTTCCGGAAGATATCGTAATGAAATGCGATGCAGACAGAATGCAGCGTGTATTTGACAATCTGTTGAGAAATGCCGTTATTTATAGCTTTCATGGAACGGATATTGACATTACAGTTACCAGACAGGAAGAAAGTGTAATGATTAGCTTCACAAATCATGGAGACACCATTCCGGCGGAAAAGCTGGAACGGATATTTGAACAGTTTTACAGGCTTGATGCTTCGCGAAGTACGAGCAGTGGCGGGGCAGGTCTGGGGCTGGCTATCGCAAAGCAGATTGTTGAGCTTCATCATGGTACGATTCAGGCCAGAAGTCAGGATGAAGTAATCGAGTTTGAAGTCGTATTGCCGGTTTCGTAAGTAATTTGTAAGAAAGTCTATAGTAAATCAGTTGAATATCATATGGGTAAACAAATAAACCACACTCTTGTTTTTGATACAATAAGTACCGAAACAAGGGTGTTTTGTTTTGCAAAAATATAGAGGAAGGAGCAGTTTTATGTCAAGAAAAAGACTAACATAGATATTTCCTTTTTTGCTTCCTCTCCGTAAGTGGCAAAGAAAAAAATTTTTTTATTTCAAAATGTGGTTAGACGGGTACAGGTATGCACAAAAGAAATCTGAAAAAATACTTCCCAATTTAGTATTTGAAACTTCAATTCCGATGCTGAATGGGAACAGTGGATTTGATATGAAATATCAATTTAATAAAGTATACAATTTAAAATTGGCGGCGAAAACCATTGATAAAATCATCATAGAACCGGAAGAAACCTTTTCGTTTTGGCAGCTTGTCCGACGGGCAGACCGCTGTCAAAAATACAAAGACGGTTTAAATGTGATAGATGGGAAAACAGTCGCGTCTTATGGCGGAGGATTATGCATGTTGAGTGATATGCTGTTCTGGATGTTTTTGCATACGCCTTTGACTGTTATTGAACGCCATGGACATGGGGCATTATCCTTTCCGTCCACAACGCAAGATTTTCCAAAAGGAACAGATGCGACAGTGAATGAGGGCTGGTTAGATTTAAAAGTTTGTAATAAAACAGAGAATACATTTCAGATAGAGATTGATTTTGATGAGCGTACTATGTATGGCCGTATTTTGTCAAAAAACGTTGTAAACATGGAATATGCGGTGTTTAATTCATCTGTAATTTACAGAAAACAGGGTGAAAAAATCTATCAGACTGCATCCGTCTGCCGTATGGAAACAGATAAGGATTCGGGCAGAAAAACGGAAAAGAAATTGTATGATAATCGGTGTCAGATAGGCTATCGGCTCCCTAATCAGATAAAAATTGAAGAAGATCAAACTTCGGAATGGAGAAAAAGATGAAAAAAAGGATAGCAGTTATTTTTGGAGGTCATTCGACAGAGTATGATGTATCGCTACAATCAGCATTTTCCGTTTTGCAGAGTATCGATAGAAGTCGTTTGGAGATTGTGCCTGTTGGCATTACCAGAGAAGGAGAATGGTATCATTATACAGGAAAAATTGAAAAAATCAGTAACAATACATGGTTTGAAGACGAGGAAAATTTATATCCGATTATAGTTTCCCAAAGCCGCTTGTCACAAACTTTTATAGAGTTTTATGGAGATAAGTTCAAAGAGTTCCCAATTGATTTGGTATTCCCAATATTACACGGCAAAAATGGGGAAGATGGCACTCTGCAAGGATTATTTGAATTGGCAGGAATACCGGTTGTTGGATGCAATACGCTTTCGTCAGCGATTTGTATGGACAAGGACAGGGCGCATAAACTTGTCAGTCTTGTAGGAATCGCTGTTCCTGAATCGGTAACTTTTAAACGTTTTGAAAAAGAAACGGCTTATAAGGAAATAAAGGAAAAATTATGCTGTCCGATGTTTGTAAAACCTGTTCGGGCAGGCTCATCTTTTGGCATCACAAGAATCAATGAAATGCAGCAGCTTGATGCGGCAGTCGAGCTTGCCTTTCAATACGATCGGGAAGTTATTGTTGAGGAGGCCGTCAACGGATTTGAAGTTGGCTGCGCAATACTTGGGAATGATACTCTGACCGTTGGGAGGATTGATGAAATAGAATTATCAGGAAGTTTTTTTGATTATATAGAAAAGTATACATTGAAATCTTCCAAAATTTATATGCCTGCAAGAGTGGACTATGAAACGGAAAAAAGGATACAGGAAACTGCTGAGGTTATATATAAGGTATTGGGTTGTTCAGGTTATGCAAGGGTGGATATGTTCTACACATCGTCTGGCGAAATCGTATTTAATGAAGTAAATACGATTCCCGGATTTACTACCCATAGCCGGTATCCCAACATGATGAAGGGCATTGGCTTATCTTTTACAGAAGTGTTGGACAAGTTAATAAGCCTGTATTTATAGTCAACGGCATAACAAATTTTATATAAGGAGATCATCATGAAAATCAGAAGAAGGATTATTGATTATTCAAGAGGAAATAATCTGCATCATTTTTGGCGCCTTTACAGGCTTCAGAAAAAGGCAGGGGATGAAGGAATGATACATGATATTTTAACTTTTTTACTTAGCAGATGTGCGCACCGGCATGGAGGGTATATCGGCCCGGATACCGTAATAAAGAATCATTTATCACTTCCACACGGGCTGCATGGCGTTTTTATTTCACGATATGCACAAATAGGGGAAAACTGTTGCATTTATCAAAATGTAACAATCGGAGAAGTAAACAGGAAAGCGCCTGTCATTGGTAATGATTGTTTGATTGGTGCAGGCGCTGTCATTATTGGGGATATCAAAATAGGGAGCCATGTAAAAATCGGCGCGGGTGCGGTAGTAAATACAAATGTGCCGGACAATTATACCGTTGTTTCACAGCCAATGCGTATGATAAAAGGAGAAGAATAAGGTGGGAAGTACACAGGCAGAAACGGAGCGTTCATGGATTGAATTAAATATAAAAAATTTGCAGCATAATGTAAAAGTATTAACGCAAGCAATGCCGCCTGCATGTGAATTAATGGCGGTTGTAAAAGCACAGGCATATGGGCATGGGGCTTGCAAAATATCCACGATGCTTAATAAAATAGGGATTAAAGCGTTTGCGGCTGCCACGGTTGAAGAAGGCATACAGCTTAGAAAAAGCGGTATTCGCGGGGAAATCCTGATTCTTGGATATACCGATACGAAACGGGCATCTGACTTACAAAAATTTGATTTAATACAGACCCTGATCGATTTTGAATATGCAAAAGCCCTAAACAGCCAAAATCTTGCCGTAAAGGTTCATATGAAAATCGATACGGGTATGCATAGGCTTGGATTTCCCTGCACAGAGGTTTTGGCGGTAAAAAGGGCATTTGAGATGAAAAATCTAAAAATTTGTGGGATATATACACATTTGTGCTGTGCAGACAGTCTGCAGGCGGATGATATTGCGTTTACCAGAAAACAGATTGATCGTTTTTATCATTTGCTGGATGCTTTGAAGGATGGGGAAATAGATATTCCTAAAGTACATATACAAAGCAGCTACGGTTTGTTGAACTATCCTGATCTTACATGTAATTACATAAGAGTAGGAATAGCGTTATATGGAGTTTTAAGCTCTCCGAATGATGACACAAATTTAAAACTTGACCTGCGCCCTGTACTTTCCTTAAAAAGCCGGGTGGTGTTGATACGAAAGGTAAAAAAAGGTGAAAGTGTTGGATATGGCAGGGAGTCCACAGTAAAACGAGATAGCAGAATTGCAATCATACCGATTGGATATGGTGATGGTTTTCCAAGAAACCTTTACAATGGAAACGGCAGGGTATTGGTAAACAGCCATATCGTACCTATTGTGGGGCGAATTTGTATGGATCAACTCTCTATAGACATAACAGATGTGGAGGGGGTGTCCACAGGCGATATTGTAACGCTTATAGGCGCGGAAGAATACGATGATTTATCTGCCTCTTCCGTTGCATACAGTTTGGGCACTATCAGTAACGAACTGTTGTGCAGAATGGGGGCAAGGCTGCCTGTTATCATAAAATCTGATGCTTTGGAGGTAAACAGTTTATGAAAAAAAAGTTAAAAAATATTACATCAGCATCAGGAAAGAAAAATAAAGCGGATATAGTAATCTGTGCTATTATTTTTACACTCAGCATGGGAATAATGGCGGGCTGTTTCATTGCAAAAGATAATACAGAAGATATACATGGTCAGTTTAGAGCAGAAACAAAGGATATTTTACTTGAAAACACTCAAGTGGATGGATTGTTGCTGGAAGCTGACAGTAATTTGCCTGAAACAGAGCAGGTATCCCCCGGTTATTTCATTTCTATAGGGAATTTAACGATGGCATTATATGAGGATAAACAGGATATTACAGATAAACTTAACGAAAACGGCTTGCACTACAATGAGTACGATTACGATCTGAAATATTCTGATGCAGAGTATAATAAATATGATTCCTATTATATGGTTGGCGAATCACCGTTGGGTACAGATGCATCACAATGGGTTGACGCATTTTTATATATATATTTCAAGGATGGTATATGTGTACGTTTACAATCGTGGAATGAGATTCCCGAAACTGCTCTGGGCATACATGAAGGCGATTCCTATTCTCAGTTAATAGAACAATACGGAGATTCTTTTGAAAAACACACCTATAACGCCCACGGCGTATATAACGTATATCTTTACTCCTATCAAGATTATATTTGTGAATTCTGCATAGTTGAGGCTTATCCGGATTCCATATATGGTGTAGATATATATGTTCCGAGCTTGTATCCGGTATATTTTTATGGTGAAGAAGTGATTGATTAAAATTTCTCAATTATAGTATTGACAAACTGCACATACTGCATATAATGATATATATACAGTATATACTTATGAAGCACAAACTGTGACGACAGGGCGTGCAAGGAGGTTGACCATTGAAAATTATCATATCAAATCAGTCCGAGCTGCCAATCTATGCGCAGATTAGGGAGCAGCTTAAGGAACAGATACTAAACGGCCGGATACCGGAAGGAAGTACCCTTCCCTCCATCAGGCAGCTGGCCAAAGAGGTGGGGGTCAGTGTGATTACCACCACCCGCGCCTACAATGATTTGGAAGCGGAAGGTTTTATTGCCAGTATGCAGGGCAAGGGTAGTGTGGTGCTCTCTACGGATAATAACCTGTTGAAGGAACAGAGCCTGATGCGGATTGAGGAGGGACTTACCACGGCCATAGAGACGGCGCGGACCATGGGAATGTCCGAGGAAGAACTTCTTCATGTTTTTAAGAATCTACTGGAGAGATAGGAGAGGAAGCATATGGAATTGTTGGAAGTAAAGAATCTGTCAAAGCATTATAAGGCATTTGATTTGCAGAATATTAATTTTACATTGCCCAAAGGTTATATCATGGGTTATGTGGGGCCGAATGGTTCCGGCAAGAGTACCACGCTCAACCTGATCACCAATATCTGTAAGTGCACGGAAGGACAAATCCGCATTAACGGAATCAGCTGTGAGGAAGATGCGGTGGCATACAAGGAGCAGATTGGTTATATTGGAGACGAGTTTTATTTTCCGGATAATTTTAAGGTAAAGAATATCAAACGGGTGCTTCAGCGTTTTTATCCCACCTTTTCCTTAGAAAAGTTTAACGGCTTCCTGAAAAGATGGAACCTGCCGGAGAAAAAGGCCATCAAGGATTTTTCCAGAGGGATGAAAGTGATGCTGATGTTTGCGTCGGTGCTTTCCAGGGATACGAAGCTTCTGGTCTTAGATGAGGCAACCAACGGGTTAGACCCAGTGATGCGCACGGAAATCCTGCAGCTTTTACAGGAGTATGTGATGGATGGAGAGCGCAGTGTGATATTCTCCACGCATATCTTAAGCGATTTGGAGCAGATCGCGGATTATATCTATTTTATCCATAAAGGGCGGACCATACTCTATGATGCCAAAGACGAATTGATTGAAAGCTATCTTCTGATCAAAGGAGAACGGAGCGCGGTATCTGTAGAACTGGAAAAGGCTTTGATTGGGGTGCTTGATAATGCCTACGGGTTCGAGGCGCTTTTGCCCAGTGATAAAGCAGGGCTTCTTGGCAGTGAGTTCCATTATGAGAAACCAAACATTGACCAGATTGTGGTTCATTATATTAAGGATGGAAAGTAGAAGGGGAGGTTTTGTGATGAGAGCGATACAATTTATGATGATTGATTATATCAAGGTAAAACAGCAGATTTATTTTATGCCATTATTTATTCTGATAGCATTTGTTTTATGGGGACGTGGTTTTTCGATTTTGATGCCCTTTTCCTATATGATATTTGTAGCGATTATTTTTGCAACATCGCCTTTTGGCGCCTGCAAAAGAGGGGATGCAGGTTTTTTGGTATTACTACCCTCTACAACAACGCACAGGGTGTTGGGGAGATTTCTGTACGGTATGTCATTTGTAGGCTTTGCGGTGGTATGCTGTGGGATTTTTGCGGCAGTCTGCCAGATGATGGGGAAGAAAATGGAAATATGGGAGGCAATCAGCTGCTTATTTCTCCTGGCGTTTTGCATGATAATTATCACGTTGGAATTTCTGATTCTATATCTGGCGGGGGAACATATGGCGTCTCAGCTGTTAGGGATTGTGAGAGTGGCGCCGCCCATGGCCGCTTTCTTTGCTATCATGTATGTTATGGATGATATGGAGGTGTCGGGGCAGATTTCCATGATGCATAATCCGGAAGGCGGCCTGCTGCGGATAGGGATTCTTGCCGTGGCCGCAGCGTTTGCGGTATGGGTGGTATCCGTTGTAATCTGTGTGAAAGTGACGGCGAAGCGGGATTATGTGTAGAACTTGATCAGACTGATTCGGCAGATGATTTTGCAAAGATGTGAACTGTAATTTTTGTCAGGACATAGGAAATATTTTCAGAAGATTTCAGAGTAAATATTGCTATTGACTTATATAGGTTGTCTATATATAATAATATATAGACAACCTATATATTTTGCAAATTATTACATTCATGCTATTTGGGGAAAGGAGGAAAACAGTTATGGCGGTAGACAGGAGTCTGGTATCCGGCAGTATGGCAATGTTATTGTTGCAGCTGTTGGAAGAGCGGGATTTATACGGTTATGAGATGATTGAGACATTGCGCGAGCGGTCTAACCAGGTGTTTGAACTAAAGGCAGGAACTTTATATCCGCTTTTACATTCCCTGGAAGAGAAGAATCTGGTGACGGCCTATGAACGGGAAGTATCCGGTAAGGTGCGGAAGTATTACAGCATTACCAAAGAGGGAAAACACTTCCTGCGAAAGAAAAAGGAAGAGTGGAAAGAATATACAGCCGGTGTGGAAGGCGTGATTGGGGGTCTGGCTTATGGATGCATGTGAATACATAGAGGCGGCGGCTTCCCAGATTCGTTCCAGACGGGCCCGGGATATGGTGGCGAAAGAGCTGGAGGCCCACATAGAAGATCAGGCGGCATACTGCAGGGAGCAGGGAATGTCGGAGGAAGAAGCTAATCTGGAAGCCGTGCGGCAGATGGGAGACCCGGTGGAGGTGGGAATTTCCATGGACCGGATTCATAGGCCGCAGACGGATTGGAAGATGGTTCTCATGCTGGTGCTTCTGTGTGTGCTGGGGCTTTGCCTGCAGATTGCTTTTAACAGGGATGTCAGAAAAGCGGAGATAGCATCGTTACTAGAAAGCGGTACGGTGGTATCCCAGGATTACTTATTAGCAGGGGTGTCCAGAAGTCTTCTGGTTACATTATGCAGTTCACTGATCTTGGGGATTTTAGTCTGTATAATCGATTACACCGTTATATTGCGGTATATGCCCTGGTTCATCTGCCTGATGCTGATGATTTTGGGGATACAAGCGCTGTTAATGGGTTATAGGCTGGTAATTCCTGTGTATGCGTATTATCTTCTGGTGCCGCTCTATGCAAGTCTTCTGTACCGGTATCGGAGCGGGGGATTTAGAGGATTTGCAGGCGGAATGCTTTTGTTGGTACTGATGCTGGTTATTATGGGCATTCTAAAAGGTGCTGCTCTGGCGCTCTATGGCTATTCGGGGCTGCGGTTTTGTTTTGTGCTGGCGGTGACGCTCAGTGTGGCTGTGTTGTGCGGATGGTATGGAGAGCAGAAAAGAGGCAAACTGCTCTTCTTGTGGGGCGGAGGCCTTTTGCTGTTTTGCATGGCGGTGCAGTATATGCTTCTAAAGGACGGATTTAAGGGTCAACGAATCCGGGCTATCCTGCATCCCTATGATTATGCCGGGGAAGGCGGCTATTATGTGGTGATGGTTCGGGGCTGGCTTGGCAGATGTACGCTGTGGGGGAATCCGGAAGCGGCGTCCCAGTACGCGCAAGGTTATCGGGATGTCTACCTTATGGATGCGTACTTTAGCCCGGATGACGGCAATATCCTGTATTTGTTTTTGCGTTATGGAATTGTGCCGGGTATTATAGTATGTCTGATTTTCCTTGGGTGTATCGGTTATTTTATGTACAGATGCCTGCGGCAGAAAAACCAGCTTGGAAGGGTGACAGGAGCTGGGTGCTGTATTGTATTTTTGACAGAATTCTGCGCTTATATGATGAGTAATCTGGGATTGCTTCCCTGGGCGGCGGGTCTTCCCTTTCTCTCCTATGGCAGGATAGATATTGAGATATGGGCCGTACTTATGGGATTTGTTTTCAGTATTATACGCTACCAGCATTTGCTCCCAGCAGAGCGTGTGGGTAAAAAGCCAAGATACAGATACCGCCTTAAGATAGAGAAAGTCACAATGTAGCGAAAATTGGCGGTTTCAGGAAATTCCAGAACATTCTTCTTGCAAAGGGGCATACTTTACAGTATGATAAATACAATGAGCGGTCCAAACGATAATAAATGGACCGCAGGATTTATGTCTGATTGTGAGGAGGGGCATCATGAAGAGAGAATGGAATGTAACGGATGGAATGGGTAACATGCATCACATTACGTATAAGGCCGGCGGCTTTGGCGGCGCGAAGTACATAATTGATAATGATACCTACAAATGCAAATCCAAGAACTGGTTTGTCATGTTAGCGGATGTGCAGATCAGTATGCCGGGTGCGGACTGTAACCTGGTGGTGGTGGGCAACAGTGTAAGGCTTGCTGTCAATGGTACTTATTTAGATGACGGGACACCTTACGAGCCGGTAAGAAACCTGCCCGGGTGGGTCAACGTGATGATAACTATCTGCGGAATCGCCGGATTTTTGGGAGCAAAATTTGTGGGTCTGATACTTTCTGTTTTTGTGGATATGTTCAGTATTAAGTTCTGCCTGAAAGGAAAGAATGGCGCCGCCATTGGATTGTTTGTTGGATTTTTGGTATTGATAGTGGTCTGGATTATTGTTCAGTTTCTTTTCCTGATATAAGTGTGCAGGCAAACCATATTTTGGGGGAATATGCACTGGTGCTGCACTACAGTTTGCAATGCAGCGTTATAACATAAAGTTATGGAGAGGAGAACCAACGTGGAAGAGAATCAGAATTATGGACAGCAGCCTTATGGCGACCAGCAGAATAATCAACAGCCTTATGGTGACCAGCAGTACAATCAGCAGGCTTATGGCAATCAGCAGTATAACCAGCAGGCTTATGGCAATCAGCAATATAATCAGATGCCTTACGCCCAGCCGGTGAAACCGGTGGTATATGATGTGCTTCCCACCGGACACAGCGGGTATGCGGTTGCGTCTTTGATATGCGGTGTTTTGAGTATTGTATTTTTCTGGCTTCCGTTTATCGATCTGGGGATAAGTATTGCAGGATTGGTCTGCGCAATCGTTACGCTGAGCAAGGGATATGACGGTAAGGGAATGGCAATCGGCGGCTTGGTAACATCCATCATCGGTCTGCTTTTGAGCCTGTATATGACGTTCTGTGTAGTAGTTTTGGGTATGGCGGTTTGGTCAGTCATGTAATGGTTTCATACAATATGTAAAATATCTGCCTTTGGCTGGGGAACAGTCACTGGCAGATTTTTTTTGTCATTTTATAAAAAAACGTGAACCTTTTAGGACTTAAGGAACTCTTATAAGCAGGTGCACCTGATACAGCGGATGTAAATAAGCAGACGATGTAGAGAAGTAAGAAAGAACAGCGCAGAAATATGGAGGAAAGATATTTTGACCGAGAAAATGCTGGTGAGACAGATGAAGGAAGGGGATAAAGCATCCTTTGATCTGCTCTACGAAAAATACAAGAATATGGCACTCCGTACAGCATATCTGATCACAGGCGATCGTTCCTACAGTGAGGATGTGGTACAGGATACTTTTGTCAAAGTGTATCTGCACTGTAAGGAGCTTAAAAATGACAGCGGATTTAAGGCGTGGATGATGCAGATTCTTGTGAGGACAGCCTATAAGTGCGGCAGGAAGAAGAGCAGGGAACTGCCGGACGAAGATGTGGTGCAAAAAGCCGACACGGGTTCAAATATCTCCCTACTGGAACAGGTGATCATGCAGGAGGAAACGGAAGCAATTGCCGGAGCCGTCAGGGCATTGCCGCTCAAACAGCGGACTGTGGTGGTGCTCTTTTATTACCAGGAGTATCAGATCAACGAGATAGCAGCCATATTGGGCTGTCTGGAAGGAACCGTAAAGTCAAGACTACATACGGCCAGGAAACGGCTGAAAAGAGCCTTGGAGAACGATTTGAGCGTAACGGTCTCCGGTGTATTGTGAAGAAAAGAGGTTGCATATGAAGCGAAGAAAGAATTGGGAAGATAAAATCAAAGATGTGTTGACCTTTCAGTGTGATGGTCTTACCCCGTCCCAGGACTTAAAAGACAGGATTGACGAAAAGATTTTAACAAGTCAGGAGGCAGAAAGTATGAAACATTTATCAGCGAAAAAATTGATCATTGGCATAGCGGTGGGATGTCTGCTTATATCGGGCGGTGCATTTGCGGCAGGGCGTGTGGTGTCTGTAAGCTCACATTCTGATTGGAGAGATGGCTGTACAAGTTACAGCGGCATGGAACAGCAGGAGAAGAAGCTTGGATATGCGGTAGATTCGGTGGAGCAGTTTTCCAACGGTTACCAGTTTGCAAAGGCGGTAGTCGGCGAGGCGGAAGGAAAAGACCAAGATAAGAATACGGTGAGCACAAACAAATTTATGAGCATCGAATACGCCAGGGGAGCGGAACCGACAGTAAGTTTGTATATTGAGAAACCAGAGGTGACCTTTGTGCGTCCCAAGCCGGCGGAGGCGACGAGAGTATGCGGCGATATTACCTTGTCTTATGACAGTGGGACGTATAAGTTTGTTCCGCCTGACTATAAACTGACTGCGGAAGATGAGGAGAATCAGAAGAAGGATAATTATTTTATTAGTTATGGAAGCGACGAAGTGGAGGTTCAGAAAACTTCTGTTGTGGAATGGACAAAAGACGGTGTTCGGTATCAGTTTATCGGATTCGACCTGAATTTAACGCCGGATGAGATGTTTGATATGGCGCAAGAGGTTATGGGTACGAAGTAGCGGCAGGCTTTCATGAGGCAGCAGGGAAAGACCGGATGAAAGAAAGTTATCTGCGTGTGTTAGAAAACTCTCTGTGAATGCAGAGAGTTTTCTATAGCCTGCCTGTGGCGGCACTACGGTAAGTGCCTATACTGCATATGCAAAAATATGATAAAGAGAAAATGGGTAAAGGGGTAATGGATTATGAAGAAGAAAACAGGAAAAACCAAAGTATTACTGGGTATGGTCTGTACACTAAATTTATTCATGGCAGGATGCGGCACTACACATGAATATAAGGATACGGCACAAAACGCTGCGGCATTATCGGAAGCATTAAGCGATACGCCGTCAGAGGATACTGATGCAGAGGCAGAAAAGATACAGGAAAGCGGCACAGGCAGATGGCAGGTTTTAGAGCCGGAAGCTGCGGCAGCCTGTGATGCGGATTTCAAGGGCAAGGTCTGGAAAATCGGGGAGGATTCTTTTTATATTGCAGAGACAAAAGTTAAACTGCAAGAGGACGGTTCCCTGACCAGCAGTACGCCCAGTTCCAAAGCGCCTATTCCGGATTCTCAATTGATTCAGGTGGTCTTTGACGAGGATACTTATTTTTATACGAGAACCATTTATGATAATGGAGAGAGGCATGAGGATAAAGAAGCGTCTTTTGGGGATTTGCAGCAATATATGCGGGTTGATTTGAAAGGGAAATTCGAAAATGATATTTTTCATGCCAGGGAAGTACGTATCACGGATACAGGAAGTACCGAGACCGGAAGAAAAGAGTCTGTGGAGCCTGAGGAAACCACGATAGCGGATCCTATTACGGGTTTTGTAGAAAAGTATGCGGATAACACTATCATAATCAAGGATCCCGGCGATGGATTGTCCTATTATTTTTCCACAAAGGATGCTGAAATCATAGAAGGAGATTTGCCTATTGTGGCGGGTGATAAAGTAGAAGTTACTTATCAGGGACTTTTAGGTGATGAAAAGAATCCCGGGGCGTGTAGTGTAGTATGCAAACTTGAATGAGATATGTTTCTTTCAAGAGATATGATATGACAGGAAATCAGAAAAGGTTTCCTGTTTTTGTATTTGTGAAACTTTTTGCAATCCTTAATCGTATTGTATATAGGACGGCCAAAAGAAGTATGTTAAGATGTAGATATCTATAGAATAACAGAGGGAATTACGAGGGGATGGAACAGAGATGGCATTATCTGGTGGAGGAGTACCAGTCCATGCTGTATCGGATTGCTTTTTCTAATATGAAGAACCGGGCGGACGCCGAGGATGCAGTGCAGGAAGCTTTCCTGCGCTATATGAAGGATGAGAAGCCGATTCAGAATAAAGAGCATGAGAAAGCGTGGCTCATACGGACCACCATTCACATTTGTCTGGACATTTTGAAGAGCGGCTGGTATCAGAGGACAGTGTCATGGAACGAGTCCTTTGTGACAGCTGCGCAAAATATTTATCTGCCTTACCAGGTCAAGGATGACAGGACGCTTGAGGCGGTGTTGCAGCTGCCGGTACATTACCGGAATCCAATCTATCTTTTTTATTATGAAGACTACACAATCCATGAGATTGCCAGTGTGCTGAATGAAAAAGAGGCGACGATTAAGACGAGGCTGCGCAGGGGCAGGGAGGAAGTTAAGAAAATTCTGACGGAAGGGAGGCCGTAGAACATGGGCATACAGGAGGTAACAAGAGGCGGGGGCGTGCCGGAGTATCCAAACACCAGGAAATCCGAGCAGACGGAAGGATTTCAGGAGAGGCTGAGACAGAACATGAAGTACCGCCGCCAGGAAAGCGAAGAGATTGCCGGCACGGAAGAAAAGACAGGGAAGGTGAAAGAAAAGTCCGGTATGGGGCGGATTGGTGCAAGTCCAGGCATACGGGTGAACTCTACGGCCTTGACGGAGGCTTTGCAGACTGTGGAGGTAAAACATATGAGTTATGAAGAGAGCGACAATGTGCAGATTGCCGTGACAGAGGGCTATACCCTAAAGGGTAAGATTCAGGACAAAGAAGCGAAAGTTTATGTGGAAGCCAAGTACGAGGACGGCAGGCTGGAAGCTTATCAGGTAGATACGAAGAAAGTACCGGAAAAGACACAGCACATTATTGAGAGATTCGCATTGGAAACAATCGAGGAATCTTCATAAGGTAAATTGGCCGAAACATTGTGGAAATAGGGTTATCACGTGAAAAAGGGGGCAGTGAAATGATCGGGAACAATCCATTTGGCGGATATGGGCATATAGATATGACGAACCGTACTGCGGCACAGATCAAAGAGTACGCAGATATGGCAGCTTTTCGAAAAAAGGCAGGTTTGAGCGAAGATTTCGACGATGGGAGTTTTGCCGCGAAGCTTAAGAAGGCGGACGAGTATGAGGCATCGGGAGAGAAATGCGGTGCCACGGACTCCATTGGGATTATGCTGCGGCGCGTAGGGGAGCCTACAGCAGGGCATCCGGCGACGGGAGAGTTTTGGCATAACGGTGCGCATATATCCATTGTGAGAGATACAATCTATGGCAATACGATCACCATTGGCGGCAGTGCCAGTCCGGATTGGATTCATGTGAGTACATCGGTAGGTACGGTAAAAATCGATTTGAATGATACGACCAGTCTTATGAAGTGTCTGGATTTGTTTTCGCCGGAGGATGTCAATGCGATTATGCGTAAGATCACGGAAGTGAAGCAGGCCAGAGAAGCTAAGTCGCAGATTGACAGGATGGAGGATGAACTGGTTAAGAACGGCAGGGACGAGAGCGGCGGCAAACAGGAAAATGAGCAGTCCGTAGGGGAAGCTGTGGGCGTGATCAGTGCCGAGGAACAGAAACAGATTGAGGAGAAGCGGGATAAGAAATTTATAGGATGACATATGTGTCATATTTATAGGAAGAGCCTATGTTAGATTAAAAGTTATATAGCAGTGACAGTATATCAAAATTGTGGTATACTATATCCATTCAAAAGTTTACGAGGAGCGGTATACCACAATGAAAAAAGAACGTGTGCTTT
Source organism: uncultured Lachnospiraceae bacterium (assembly GCA_910585555.1). Lineage (GTDB taxonomy): Bacteria > Bacillota > Clostridia > Lachnospirales > Lachnospiraceae > UBA3282. The sequence goes on from CAJUFU010000068.1 coordinate 15,526, forward strand.
ATCTGGATTTGATGCGTATTGTCGGATTCTTTATGATTACATCCTACCATTTTTCGGTAGCTGTCAGGACGCTTGACATTGAGGCGGCGTATATAGACATTTTTCAGGGGATTATCCACATTGTGTGGGCGCCTATTGCGGTCTCCTGTTTCTTTATGGTCTCCGGTGCGGCATTGATCTACCGCTATGAGGAGAAACTTACCTTAAAAGAATATTATAAGAAAAGATTTCTCGGGATTTTCCCACTGTTCTGGCTGGCCTATCTGTTTGCCTTTCTGGACTTCTTTTATCGGTCCAAATCCATGCCCAACGCGCCGAAGGTGAATTTTCTTCTGACAGTGATCGGGATGGACGGATACTTGTATGAATATGTGGACAATTTCTATATGATCGGCGAGTGGTTTTTGGGCGCTATCATTCTGCTCTATATTTTGTTTCCCTTATACAGAATAATTATGTGCAAATGCAAGTATATACTGCCGGTGGTGTTCCTGGCAGGGAGCATCTGGCTGTTGTATAACAATCCCTTTGACATGATGATCGAGAAGAATCTGATCGTGTGCAGTATGTACTTTGTGCTGGGGATGCTGTTTGAGATGATCAGGAAGAGTCCCCGCCAGAAAGCGGTGGTCGTGGGCAGACGGATTCTGGCTGTGGTGGGCGTCGGGTTGTATGCGATGGTATATCTGGTGGAGCAGTCCGGTTATTATTTCAATGCTTATCATGTGGTGTTTATGCTGGCGGTTTCCACCTACATGATTGTTATGGAGGTGTCAACCTGGATAAAGTCAGGACGGGTGCAGAACCTGATTGCAACCATAGGGAGGCATTCTTTTGCCTATTATCTGCTGCATCATGTGTTCCTGTACCGTTACCTGCCGAACTTTTCAGGGGTGATGATGAGCGGTTCCAATACGCTTCTTTTGTTCTTAAGTTCTGTGGGGTATATCTATCTATTAGCGGTGGGACTGGATAAGATTTATGCCTATCTTGTGGGAGCGTTTGGCAGGTGGCGTGCGCAAAAGCCTGTAAAGGAGAGGAAGCAGCATTCCTGAAAGAATGCGTTTCACAATTACCGAATAAATTATACAAAAGAAAAGGGGGAGCATTATGGGATTCTTAGCGGGATTGATTTGGAAATTGGTTGTGGTACTGCTTATTGTGCTGGTGGTCGTGGTGGTGGCCACAGGATACAAAAAGATCGGAAGAGCGTCGTGTAGGGAAAGAGTGTAGGCTATAGTGTAGA
>CAJUFU010000069.1 GCA_910585555.1 uncultured Lachnospiraceae bacterium
AACAACGAGAAAACCCAGTAAAATCAATGGGTTATGGCATTTAACAAATGCCTAAGACTTGAATATATAGAAGGAGATAAATCAAATTGGATTGATCTGCGGGCAGCAGAGGATGTCTATCTCAGGAAGGGAGAATTTAAACTGATTCCTCTGGGAGTTGCAATGGAGTTGCCGGAGGGATATGAGGCGCATATAGTTCCCAGGAGTTCTACCTTTAAGAATTTTGGTATTATTCAGACCAATCATATTGGGGTTATTGATGAAAGTTATTGTGGAGATGATGATCAGTGGTATATGCCAGTATATGCAATAAGAGATGCTGAGATTCATATGAAAGATAGGATTTGCCAGTTTAGGATTATTAAGCATCAGCCACAAATTATTTTTAATGAAGTAAAGAATCTTAATGGTGTTAATAGGAGCGGGTTCGGGAGTACAGGGAGGTAAATTTAATGGAAGAAACAAATAATGCTTCATATGGTAAATATGACGGTAAGGTGATTAAGCAAACTGATTTATATGATATACTTCCATTCAAAAAAACAAAGATTCAACAATTGATAAAATCTGGTGAACTTCCTATGGTTAAGATTGGAAAAGATTATATAACAACTTTCAAAATCCTAGAAGAGTGGATTTCAAATCATATAGGGGAAGAAATTTATTACCAATAATTGAAATAGTGCCATGAAGATAGTATAATTATAATATCTATCATGGCATTATTTTTTAGGAGGTGAATTATATTAATAATGCCATTTATAAATATTTCGTCAATAATAAATGGAATGAGTATTAAGCAAAGGACAGTAGATAATAGGTTTGAAGGAAGAATTACCGTAAATGGTATAAGGAAAAGTTTCTATGGTGGTACAAAAGCAGAAGTTAGACGTAAGGCAAAGGAATACTTACAAAAGGTCGAAAACGGATACCGCGATCCCCAAAAGATTGTGCTTAATGATTATATAGAATACTGGCTCACGACCTATAAGCTGAACAAAATTGAACCATCATCATATACTCGTTTATATAGTGTATTCAATTGCCAGATAAAAAACACTTTGGGTACAAGGATGATTGGGAATATAACAACTGCTGATATTCAGAAATTCATAGATGAACATGCCAACCCGCCAGATGATGCTATAAAGCCTTTAGCATTGTCCGGGCTGAAACGTATTCTACATCTTCTGAGACCATGTATGGAAATGGCGGTCACAGAGGGAATTATATATAAGAATCCTTGTGATAATGTACAACTACCAGTCGAAAGCTGTATCCAAACAAATACAAAAGTACAGACGACATTAAACGATGTAGAAATTGCTGAATTTAAAGAAGCGGCATTGGCAAAGTGGAATAATAACGAGTATCGAAGTAGGGATGCGATTGTTTTATTGATTATATTAAATTTAGGATTACGAGTAGGAGAAGCAATAGCGTTAGAATGGGATGATGTAAATTTAGAAGAAAATATTGTATACATCAATAAAACAGTCCAAAGCAATATAAGAAATTTCAGTGATGTTGGAAATGCTCAATATGTAAAAGTTAAGAGTTCAACAAAAACACAAGCGGGCGTTAGGGTATTACCATTAAATGACACAATAGTCGATTATTTTAATATCCTCAAAGAATATGATTTAAGAAATGGTATTAGATCACAATATGTATGTACTACTAAGACAGGCAAAATGAAAAATGCGCGCAATCTCCAAAGAAGTCTGGACAGGGTAATGCAAAACACGCATATTAATAAGAAAGTTACTTTGCATACTTTACGGCATACATTTGGTTCTACAATGTTAAGACGGGGAGTCAATATTGAAGTAGTAAGTAAACTTATGGGACATGCAAACATAACAATTACTTATACAAAATATATACATGTAATACAAGAACAAAAGGCAAAAGCGATGAAAACGATAGCGATATGCTGAATAATGTATATTCAAACATCTTGAAAAAATTGGGGTCAAATTAAAATAAAATATTAAAAATGCTGTAAAATCAATGCTCTTAGGATGATGTATTTGGTTCGACTCCCGTCTGGTCCATCAAAGGAAAGCATTTGGAAAACAAAAATCCAAATGCTTTATTTTCTGGACACCACATGCATTTTGCTGTAAAATAAATCATAGTAAACGGCATAATAAATGAAAGGATACATAGAGAGGGAAGCATATGGCAGAGAAAACAAGTAAAACCAATAAGGATAATTACAGAGTGGGGGTTCTGCATTCTGTTCGGACAAAGATTATAGGGGCTATGGTAGTGGCAATGGTTTTGTTGTCGATTTGCCTGTCGGTCGTTCTGATTAGAAATCTCAGAATCCCTCTGATGGAAAACAATCAGTGTTATCTGTACGATTTGGCCGTGGCCTATGGCGGTAATATCGAAACTGCCATTGAGACAAAGGGATATAATACGGCCATGGATTATAATAATCTGGCGGATTCGATCGGCGGAATCGGGTTAAAGGGTGTGGAATCCAGTTATGCTTATATGGTTGCCGAGGATGGCACGATGCTCTATCATCCCACCAAGGAGAAAGTAGGACAGCCTGTAGAAAATGAAGTGGTCAAAGGCGTGGTGAATCAGTTAAAGTCAGGCACAGTGCCGGAGCCTAATGTGGTAGAATATACGTTTAACGGTTCGGTCAAATATGCTTCCTATTATGTGGCCGAACGGGGACACAGTATCCTGGTGGTATCTGCGGATAAAGATGAGTTGATGGAAACGGTGAATCATGTGACCCTGATTGGTACGTGCTGTACCACGATTCTGGTGATCATTGCCAGCATCATAGCATTTTTCTTTATCAGTAAGATCGTAAATCCGATTATCAAAGTGACAAATATTATCGGCCGCCTGGCACATATGGATTTTTCTGAAATTGAAGGGCAGGCTAAGCTGACAGCACGAAAGGACGAGACTGGTACAATGAGCCGGGCTGTAGCGGAACTGCGCAGTCAGTTGGTTCATGTTGTCTCCGATCTTCAAGAGCAGAGTGAACAGCTTTTTGCGGCGTCGGATTCACTCAATACAAACGCATCCGAGACCGCCACTACAGTAGAGCAGGTTGAGAAAGCGGTAGCGGAGATTTCCGAGGGCGCATCTTCCCAGGCGGAAGAGACGCAGAAAGCAACGGAAAATGTAATCCTGATGGGCAATATGGTGGAGGAGACTTCTCAGGAGGTAGATGATCTGATAGACAATGCAAACGACATGAAGCGGTCCAGTGAAGAGGCATTTGTTACTTTGACGGCGCTTGAGAAGATTAATAATCAGGCAAGAGAGGCGATTGAGGTAATCTATGAGCAGACCAATACCACCAATGAGTCTGCCATGAAGATTCGGGAGGCCACTTCGTTAATCACTTCCATTGCGGAGGAGACAAATCTTTTGTCTCTAAACGCCAGCATCGAAGCGGCGCGTGCAGGAGAACAGGGCAGGGGCTTTGCAGTGGTGGCAGGCCAGATTCAGAAGCTGGCTGAGCAGTCCAATGATTCGGCACGTCAGATTGAGAATATTATAGATTCCCTGATCACAGATTCCGAAAAATCTGTAGCAACCATGGAAGAGGTAAAGAAAATCATCAACAGCCAGAATGAGAGCGTGGGGCGTACCAATGATATTTTTGTGCAGGTACAGACAGGTATCACAGGTTCTATGGATGGTATCAACCGGATTGCAGACAAGACAAAGAAGTTGGACGCGGCGCGGGTAAATGTGGTAGACGTGGTTCAGAATCTGACAGCGATTGCAGAAGAGAATGCGGCGAGCACAGAGGAGACTTCCGCTTCTGTTACGGAAGTGAGCAGTATTGTATACAATATATCAGAGAATGCGACACAGCTTAAGGATGTGGCCACACGCCTGGAGAATAATATGAATATCTTCAAGATTTAAGCATAAACTGCGGGTAAGATATCTGAGGATAACGAAATGTAACGGAGACATCTATCCGCAAGGACATGCAGGAGAGTGGGATGGACAGGAACGGAGAAGATCTTATTGTAGGCGGTTACCGCTTTGCAACGATAGCGGATGCGGAAACTGCCAGGATGGAAGAAAAGAAGATAGAGAATCTGGAGAAGCACCTGGATTACCGTCAGCCGCAGAACGTGCTACTTGTCTATAACAGGGCACTGGATAATAAGGTGTTTTTGACGCCGGTTGGTTTCGCCTATCTGCAGAAAATGCAAAAAGAAATGGTTAAATGGGGAGTGCCGGCAGATAAAATCCGGCCGGTGCCGCTTTATGGAACCTTTAGTAACAAGACGGAGAACAACAGTTCCATCAGGAAAAGTTTTGCTGCAAGACATCCTAAAATAGAATATAAAGGGAGATTTATCACTTCCCTATTGATCAATGTGATTCTGGTACTTTTGGTGGCGGCAATGGTGGCAATGTCCTGGCGCAGTGATGTGCCCAACATCATCAATTACCGCAGGGCAGTGGTGGATGAGTATTCCCAGTGGGAGCAGGAGCTTACAGAGCGGGAGAACGCCCTGCGTAAAGCAAAGCGGGAGCTTGACAGTGCACAGTAGACGACAAGGAGAAGTAAAGGGATATGGATAAGCTGAAAATCCTGGTGGTGGACGATGAGAGCCGTATGCGCAAGCTGGTAAGGGACTTTCTGGTAAAGAGTGATTATGAAGTGGTAGAGGCGGAAGACGGCGCTGTAGCACTTGACATCTTTTTTGAATCAAACGACATTGATTTAGTGATTCTTGACGTGATGATGCCCAAGATGGATGGGTGGCAGGTGTGCAGAGAAATCAGAGCGTATTCCAAAGTCCCTATTATCATGCTGACAGCAAAGGCAGACGAACGGGATGAGCTGCAAGGATTTGAAATGGGGGTTGATGAGTATATTTCCAAGCCGTTTAGTCCTAAGATATTGGTGGCCCGTGTGGAAGCGATTTTGAGAAGGACCAGTCAGGTCACGGCAGACAGATTATTGGAAGCCGGCGGAATCCGGGTTGATAAAGCGGCACACAGTGTAACAGTTGACGGGCAGGCAGTGGAGTTGAGTTATAAAGAATTTGAACTGCTGTCTTATTTTATGGAAAATAAAGGAATTGCATTATCCAGAGAAAAGATATTAAACAGTGTCTGGAATTATGATTATTTTGGGGACGCAAGAACGATAGATACTCATGTGAAGAAGCTGCGTAGTAAAATGGGGAAAAAAGGCGATTTGATCAAGACCATCTGGGGGATGGGATATAAATTTGAGGTAGAATAAACCGTACAGTCTGTGGTAAACAGTATGGGTGGGAGGATAAGGAAATGTCCAAACGGTGGTTTTATCAGGAAGAATTGTTTTTTGCCAATGAGGATGATAATCTTCGGGAAATCAACCAGAATAGAATCATAGATATGCTGAACAAGAATGGGGCAGTGGGCGTGGTCGGCGGTTTCTATGAGAAGGGTTTTCCTGTTTATTTTATCAGTTCTTTTGCACTCAATAATATTGGGATGACCTTTCAGCAGTTCATGAAGGTTACGGGCGGAAACTATTTGGAAGCGGTGTATGAAGAGGACCGCAGCGGTTTTGAGAAGGCGTGTAAAAAGGGCGGCCAAAACAGCCTGGAATATCGGCTGAAGAATAGTAAAGGCGAGGGCATCTGGGTACAGGAAGAGAGAACGCAGTCCGTGTCCTGCGACGGCAGGAAGATATGGATTGGTGCGGTGCGTCTGATAGATGAGGCGAGAAGAAGTGATCAGTTGAACCAGGAAGCATTCCAGATGCTGCAGGATGCCTACTTTAGAATCAGCGCCATTGATCTTAACAAAAATTCCATGATTGATATGAAAGTTGTAGATAGTGAAAAGGCTGAGATGGAGAGCCACAAAGGTGATTACAGGAAAACCATAGAATCCTGTGCCAATAACCACGTGGGGGAAAAAGACCGGGAAAGCTTTTTGAATATTATGGCGGCTGAAAATCTGAAAGCAGTCTTTTTGGAGGGCGGCGCTTCCGTATACTTCAATTATAATCGATTAGTGAATGGGGAATGGATATGGGTGCGTTCCAAAATTATACCGGTTGATCATTTCAGTGAGTCGAACGCCCGTGTTATGTGGTATGTAAAAAACATATCGGAGGAAAAGGCGAAAGAGGCGGAGATAACAGACAAACTCGTCCGTTCCAATGCGGAACTGATGCAGGCAAAGGAGGAACTTGAGCAGGCGAATCTGAGAATCAAAGAGTCTAATGCCGCTCTGCGCAGGACATTGGGCGCTGAGGAGCAGTACAGACATGCGATTACTTCCGAGGCGGTATTTGTATATAATGTGAATGTCACAAAGAATCTGATGGAAGAGGATTTCTATGAGATCAGGAACGGTGAGATGACGGCCGTACTGCCACTGGTGGGATTGCAGGCACCCTGTGATGCGGATGAGTTTTTCATGCGGTGGAGTAAAGAGATGGTATTTCCGGAAGACCGGGAGCTCTTTATCCAGACGGTCAATACGAGACACTTACTGGAAGCATATGAGCGAGGAGAGAATGAGCTGATCGCGGAGGTGGAGACGGTGGGGACAGGTGATATGCCGCAGATACTGCGTTACACCATTCTCCTCACGAAGGATACGGAGAGCGGAGACATTCTGGCTCTCAGCAATGCAAAGGATATTACAGAATCAAAGAGGAAGGAACGGGATGCCAAGAGGGCGCTCTTGGATGCCTATGAAGCAGCGGATCGTGCAAGCAGTGCAAAGACAGATTTCCTCTCTAAGATGTCACATGATATCAGGACGCCATTGAATGCGATCATCGGTATGACAGCCATTGCCGGCACCAGACTGGAAGATCCCAAAGGGGTGGAGGAGTGCCTTAGTAAAATATCTTCGGCCAGCAGGCATTTGCTTTCCTTAGTCAATGAAGTACTCGATATGAGCAGGATTGAAGCGGGAACGATGTCGTTAAATGAGGAGAGCTTTAACCTCTTTGATATGGTGGATAATCTGGTCAGGATGACGGCTTCCGAAGCGGAGACCAAGGGACAGCATGTGGAAGTGCTTGCCCAGGAATTGGAGCATGAAAATGTGACCGGGGATATCATGAGGATTCAGCAGGCGCTTGGGGGTATATTAACCAATGCGGTCCGGTATACGCCCAATGAAGGCGAAATCAGTATCAATATTGCAGAGAAATCATCCACCCAAAGTCATACGGGCCGTTATGAGTTTGTGATTCAGGACAATGGAATCGGTATGTCCGAGGAGTTTTTGACGAAGATATTTGAACCCTTTGAGCGGGCGGAAGATGTGCGTATCAGCAAGATTCATGGAACCGGGTTAGGGCTGACCATTTCACGTAATATTATTCAAATGATGGGCGGCGATATCGAGATAGAGAGTGAGCAGGGAGTCGGTACGATCGTTACAGTGACAATCCCCCTTAAATACTTAGAGCAAGATCAGGCAGAAGGACTTAATCTGGAAGGCAAGACGGTGCTTGTGGTGGATGACAGCCGTTTTATCTGTGAGAGTACCTGTGTATTGCTGGAGAAAATGGGCATGAAGGGTGACTGGGTACTGTCCGGCGCGGAAGCAGTTGCCTACGTGATCGATAAAAAGCAGCAGGGGGAGGACCTTTTTGCCATACTTTTAGACTGGAGTATGCCGGGCATGAACGGTTTGGAAACAGCTAAGGCGATACGCAGACTGGCCCATTCCGAGGTGCCTATTGCAGTGGTGTCGTCTTTCGACTGGGTAGATATCGAGATGGAAGCGAGAGTGGCAGGGATAGACGGTTATATCATGAAACCGCTCTATAAAAACCGCCTGATCAATACATTCAAAGGTTTTCTGCCGAAAGATGATGAAGTAGAACATAACAGTTCTTTGGAGGAGATTGGCAAAAAGGATTACTCCAACAAGCGCCTTTTGGTGGTGGAAGATAATGATCTAAACAGGGAGATTGCAACGGAAATTCTTTCTATGACGGGAGTTAAGATTGAGACAGCTGAGAACGGCAAGGAAGCGGTAGACATGATGTCAGCTTCCCAGCCGGGATATTATGATCTGATTTTGATGGATATTCAAATGCCTGTTATGAATGGATACGATGCCACCTGCGTGATACGCGCCATGGAGCGGGAGGATGCCAGAAGGGTTCCAATCGTTGCAATGACAGCCAACGCCTTTTTGGAGGATGTGCAGAAAGCCAAAGCTTCCGGCATGAATGAACATATGATGAAACCGCTAGATATTGACCAGTTACAAAAGATGCTGGACCGATGGCTCAGTTAAAAAAGATACCGATTTCCGTCTGTGGACGGGGTCGGTATTTTTATGTTTATTTTTCTAAAAAAAATCTTAAATGTAGAAGCAGATACTTGATTTTTGATGAAAAAAATGTATTCTAAAGAATGTGCATGAACAGCATTTTAGGGAAAGGACATGGTTAGACGATGAAGAGAAAATACATAAAATTCCCCCGCAGGGCCATTTCACTTCTGGCTGCATCGGCATGTGCAGGTACGATGTTGACAGGCTGTGGACAGGAGACAGTGGTGGAGGAAGAGACAATCAGTGAAGAAATTCCTGTTGAAGTGCTAAATCCCGAAGCCGGGACCTTAACATTGAAAAATGAGTTTGTCGGTACGGTGAGCCCGGAGGAGTTTGTGTATGTGATTCCCATGGTGTCAGCAGAGGTGCTGAGCGCTGATGTGGCTGTTGGCGATACTGTGACGGCTGGACAAGAGTTATGTAAACTGGATTCCGAGGCGGCCCAGCTGCAGCTTGCCAGTGCCCAGGCCCAGTATGACAGCGTGGAGGCCAATGTGGATGCGGCCCAGGTGGGATACGAGATTGCCCAGGCCCAGTATGAGAGTACGATTGCACAGCTGGATGTACAGAATGAACAGACCCAGAGGCAGAAAGACCTGCAGATGTATCAGATGCAGATACAGATAGACAACATCAACAACGGCATAGATGATATCTATGATCAGATGGAAGATTTAGGCGAAGATAAGAAAGACGCGGAAGAGAAGAAGGACGATTTAAAGAAAGCAAAGAACAAGGCCAACGCATATGCAGAACAGGCCCAGGAAGCCTACGGGCAGGCTCAGGCTGTGTATGATACGATGGTCGATTCTTCCGGGTATTATGAAAAGCAGGCGGCCTATCAGAGAGCTATTGCGGTTGTTACGGCATTGGAGACAGGGGATGATGCTGCGAAGAAGGAGATTATAGATAGTCAGTTTGGCGGGAGTGAGTCCGCTTATGATAAGGCATTAGAGGAAGCAAAGGATAAGCTGGATGAAACCGACGAGGCATTAAAAACCGCAGAAAAAGAGTTAGAGTACTATCAGGAAGCCTTAGACGGCGCCAGCGCCGCCATGTCCTCGGCTCAGTCGGCGGTATCCCAGACAGAGTCCGCCTACGAACAGGTTAAGGAAGGAATCGAGTCCATCGAGGACGGACAGGAGAAGTTAAACAATACCCTCTCCGATACATACAAAAGTCTGGAACAGACAGAGGCCGTTAAGAATATGACAGAAGCCAGCCTCAACATAGATACCACACCGGTGCAGGAAGCCAGCAAAAAAACAGCGGCGCTTGGCGTTAATTCCGCGGCTGCTACGGTCAATTCCGCCAAAGTCGGCGCGGAAGGGGCGAAGGTTGCCATCGACAGTGCGGAGTATCAGCTGGATATGTATACCTTGACAGCTCCAATCGATGGAGTGATCGAGGCGGTAAATGTGAAAGAGCATGATCTGGCTTCCCCAAGCAGTGGGCCTGCCTTTGTCATTTCCAATAAGGATACCATGACGGTAACATTCAACGTGAGTGAAGGAATCCGTAACACCTTGCGGGTGGGGCAGAAGATACAGGTGGACCGGAACGGGAAATTGTATGATGCGGCGATTACCGAAATCGGTACGATGATCGATCAGAATACCGGATTGTTTGCGGTGAAATCCTGTGTGAGCACTCCGGATGCCAGTCTGCTCACAGGCAGCAGTGTGAAGGTTATTGCGGATACCTATCAGCAGGGGAATGCGCTTTTGATTCCCTATGATGCAGTGTATTATGATGACAGCCAGCCCTATGTCTATGTGGCAGTGGACGGGATTGCCAAGCGTAAGGATGTGGAGACAGGCATTTTTGACGCGGAGACAATCACCGTATTGTCAGGGCTTGAGACGGAGGATGTGTTGATTACCAGCTGGTCGGCAAATCTGCGTGACGGGGCAGAAATAGCCATACAGGGCAGTGGAGAATCAGGAGAACCGGAAACTGTTGATGCCGCGTCAGACGCGGAATAAGGATGGAGGCGCAGCATGAGTTTGACGAAATTGGCCTTAAAGAGACCGGTATCCATAGCGATGATTATTCTGGCGCTGGTGGTTTTTGGACTTACCTCGGTGGCAGGATTTCGGTTGGAACTGACACCGGACATGGAGCTTCCCATGCTTTTGGTATACACCATTTATCCGGGGGCTGACCCGGAGAGTGTGGAGGAGCTGGTGACCAAGGAAGTGGAGTCGGCAGGTTCCGAGCAGAGCGGCGTGACCACCTATACTTCGCAGTCAGCAGAGAATATGTCTATGGTCATGTTCCAGTATGAATACGGAACGGATTTAAAAGATGCTTATATGGATTTAAAAACGGCCCTGGATACAGCCAAATCTGCGATGCCGGAGGATGTGAACGATCCTATGGTTATCGAGATGGCTATGGACCAGATGGAGACTATGGATATCTCCGTCACGGCTGTGGGTGACAGTGATGTGTTAAGCTACGTGGATGATACCCTGGTGCCGGAGATCGAGACCATTTCCGGTGTGGCGGATGTGTCGGTGTACGGCGGTCATGAGAATTATATCAGAGTCCAGTTGGATTCCCAGGCCATGAAGCAATACGGTCTGACCATGAGTACCATTGCCCAGACCATCGGCTCCATGGATTTTACGGTTCCTGCCGGAAATGTGAGTCAGGGTTCTCAGGATATTGCGGTATCCAGCAGTGCGGATATTTCAGGTGTGGTACAGATTCAGAATATTCCCATCACCACATCCAAAGGGCAGATTATCCCCCTTTCAGAAGTGGCCCATGTGAGTGAAAGCCAGATGGATGCTTCCAGTATAAGCAGATATAACGGCCAGGAAAATGTTACCATTGCGGTCACAAAGAAGAAAAGCTATGGTACGGTGGATGTGACCAGGGATGTAAAACGAGTATTGGACAGATTGCAGGATGATAATGACACGGTGGAAATCAGCGTGATCTATAACGCCAGCGATATGATTCAATCTTCCCTCACATCTGTGGGAAACACACTGCTTTTGGGCGTTTTGTTTTCTATGATTGTCCTGTTTCTCTTCTTTGGAGATTTGCGGGCCAGTCTGATCGTGGGCAGTTCCATGCCGATTTCTTTGTTTGCTACGATGATTGGCATGAATATGCTGGGGTTTACTTTCAATGTGGTGACCATGGGAGCCTTGGTCATTGCAATCGGTATGATGGTGGACAGTTCCATTGTGGTGCTGGAAAGTTGCTTTAGGCTAAAGGACGAGACCGGGGAGTATAAGGATTCAGCGCTTAAAGGAACCAGTATTGTGACGGCTTCCATTGTGGCTTCCACCATAACCACGGTTGTGGTGTATCTGCCATTGAGTACGATGAAAGGTTTGTCGGGACAGTTGTTCTCGGAACTGGGTATGACAATCATTATGGCCATGCTGTCGTCTTTGGTCATGGCGATGACGATCATTCCCCTTCTCTTTTCCAAATTCAAACCGAATGAGAAGAAGGAACTGCCGATCAATAAATTGTTACGTAAGATAAACAGCGGCTACGACAGACTGCTACGCAGGCTGTTGCCCAAAAAGGGACTGGTAGTCTGTGTCTCCGTATTTCTTCTGGTGGCGGCTTTTATGCTGGTGAGTCATATTCATACGGAGTTGATGCCCAGTATGGATGAGGGGGCGTTTTCCATCACAGCAAGTTTCCGGTCGGGGACAAAGATGGATGTGATAGAGGAACAGACCAAGTTCTTAGAAGAGATGGCACAGGAAGATGAGAATGTGGGCCGCTATTCCTTCAGTGTTTCCGGCTCCACCGCCACCTTGACGGCTTACCTTGCCGATGATTGTGAACTTTCTACCGGTAAGGCAATTGAGAGCTATACCAGGGCGCTTGCTGATAAGACCAATATGGATATCAGCATCCAGGCCAGCGGAGCCAGTATGACCAGTATGATGGGCAGCGGCATCGAGATCGATCTGGAAGGACGGGATTTAGGCGATTTGAAGGCGGCATCTAAGCAGGTACAGCAGATGCTGCAGCAGATTCCGGGTGTCTTGCAGACATCTTCCAATATGGCAGATGCCTCTACCCAGGCGAAGGTGATCATCGACCCCTTAAAGAGTATGGCAGTAGGACTTCCGCCCATGCAGGTGGCGGGGGAAATGTACAGTACCTTAAGCGGTACAGAGGCTGCGAAGCTGACGAAGAGCGGCGAAGAATTTGCCGTGCGGGTGGAATATCCGGATGGCGAATATGATAATATGAACGACCTTTTAAATATAACCTTGGCCACACCCTATGGGACTCAGGTGCCCTTGTCAGAGATTGCAACGGTAGAGTATGTGGATTCCCCGGTGACGCTGACCCGTGTGGACGGTATCTATCAGGTGGCAGTGACGGCCAATACCACGGACGAGACCAAGTATACGGCGCAGGAAGCGGCGGATGCAGCCATGGAGCAGATGGTTCTGCCAAAAGGTGTTTCCCGGACCACTACGATGATGGACGATATGATGATTGATGAGTTTACGGCAATTATCACGGCCATATTTGTAGCAGTATTTTTGATCTTCCTGGTCATGGCCATGCAGTTTGAGTCGCCCAGATTTTCCATGATGGTCATGATGAGTATTCCCTTTGCGTTGATTGGTTCTTTCGGACTGTTGTACATTTCCAGGTCAACCTTAAGCATGGTTTCACTGATGGGTGTGCTGATGTTAGTGGGTATCGTGGTAAACAATGGTATCCTCTATGTGGATACCGCCAACAGACTGCGGGAGGAAATGCCCCTGGAGGAAGCTTTGATTCAGAGCGGACAGCTGAGACTGCGGCCCATTTTGATGACCACGCTGACAACCATCTTGTCCATGGTGCCCATGTCCTTGGGAATCGGGGAAGGGTCTGTTATGATGGAAGGTATGGCTTTGGTCATTATCGGTGGTCTGATTGCTTCCACAGTATTGATTCTTTTGCTGATGCCGACATTCTATTTGATTATAGATAAGAGAAGCCGCAAAGAAAAGAGACTGCAAAGAAAAGAACAAAGACGGCTTACGAAAGAGGAAAAGAAGAAAGATAAGGAATCCTAAATTGGTCCGCCGGACGGATGAAGAGAATTTGGCAATACACAATATTAAAGCCAGGAAACGACCGCGTGTCATTCCTGGCTTCTATTTATGCTATAGGAGATTCCAACCATATCCGAGTCTGCGAAGCGAATCCCGTAATCGAGCTTAACTCTGTTGTTGACAAAGAGATTGCTCAATGGAACTGAAATCTGTTCTTACCGCCACGCTTTGCCTCATATAACGCTTTGTCAGCATTTTGATATAAAAAGCTGTAAGAGGCGCTGCGTGATACGAAGGCAGCACCAATACTGGCGGATAGATTTTGTGCAGGATATTTTTCCTCAAGATTCTTATGTACAATGCTCATAAATTTCGTCAACATGGCATCCGCTTCTGCGGCAGTAATATTGCGGCCGATAAAGACGGCAAATTCATCACCTCCCAGGCGGGAGACAACGTCCTTATTACGATTGAAGAAGGATTCTAAAAGTTTACTGAAATCCTGCAAAACCTTATCGCCCACAGGGTGCCCAAGCTGATCATTGACCAGTTTAAAATTATCCATATCTATGATGAGAAGAAGTCCCTGTCCGGGATTTTCTTCCAAGGAAAGGCGGATGTGTTCTTCAAAACCATTTCTATTCCATAAATTGGTCAAAGGGTCGCGTTTCGCCTTTTTGCGAATGATACTCATTTCCCGTGAAAACTTTGATGTCACGGCAAAGAGAAGCAGGGCGGCGGCTACTGCCACCATCAGCATGGGTATTTCAATTCTCTTAAGATTCTGCATCACAACGGCACGGTTCATACAAGTCACGAAATACCATCCAGTATTTTCAATCGTACTGACATTTACGAAATAATGACCGTTTCCATCGCCTGGAACTTCGAACAATCCTGTAGTTTCCGTATCCAACAGGCAGCTAATGTTCTGGTATAAAAGAGAGTCATTTTCAGTGCTCAGGATTTTTCCGGTCATAGCCGCATTGGAGTCTGCCACGATCAGACGGCTGTCTTTGGTTACAAACAGGGCACACTCGATTTCATTGGCGGTGACCTCCTCCACCAGCTGGGCGGCGTAATCCAGATAAACGTCTGCCGCCAGCACGCGTATTGTGGAATCGTCTTCGAGCCTTGCCGTCACGCTCACACATGTGCTACCGGTCATGGCGTCCACATAGGGTTCACCGAAGGTAAACGTATCATGTTTAAGACCTTCTTTATACCAGTCCCGTTCTGTCACAACGAAATCATCGTCGGGAACCCAGCCGGAGGAGTCATAATAATTTCCTTTCTCATCTCCCATATACAGACCATAAGGATAGGCATCGTGGGTGCCGGCGCTTGTTTCCAACATTTTGTAGGTAGCTTCTTTGTCGAATCCAAGCTGCTGTGCCATGGTTTTGTAGATTGTCATTTCCTGTAAGACAGATTTTGTCCAAGTACTGATATCTTCCGCATAATTCTGAGATTCCAGGGAAAGCTTGGCTTTGGACAAAATGATAATCTCGTTTCTGACAAGAACAAAGTAGATAGCGATGATCAGAAGGACAATGGGAACAATGGTACACACCAGTTTTATATTTGTCCATATGTATCTAGCTCTATGTTTCAAAAAAATTCCCCCTGTAGATAGCCTGTATGCTATCAAATATCCAGTATTTCATAATAATTCATTATAACAAGGGTAATTCGGGAAGTCAATTCAGGAAGCCGAAACTACACATATTGACAAATACAGGGCGGGATGCTAACGTTACAAAAAGGTGGTGTTTTATGATGAAATATTCCATGAAAAGACAGTTTGCATTTGTTCTTCTGGCATTGGTTACAGGTATGATACTGCTTTGTCTTATTTTAAACACTACATTGCTTGGAAGATATTATATCAATAAGAAACAAAATGCATTGGTGCGGGCCTATGCCAGCATCAACGAGGCCTCGAGGCAAGGAGATATCACCACGGAGGCTTATGATATCGAACTGCAGAAGATTCGTGAAAAGTATAATATCCATGTACTTGTGGCGGACAGTGAATCACAGGCGGTCAAGTTTTCCATGAGCGACCCCGAAACCGTGATCAAGCAGCTGCTCGATCATATTTTTCTCGGTGTGAGTGAAGAGAATCTTTTGTTAAGTACAGATAATTATAAGATGCAGGTAGTCAAAGACTACAGGACCCAGACCGAATATATCGAAATGTGGGGGATGCTTGACAATGGCTACCTTTTCATGCTGCGCAGTGCTTTGGAGGGGATTCAGGAGAGTGTATCCATCTCCAACCGGTTCCTTGCCTATGTAGGTCTTGTGGCAATTTTCATCAGTGCGCTGCTGGTACTTTGGCTTTCTAATCGTTTCACAAAACCCATACTGGAGTTGGCCAAGATTTCTGAGCGTATGAAGCACTTAGATTTTGAGGCGAAGTATACAGGGAATGATAAGACAGAAATTGGGGTTTTGGGAAACAACATTAATGAGTTATCAGAGGCGCTTGAAGAGACGATCTCAGAGTTAAAGACGGCAAATAATGAATTGCTAAAAGATATCGAAAGAAAAGATAAAGTGGATGAGATGCGCAGAGAGTTTCTTTCTAATGTCTCTCACGAATTAAAGACCCCCATTGCGCTGATTCAGGGCTATGCAGAGGGGTTGAAGGAGGGCATTAATGACGATGCGGAGAGCAGAGAGTTCTACTGCGACGTCATTATGGATGAAGCCGCCAAAATGAATACCATGGTTAAGAAACTTTTGACATTGAATCAATTGGAGTCCGGGAATGAAATCGTCAGTATGGAGCGGTTTGATGTGGCGGCCCTTATCAAAAATTATATCAATTCCTGTGATATTTTATTGAAACAGAAGGGGATTTCTGTCCGCATGGAAGAGTATGAAGCCGTCTACGCATGGGGGGATGAGTTTAAGGTAGAGGAAGTGTTTGCCAACTATTTTACCAATGCCATCAACCATGCGGCAGGAGACAAGGTGATTGCGATTAAGATACAGAAAATGGAGCGGCGCGTGCGGATTTGAGATCGGAAGAGCACACGTCTGAACTCCAGTCACCGCTCATTATCTCG
>CAJUFU010000070.1:0-984 GCA_910585555.1 uncultured Lachnospiraceae bacterium
ATATAAAAGACGAAAACACTCTGATTATTCCGTGGGATGGTGTATTTTTTGAAGTGCAAAGAGTCAGCACCGACAGCTGATTCCAGATAGACTTGACAAAACTTCATAAACTACTGCAATATGACTGAAAGTTCCAAAATCTGGGAAAGGAATCTTTTACTATTATGAAAGAGTTTTTAGAACGTAAAAATATCTATTTATCCCTCAAGCGTTACGGTGTGGACTGCCTGGGTGCTATGGCCCAGGGACTCTTCTGTTCCCTCTTGATCGGCACCATCATCAAAACCTTGGGACAGCAGACAGGTATCGAATACCTGGTGACCATCGGCGGCTACGCATCTGCCATGGCCGGTCCTGCTATGGCCATCTCCATTGGGTTTGCCCTGCAGGCGCCTCCCCTTGTGCTCTTCTCTCTGGCGGCAGTGGGCGGTGCCGCCAATGAGCTGGGCGGTGCCGGCGGCCCCCTGGCGGTACTGATCATCGCTATTCTGGCCGCAGAATGCGGTAAGTTGATTTCCAAAGAGACTAAGGTTGATATTCTGGTAACTCCCTTTGTGACCATCTTCGTGGGCGTTGCGCTCTCCACACTGCTGGCTCCCGGCATCGGTGCGGCAGCCAGCAGTATTGGACAGCTGATCATGTGGTCTACCGAACTACAGCCCTTCCTGATGGGCATTATCGTCTCCGTACTGGTAGGCATCGCCCTGACACTGCCCATCTCCTCTGCGGCAATCTGCGCCGCCCTGTCGCTTACAGGACTGGCCGGCGGAGCTGCTGTAGCGGGATGCTGTGCCAATATGGTAGGTTTTGCCGTCATGAGTTTTAAAGAAAATAAATGGGGTGGTCTGGTTTCCCAAGGCATTGGCACTTCCATGCTGCAAATGGGCAACATCCTCAAAAATCCCCGTATCTGGCTTCCCCCCGTCATTGCTTCCGCCATCACAGGTCCTCTGGCTACCTGCGTGTTCCACCTGCAGATGAACG
>CAJUFU010000070.1:994-15561 GCA_910585555.1 uncultured Lachnospiraceae bacterium
CTTTCCCTACACGACGCTCTTCCGATCTAGATGAACGGTACACCTGTCTCTTCCGGCATGGGCACCTGCGGCCTGGTGGGGCAGATTGGTGTGTACTCCGGCTGGCTCAGCGATATTGCGGCCGGTGCGAAGACTTCGATCACCGCTTTTGACTGGATTGGGCTTATCCTGATCAGCTTTATCCTGCCTGCTGTCATTTCCTTAACTGCGGGAAATTTTCTAAGAAAAATTGGCTGGATTAAAGAGAATGATTTGAAATTAGAATGATACCATTAGAATCCATAAAAGGTTTTTCTATGCCTAATGTAAAATTGTCATTAACGGTGGCAAAAATGTTGTAAATTTTTTCAAAAAAAGTATTTTCCCCCTTTACAAATCCATAGAAAAACCGAGATAATATATATAAGAATGTGGTTATTGACGCCATAAATATACTTACCGCAAGGACACTGTTTGGGCGGTAAATTACGCAAAAGTACAACAGACATGGAAGTCGGACAATATTACATGGAGGGATGCAAAATGGGAATTAGTTTAAACGGTTTAAGTTCAGGATTAGCAGATACTTATTCCAGCTTATTGAGCGGTGCAGGTTCCGGCAGCTCAGGCGGTTTTGACGGTTCATCACTGCTCACTGACTATGCGGCAATCAAAAACGGCAGTTATGGTAAGATGATGAAATCTTATTATGCCAAAGCGAAGCTTGAGGAGGGCGCCGAGGACGAGAAAACTTCCGCCTCCAAATCAAAAAAGGTAAAGGACACTTCATCGGCCTCTGCGGCTAATGCGCTCCACAAATCCGCCAGTAAGCTTGGCACTCTAAATTATGACGATCACAGTGAAGAGAACATCCAGAAAATTACCGATGCGGTGTCCTCTTTCATCAAAGACTACAACAGCCTGATGAAGAGCGGTTCAAAGAGTGAGAACTCCACCGTCCAGAAGCAGACAGACGCATTGTATGACTCTTATTACAGCAACTATAAGCTCTTTGCTAAGATCGGTATCACCATGAATTCAGACAGGACACTGTCTTTGGATGAGGATTCCTTCAAAAAAGGTTTCACAGATGACAGCGGCCGCGGCGGTACAGTCAAGACCCTGTTCGGCGGTATCGGTTCCTTTGCCGACAAGGCGGTTGACCGGGCAAGCAGGATTTACCGCGCCGCAGGCGATGGTGAGGCGGTAACCTCTTCCAAGGCCAAATATGCTGGCAGTTCTTCCGGAAGTTCTTCATCCACTTCGAAGACGAACAGTTCTTCTTCCAACAAGGAGATTTCCAAGACGGCGGAAGACCCTGCATCGGCCGCCAGTGCCAGCACGCTTTATAAGTCTTTAGAAAAGCTAAGCAACATGGATATCAACAATGATAACAAAGACAAGGTATATGATGCCTTTTCCGCTTTTGTGAAAGATTATAATGCCTTGATCAAGAACACCAACGAAAGCAAGAACTCCAACGTCATCAATCAGGCGAATTATTTAAAGAGCCTTGTAAGCGGCAACAAGACCGCATTCTCCAGAATGGGTGTCACGGTGAATTCTGATAAGACCCTTTCCATAGACGAGACCAAATTCAAGGAAGCGGATATGGGAAATGTCAAAGATTTGTTTACCGGCGTATATTCTTTCGGTGAAAAGATGACTGACCGTATCAACACGATTTACCGCTATGCCAGCCAGGGCGAATCCCTTATGGGAAAAACTTATAACAGCCAGGGCGGCTACAGCAGCGTAAACACAGGCTATTCTTTAGATACAACACTTTAATGAAAGATTATCCTACACGGACTCTTCGGAGTCCGTTTTTCATTTTACGATAAAGAAGGGGCTGATGCTCCGGTAGATAAATCATCCGCCTTTGCATCAGCTCTTTTTACTTATCCCTATTTATTTTTGTCTATCTCTTACTGCATCCCTTCATCATTCCGATGGTTTATGCAAAAGGATTCTCTGTGGGATAAGGCAGACTCTTAGGCTGGTTGTAGCCAATCTCACTCACATCCACACCGATGTACTTGAATACCTCGAACAATGCCTTGCCATAATGACCAAATGCCACCGCACCGTGATGAGGATAGTTCTTCTCGATCAATACATGACGATAGAATCTGCCCATTTCCGGAATGGCGAATACGCCGATACCGCCGAAGGACTTAGTTGCCACAGGAAGAACCTCACCCTCTGCCACATATGCACGCAGGATATTATCCGCTGTGCTCTGCAGGCGATAAAATGTGATGTTGCCAGGAACAATGTCACCCTCAAGAGTACCCTGAGTTACTTCCTCCGGAAGAGATCTTGCCATAATCATCTGATACTCCATACTGCACTTGGACAGCTTCTTGGAGCAGGTATTACCGCAGTGGAAGCCCATGAAAGTATCGGTATACTTATAATCGAACTTGCCTTCGATGGACTCTTTGTACATATCCTTTGGTACGGAATTGTTGATATCAAGCAAGGTTACAATGTCATCGCTGACTGCCTGGCCGATGAACTCACTCAATGTACCGTAAATATCTACCTCGCAGGATACCGGAATGCCTCTGCCGGTAAGGCGGCTGTTCACGAAGCAGGGAACAAAGCCAAACTGTGTCTGGAATGCAGGCCAGCATTTGCTGGTAAGAGCAACATACTCACGATATCCTTTGTGCTCCTCTACCCAGTCAAGAAGCGTCAGCTCATACTGTGCCAGTTTCGGCAGAATAGTGGGCTTGTTGTTGCCGTCGCCAAGCTCTGCTTCCATATCTTTCACCACATCCGGAATACGAGGATCGTCAGCATGTTTATTGAAAGCTTCAAACAAATCCAACTCGGAATTCTCCTCAATCTCTACGCCCAGATTGTAAAGCTGTTTGATGGGTGCGTTACAAGCCAGGAAATTGAGCGGTCTGGGACCAAAGGAAATAATCTTTAAGTTAGCAAGCGCCGCCACTGCACGGGCAATCGGAATGAACTCATGAATCATATCAGCGCAGTCCTCTGCATCCCCTACAGGATACTCCGGAATGTATGCCTTGATATTGCGCAGTTTCAAGTTGTAACTTGCGTTGAGCATGCCGCAGTAAGCATCGCCACGACCCTGAATCAGGTCATTCTGGGACTCCTCTGCTGCTGCCACAAACATCTTCGGGCCTTCAAAATGCTTTGCAAGCAATGTCTCTGAAATCTCAGGACCAAAGTTGCCCAGATAAACACAGAGTGCATTACATCCCTGCTCTTTAATATCCTTTAGAGCATTTACCATGTCAATCTCACTCTCGATAATGCAGACAGGACACTCATAGATATCCGCCTCATCATATTTTGCCTTGTAAGCTGCCACCAGAGCCTTTCTTCTGTCCACAGCAAGAGATGCCGGGAAACAGTCGCGGCTTACCGCTACGATACCAATTTTTACTTTCGGTAAATTGTTCATATTATTTATCCTCCTTTAACCGGTGCTGCCGGTTGTTTACATTTATGTGATTGAGCTGCACTCAATCCCGGATATCCAGGTTCTTCCCTACAAGTCCAATATGTGCTCCCGCATCAAGGCCGCCCTCTTCATGGCCGATCAGCCACTTGTTCTGGGCCGTAATCAGAGCGTCTTCCCAACCCTCATGGCTCTCTTTCAGCGGATAGTTGGTGCCTGCCGGCAGTACGATGCCTACCTTAAACCCGTTCTCATCTGCACTGCAGGGTGCATAGTGAAGGGTTGTCGCATAAATCTCCACCGCCGTGCCTGCTTCTACCAAAAACGCTTCCATCTTGGCGGTCTCATAGGTAAAATCGTCCATGATGTCCTGCTGCATACCCAAAATCAACACAGCATCCGTAGCCGCCACATTGATTTCTGAACTTCTGTGATACTCTACGGCATTGAGCTTGTAATTATGACCGTTACAATATCCCACCTGAATGGGCAGTTCGCCGTATGTTCTTCTTTGTAAATCTTTCGCTGTCTTTGTGGCCTCCAAAACCGCAATAGACGGCTCGTAAGCTACCCCTTCCGGCAGCGGCGTCTCCTTTTTGATTGCCTCCACCAACTCGGTGAAATCAATCCCCTCCACGACCCTGCCATACTTACGAAATGACGGGTCTGTCACTTTCTTGATTTCCATTTACTCTGACTCCTTTCCTGTTTTTGTAATAAACTCCTATTACAAGCGTTAACAACGAAATGATTTCCGCTATACGCCAATACCAGGCAACATGAAATTTCATTTCAAAACGCCCGTTATAACTTCCCGGCACTCTGACCGTCACACAGCCATTCTCTCCCATATATGTTTCCAGCGCGGCATGACTGTCCATGTCATGCGTCTGATAACCTGTATAGTAAAGAATCGGCAGTTTTATCTCTTTCTCCTGCGCCGCAGTGTTATTCACCGTAATCCGATAAGTCAGATACTCCCTCTCCACAGCGCTGACCGCCAGCCCCTCCTGCGGCACTATTTCATCTGTCAACTGCTGCCTGTCCGTTACTGTGGGCAGATACTCTGCATTTCCCACGCTGTAGGTAGGCCCGAACCCCTGATAGAAATTCAAATCCGCAGTATCCAAAAATCTGTCCTCGACCACCGATGACTGAAAATATATATCATCCTGCCATACAGTGATACACAATATTATTCCAAGCAGAATCCACAGCTCCTTTTCCGGAAACAGCTTCATGGTAAAGAAGACTGCTCCCATACAGGCCGCAAACACAATGGTCACACTCATAAACCGAATCTGGTACTGCGTCATTGTAAAATATTTATAAATAACACTCGATATTCTTGCTAGCTCCACTGTCGGGAAGGACTGCATACACACCCATAAAGTTAACAAAGTACCGCCAAAAAGCCATCTGCTACACTTCGTCAACGAATCCGATTTATTCTGAAGCGGTATGGTGACCACATAGAGAATCAAAATTAACAACAGTGCATAGCCCATAGATTCCCGATCCATGACCAGCTGATACAGATTCTTCCCCTCCTGCGTAAAATCCTCCAGCATCGCATAATAATCGACCCCTTCTTCAACGGCATTACCCATCTTTGCGTTGATCATGAGTTTCTCACTGAACATATAGTCCAAAAACGGCACAATAAACCACAAATTCAACAGAAGAAACCCTCCTGCTGCCTTCGCCAACTCAAGCAGCGTATTCTTGCGAAACACCTTTTTTATCATCAACAGACAGACAATGACCGCATAAACCGCCACCATAATACTGCTGAGCATATGCGTCATTAAAAGCCCCGTAAATCCAAGCGTCAAACAGCCCCAAATTTTCTTATACTCTTTACTGTTCACATCTTCTGTGAACAAAAGATAGAATCCGGCAAAAACCAACGGATAAAACATCATGGCGCCGCATCTGCCCACCTTTGCCTGATGCAGACAGTCAAGCCGATAAAGATTCCCCGCATACAAGATGCTGCCCGCCATCGCCGCCAGCTCATCTTTGGTCACCTTATGGAAAGCATAATAAGCAATCGCCACTGTTCCGGCATTGACAAGGAGCATATAGAACTTGTAAGCCTCCTCCACGGTAAAACCCACCATCCGCAGGACGGCCGACGGATACATAAGAATCTCGCCGTAAAAAATGGAGGAGGCATAGCCGTGTCCATCCAGCCAGCCTGGATGAATTCTCACGGGAAACTGCCCGGACAGCAATCCCTGGCTGATGCCCTCAATACGCTGCAGATGAAACACCAGATCGACGGCAGGCACCAACCCGTCTTGAAAGAACAGCCGGCTGGTAAACAACGCCGTAAACACAAGCACAATACTAATAACCTGCTGCCTTTTACTCCATTTCTTATAAAATCCGTAATATACCCATACGAAAAGGTCAATCGTTAAAAGAAATACTACCAGACAAAATATCCGATATAAGCAGGTTACTTTGGACGGTGTTACATGAGCGTCCAATAATTGAATATAATCTCCTGGAACTGCATCCCCGGTCAGCCTGACTTTCAGACGCACCGGAGAATCTTCATCAATCCTGACACGAAAGGAAATCTGTCCTTTCTCCGGTCTGACCCGAAATTCATTATTCTCAAATAATTCTTTCCCATTTCGCGGCTGGTCATAAATCAAGCCGCCCTTGACAGGACCCTGGCCGCGCAGGGATGCCTGTATATAATAGACCCCCTCTTTTAGTCTGACGGCCGGCGTCACCACCGCCTCCACCCCTTCAAAAGAGGTATCTGTATAATTTCCCGCCTCTACGTCCCCCTCAGCAGTATAAAGCTGCATGTCGTTCTCAGTAAAGGAGAGCGGCTGATACGCAGAATAACCGGCAATCACAATAATACTATAGACCACTAACAGCACTACTTCCGCTAGAATACCTGCTAACACTTTTTTAGAATTAAGTTTTTCCTTCCACTTCCGCATGCTGTCAATACCCCAATCCTGTCAAATATTCGCCTGTCCGACCAAAAATATTATATCATATTCTAAATCTGCATAAACAACTCTTTGCAGGCAGGGTAAATCTTCTTAAATTTCTGGTAGCGAGCCTCATACTTCTCCACCAAATCCGCCTCCGGCTCCACGGTATCCACCACTTTCACGATCGCAGCCGCAGCTTCCTCCACATTGGCATACTCACTGCAGGCCACTGCCGCCAGCATAGCACCGCCCATGGCAGGCCCTTCTTCACTCTCAATCACGTCCACCTTCAGATTCATAATGTTGGCAATCATCCGTTTCCACAAAGGACTCTTAGCGCCGCCGCCGCAAATCTTGGTTCTCTCAATGTGGATTCCTAAAGATCTGGCTACTTCTAGGGAATCCCTGAGTGCAAAAGCAACGCCCTCAAGCACAGCCTGGGTCATATCCGCTCTGGTGGTGTCCATGGTCATACCGATAAAAGTTCCTCTGGCATTGGGGTCATTGTGCGGGGAGCGCTCACCCATCAGATAAGGCAGGAAATACACATGGTTCTCGCCCAGCTTATCATCCGTGATTGCTTTCTGCTCTTCCCCGTAAGCCTCCGTGCCAATGATATCATCCATCCACCACTTGTTGCAGGAGGCTGCACTGAGCATACATCCCATCAGATGATAGTGCCCGTCCGCATGGGCAAAAGCATGAAGCGCATTGAATTTATCCACACCAAATTTGTTGGAGGAAATAAAGATCGTACCGCTGGTGCCCAGGGAGATATTACACATACCGTCTCCCACAGTGCCGGTGCCAACAGCAGCCGCCGCATTGTCGCCGCCGCCTGCTGCCACCTTAACATTCTCGGAGATACCGAGCTCCTTCGCAATTTCCGGAAGCACCGTGCCTACCGTCTCATAGCTTTCATAAATCTTCGCAAGCTGCTCTTCCTTAACACCGCAGATCTCGCACATTTCCTTCGACCAGCAGCGATTCTTCACATCAAACAGCAACATGCCGGATGCATCCGACACATCCGTACAGTGTACGCCGGTGAGTTTGTACGCAATATAATCCTTGGGCAGCATAATCTTCTGAATTCTTGCGAAATTCTCAGGCTCTTTATTTTTTACCCAAAGAACCTTGGGCGCCGTAAATCCCGTAAAGGAAATATTGGCCGTATACTGGGAAAGCTTATCCTTACCGATAACATTGTTCAAATAATCGCACTCCTCGGTAGTTCTCCCATCATTCCACAGAATCGCAGGACGAATCACCTCATCGTTCTCGTCTAAGATGACAAGACCATGCATCTGTCCGCCAAAACTGATACCTGCTATCTGGCGCTTGTCTACGTCTGCAATCAGCTCTTTGATACCCTCGATACTCTGCGCATACCAGTCCTCCGGTTTCTGCTCCGACCAGCCTGGATGCGGAAAATACAGAGGATACTCCCTGGATACGATATTGACGATTTTGCCGCTTCCTTCCATCAAAAGAAGCTTCACGGCACTGGTTCCTAAATCTACACCTATGTACAGCATACTAACCCTCCCAATCCGTTTGCTATTTTTATTCCCTTAACACGAGCCGTATTTGCCACCCATATAGGGATATTTGATTGCACCGTGCACGTGCACGTTAATTTCATGATAAGCCGTCCTAAGTAGAAAATCAAGCCTGTAAATTAATTTCGTAATATTGAACAAATTACCAGGTGCCATATTGTCTATTTCCACTTTTGTCTTCCAGATTTTATCAATAATTGACTTGCCTCATACAATATGCTAATCTGTTAAAAACGAAAGGGAATCTATCCATGGCAACCATCAAAGAAATCGCCAGTCTCGCAGGGGTATCGCGGGGAACCGTAGACCGTGTACTCAATCACCGCGGTGCAGTCAATCCCCAGACCGAAGCAAAAATCCTGGAAATTGTCCGGGCCCTGGACTATAAACCCAACAAAGCCGGTATCGTTCTTGCCACCCAGAAAAAAAACTTAAAACTGGGTGTGGTTCTTCTTGGCCTCGGCAACCCCTTCTACGACGATGTACTGTCCGGCGTCCATGAAAAGGCTGCAGAACTGGAAGGCTACAACTGCTCTGTCCTCATCCGTCAAACCGACTACAGCTTGGAGCAGCAACTTAACGCCATTGAGGAACTGGCCGCCGAAGGCATCAACGGCCTGGCCATCTCTCCTTACAATGACAAGGCTGTCCGTGAGAAGATTAACGCGCTGTGCAATCAGGGCATCCCTGTGGTAACGCTGAATACCGATATCGAGAATTCCAGACGGATAGCTTATGTGGGCAGTAATTTCTACCGTTCCGGAGAGACTGCCGCAGGACTCATGCATCTTATGACCGGGGGAGACGTGTTTGTGGGCATCGTCTCAGGTTCCCAGAATGTACTCTGCCATACCGAGCGTATTGCAGGTTTTCGTCACGTGACAGATTCTTACCAGAACATCCGCATCCTGCATATCGTCAATAACAATGACGATGACGCAGAAAGTTACGAGCTGACTTCCGGTCTGCTCTCCAAGTACCCTCAGATTAACGCACTCTATTTCACCGCTGGCGGCGTATACGGCGGATGCCGTGCCGTGATGGCTTTAGGCCGTCACAAAAACATGACTGTCATCGCCAACGATATGGTGCCCACCACCAGAGAATTTATGGAAAAAGGGCTGATTGCAGCTACGATCTGCCAGCAGCCCTTTTTACAAGGATACACCCCTCTTACTATCCTATTTACCTATCTGACTACAGGAGAAGCCCCCGTAAGCGAGCATCACTATGTGAATGTGGATATCCGTATCAAAGAGAATCTCTAGTGCGCAGGAACTGTTCTTCAAACCGATCCGCCGGAGAAGGTCTGCCAAAGTAATATCCCTGTATCATATCCGGATTGGTATGCATCATCTTATTCAATTCTTCCTTCCCCTCTATGCCTTCCATGCACACGGAAGAACCCAGACTGTGCACCATATCTATAATATGGCTGATAATGCTGTAATCATATTCATTCTGCAGTGCCTGCACCACAAAGCTCCTGTCTATCTTGACCGTCTTGGCCTCTATCTCTTTCAGATAGCGCATATTGGAATATCCCGTACCGAAATCATCAAGCGCCAAGTCTATCTTCTTTTCCTTGAGTTCTCTAAAAAACTCCTTGATCCGCCCGTTGGTCTCAATATATCCACTCTCAGTCAGTTCCAGCACCAGGCTGTCCGAGTCAATACCCACTTCCCTAATGCACTCGTCCACATCCTGAAGCAGATCGCTACGGTAAAGCTGTATATAGGACAGATTCACATTGACATGAAAGCCCGGTATATATGTCTTCCACTTTTTACAGACGGCTGCCGCCTCCCACAGCACATGCCTGCCCACCGGAATGATCAGTCCGCTCTCTTCCAGAATGGGAATGAATACAGCCGGAGGCACATTTCCATACTCCTCACTGTGCCAGCGCAGCAGCGCTTCTGCGCCGACCAAATGATAATCCGACGCGGATACGATGGGCTGATAGTACACCTCAAACCCCTGAAACTGTTGGTTGACCGCCTTTCTGAGTGACTTGCGCATATTGAGGCACTTCAAATACTCGTCATAAGTTCCCTGATTGTATATCGCCATCTGGTTTCTGCCATTACGCTTGGCTTCATTCAAGGTAAACTCTGTCAGCCGCAGGATTTCCTCCGCGCTCCTGCCTACAAAATCATTCTCCATTACACCTGCCGATACTGTGTAAAAGCGGCTGTATTCCTTCTTTCTCGCAGTATTTGCAACCTTCTTTTGAATCTGATTGTAAACGGTTCGGGGCCTCTTAACGCGTGCCTTAGAAGCATCCATGATAATAAACTCATCGGCCGCAAGACGGTAGACATCCACTTTTTCATCCACTGCCTTTAAGATGCATTCCGCCAGTTCCCGCAATACTTCATCCCCGGCCTTCCCGCCTTCTTTCTCGTTGATTTCTTTGAAATTATCAATTCCGACACGCATGATGTAACGAATAGACTCCGGTCTGTCACGCAATAAGGCCTCCGCATCGAGCCGGAATCTTTCTTCCCTGCGAAGCCCTGTGATATTATCTGCCTTGGCCTTTTTCCCCATCTCACTGACCCGGCCCACAAGCAGTCTGTGCCCCTCAGCGCCCGTCACCACCGTACCTCTGCAGTTAATCCATACAACCCTGTTCTTCCTGTCAAGCCAGCGGTATTCCAATGCGTGGGTATCCTGCTCTCCCGAAGCGCATCTGTCAATATCCGCTTCCAGCATGGCATAATCAGACGGATGGACCACCTTCTTAAGTACCTTTCCGCTGTCCTCCATCACAGTGTCCTCGAACGGGAAACGCTTCGTTGCTCTCTCCGAAACCATATAGACATCCGTATTCAGATCAAGTATAAACAAATACGAATCCGAACTCTGCTGTAAGACCTCTATCACCGACCTGATCTGTTCCAGCGTCATCCCCTGCAAAATATCCAAATTACTCATACTGCCGCCAGTGTTTTCAAACGAATAACACCGGCTTCCCCCTTCCCCTATGACTCTTCCTATATCTTCACCTATAGACCCTTTTCGCAATTCTATTTCCCATTCTATAAAATAAAATCACTGAAAAACAAAAAAGTCCGCCGCTGTAAAATAAACGCCCGGAAAATAAGTAAGTACCCTGCTTATTATCTGCCGTCACGCAGACTCTTTTCTTTGTATATTATTATACCTTCTCTGGAATTTACTGTCAAACAATTTTTGTATATTTTAACCAGAATGCAGCGAAATTTTCTCTTTTTTCTTAGATAAATAGCACAATTGCTTTACATAACTTACTATAGTGTGTCAATTGCCTCGGATGCTGTGATTGCATCTATTTTTTAAAAAATATCTTCTATACAAAAGGAGCGGGGTTTGCTATACTGAAAATGATTCTTTTTTTCATGACACAAATATCCTAATAGGATAATTCCCGGCCGTATGCGGCCTGCGTATGGAGGTTCGATTATGAATAGGAAAACAGCTGTGGTCTCGCTGGGACACGAAGCGCTTGGATATACGACACTGGAACAAAAGGATGCAGTAAAAATCACCGCCAAAGCTCTGGCCGATCTGGTGGAAGCCGATTATCAGCTTACCATCACCCACAGCAACGGGCCACAGGTCAGCATGATTCACAAAGCTATGACAGAACTCCGGCGGGTCTATATCGATTACACGCCGGCTCCCATGTGCGTCTGTTCTGCCATGAGCCAGGGATACGTGGGGTATGATATCCAGAATTCCCTGCGTGCAGAGCTCTTAAGCCGAGGTATTTCCAAAACCGTCAGCACCATTTTGACTCAGGTGACAGTAGACCCTTATGACGAAGCTTTCTACGCTCCCACTAAGGTGATCGGACGCTATATGTCAGCCGAGGATGCCGAGGTAGAGATCAAGAAAGGCAACTATGTCTGCGAGGAACCAGGCAAAGGATTCCGCCGTGTGGTGGCCGCTCCCCATCCCATTGATATCGTGGAGATTGACGCCATCCGCACATTGGCCCAGGCCGGACAGATTGTGATTGCCTGCGGCGGTGGCGGTATTCCCGTCATCGAGCAGAATCATGCCTTAAAAGGCGCTTCCGCAGTCATCGAGAAGGATTCCATCGCCGGTAAGCTGGCTGTTGACCTGATGACAGACGAACTGATCATTCTCACAGGCGTACCCTGTGTTTATCAGAATTTTAAACAACCAGATCAAAAGGCTCTCGCCTCCCTCACCGCAGCGCAGGCCAAAGAATTGATGGCCCAGGGGCAATTTGAAGCAGGTACTATGCTTCCTAAGATTGAGGCCGCCATCTTCTATCTTGAACAGAATCCTGCAGGAAAGGTGCTGATCACTTCCCTCGACACCGTTTCCGATGCCGTGAAGGGTAAGAGCGGCACTGTCATTACTGCATAAGATATACCACAAGAAATATTACGTTGAAAAAAGGGACGGCCCAAACTTTTGTGACCATCCCTTTTTCATATTATTTATCTGACACGCCCTAAGGCTTCTGCCCCAACACCATCAAAAGCGCACCGATCATAATGCAAAAATCCGATATATTAAACACAATCCCAGCGAATTTCTTATGCTTCACCGAAAAGCTCACATAATCCACCACATACTTACGTACCAGGCGGTCATAAGTATTGCTGTAAGCGCCGCCGAGAAGAAGGGCTAAGCCCCATTTCAGAGTCTTCCTGCCCCGGCATGTGAAGGTGGTGAGAAAAACTACCGTCAGGGAGAGCGTTAAAAGCAATGACACAATTGTCATAAATTTCTGTTTCTTCTCTCCCAGATTTAAGAAGGCGCCCCTGTTGCGATATCTGCGCATCACAAGTAACCCGCCGAAGGCCGGTTTGGCTTCTCCTTCTACCCTTGTTTTTTCTATATGATTCTTGATCAGCAAATCCAGTATAAACACTGCTGCCGCCAAAAGTGTACATCCTATGATTGTCAATTGTATGCCTCCCCGTTTTCGACTCACTGATATTCCGCTATTTGCACCCGATATTTATGCCTCAATGAACTTAACGTCAAATCATCAAAACGTACTTTCCCGTCATTTTGTAATCTTCCAAGAACAATTCCAGGATCTCGATCAATCTTATCTGCAAAAGTTTTAATTAACTGCACGTCAAACCTTTCATTGCTGCTAATAAACTCTTGATATAACGCCTTTGGAATTAATGTATCTTCTGCATATCTGTCCGCCGCTGCTTCCTGTTCACCAATTTCCTTTTCAAACGAAATACCATAATCTCCATTTAAAATATGCCCTATTTCATGAAATAGCGTAAACCAAAACGAATCTGCATTCAATCGCCTGTCATTCACCATGAGCATAACTTTATTCCCAAGCTTCTTTGTCGCACCATTTATTTTAGAACCGGAAAGATTGGGAAGAATGATAAATACTACCCCTGCTTCCCGAAATGCTTCATAAAGGAGTGGATAAAATCCCGCATGGTTCCTGGTTAATGTCAAAGCATACGCGATTGCCTCCTCAAATTTAATTTTATGAAACCTGGGCGCCTTCACTTTCAATGCCTTATTCGCGGCAATCTGAACCATTGCATTCGCTTTTGTGATGCTCGACTGGGATAATCTCTCTGTGGAACTTCTAAAATTTACAGACATATCCCTTTTGGCTAATACCGATAAAGTTGCTACCTTCAAAAATTCTCTAACCTTCTTAATCTGCTCATCCTTTCTTCTTGGCAAATCCGGTAATCCAAAATTGTCTTTAAAATATTTATAGTCTAAATCAGCGAAAATATTACGTTCTTCCGCAAGTTCCTTTTCCGAATCAAATTCCGCAATTAAAGCATCATATGCGTTTTGCAAATTCAGCCAATAGTTTACGCTCGTTCCTAACATTCTGGACAATTTCATCGCAATATTTATGGAAAGGTTCTGCTCTCCCCTGATCAAAAGACTCAGATTCTTGGGCGTAGTATCCAGTCTTTTTGCAAAGTCTGCCTGGGTAAGTCCGCTTTCATCGACAATCTCTTTAATATAGTATCCTGGGTGAAAAGCAATGGTATCATTATATTCTATATAGTTACTCATAATGTTTACTCACCTCCATAATTTCTACAATTCTCACGCAGTCTGCTATTTCATCAATATTGCAGGGAATATAAGGCTGTTTATTTTCATCTAATGGTTGCAAAATAATTCTCCAAGGCTCTTTTATTGTTTTTACATCTATCGCAAAGAACCCTTCCAAATTTCTTCCCTTCTTGTTCTTCAAACCATGAAAACGAAAAGCCGGTTGGACAATAATATCTTTAACATGTTCCGCACTTTCCAGTGCATTTATTCTCGCAAAAAGACTCGTTGTCATACTGGCATTACCACCAAACAGCTTGTTAGCTGCTTTAACACTTGTACATTGCAATCTGACTTTCTCGGATGTGTATTCTAATTTCAACCTCTTTTCCCTTCTAAAATTACCCATTAGGTAATTTAATTGTATGCATATCATTCGAAAATGTCAACATCAAAGCATATATTTTAATAAGCATATACTCTTTTACCAAAAGTATCAACCATTTCCTCGTCAAACAGACGCCAAAAGAGCCGGACATATCCCTCCAATGTCATTTAGATAAGGACGATGCAAAGAACAGTGTATGTAGAAATATGTAC
>CAJUFU010000071.1:0-9581 GCA_910585555.1 uncultured Lachnospiraceae bacterium
CAAAATAACAAGACTTTATCGCACATTCCAGGTTAGTTCTATTATATCCGAATCCATCGCAGAATACAACAGAATTTTTTACCAGAAAATCCTTTTGCCACTGTTTTAAAAGCCGGATTACTGTGCCCAGGAAAGCGCTTCCTCAAGGCTGTCCACTTCCAGGATATTTAACATAAAATCCGTATATTTTGCCGCCTGGTCCGTGTCAATATAGCGGAACACATCTTTGATATATTTGGGTGAATGGTCATATTCATAGATGCCAAAGGCAAGTCCCTGTTTTACTTCCTCTGGTGCATCTGTCTGTCTATTCATAATAAAAGCGTCTATGTATGGATTCGCCTGCGTAATATAGTAACAGTAGGCAAAAGCAGCCGCCTGCAGCTTTTCTCCCGACTTGGAAGAAAACCCAAGCTCTGTGATGGTGATGCTTCGTACTTCCCCGTTGGTATCCAAATACTTATCCTGACTTAAGAAGTCCGTCAGGACCCCCAGATTCATGATCGATACAATCTCCGCATCCTGTGTCTTATCATAACTCTGGGACCAGTAATTTACCCTGGTCATGGGCTGGGGATAAGGATGTATCGCAATGCCCCAATCATAATTGCCATGCAAAAGCGCCGCATCATTGAATGCCCTGACCAAGTCCTTGGCATTAAAATATTTAGGACTTGCAGTCTTATTGCTGTTCCAGTCGTGATCAATACTGAAATATACTTTGGCATTTGCGTATTCACTCTTAATCGCCTGGTAGAAAATACGCATCCCTCTCTCAAATTCCTGCGCATAATAGGCCACATCCACCGTATTCAGATAATTCCAAAGTTTATTCTGGTTAATCTCATTAGCAATCACCCAGCTGTGTACAATACCGTGTTCCCCACCGGAATAGCGGTCTGCTAAGAAACTTGCCACCGCTTCAAGGGTTTGCACTCCCTCCGCGTCAGCTGCATTAAACATATAATAATATGCGCCGCTTTCCTGATCTCTTGCCTCCGGATGTATTAACTCTAAATGCTGCTCATTCCAGTCGTTTAACACCACCACCGTGGCACACATTCCCAAATCTTCCAGATACTCAAACAATTCATCATAACCATTGATGGCCGCACCGTTAAAGAGATAAGTCCTCCCTTCATACTCATACTCAATGGTAGGCAGAAACGCATTGGTGGTCTCTCCCATAATATGAGACAGGGGAATATTGTATATGGCATGTTTGACGCCCAAATCTGTCAGTTCTGTGGTCTTAAGCATTGTGGGATCCAACAACAGCCCCTTCTTAGAACCCACGTCTGGATACGCATCCTGATTTTCGGCCAAGGCCTCCGGATTGAGAACATAAACGCCGGACGCCACCGGCACATACTCTCCATCTATCAGAAGTGCAGGAACAAATTGATCAAACAGATATTCTTTCTTATAGGGAAATTTAATCTTCCAATACCGCCTCTTCGCCTTAAATGCAACCGGCTCACCTGAAAGCGTCCCATCCTCATAGCACGCCTCCTGAAACAAGTATAAGTAAGCGTCATCACTTGCTGGAATTTGCGGCATTACCAAGGAATATTCCAACTTCTCTCCATCATCCTTATAGTACAGTGCTGCTTCCGTTCCATAATCCTCCAGTTTGGAAACACTTAACTGCACTTCCCCTCTGGTCAATCTCTCCAAGTCGATTTCCTCTCCCGGTACGATGGCCCCCTCTGTCTCAATCCGCTCGGAACTGACAGGAACCTCCTCACCGCAGCCATATAAAAGGCCCGGCGCCAACATACATACCGATAGGATAAACCGTCTTAGCCACATACTTTTTTGTTTATTATGATCTTTTCTTTCTTCTGTCCGCATCAATATTCCACCGTGACGGATACCTGTGGTCTCACATCCACCGCATCTGCCACTTCTATTTCCCCTCTTCTGACTTGATGAAACACTTCATAATATTCATCTGCCGTAACATTTTTAAATCTCCACTCCGTATTCATTACCGGAATGCCTGTACAATTTTCCTTCGCTCCGCAAAGCTGCTTTACGCCTGCATACCCATCTGACCACTGGCCCCCTGCAGCATAGAAATCATCCAACGATATAATCACCGCATTTTCTATATCTTTGACTGCACTGGTCAAAACTCTTTCTGATTCTCGGCACTGGTCCACATCGACTCCGATCATCATGCCGTCTGCATCTTCTGCCGCCTCCAGCACCGATTGATACAATTGTCCGCCGCAGGCAAAAATCACCTCAGTTCCCGACCCATACCAGTCCAGCGCTTTTTCCCGGATTTCCTCACTTGGCACATAGGTCCCCGCATACCAATAGTGTACTGACACGTCTTCCCGTTCCAGGCGGCGCGCCGCATCATCAATCCCCTGTAGATAGCCATACCCATACCGAATAACCGGCTCAGACTCTACACCACCGATAAATCCAAACCGGCTGTATCCTTCCAAAACAGCCATATATCCCGCAAGATATCCCGCCTGTTCTTCTTTAAAGACAACACAGTGCACATTATCTGCTATAGAAAGCTCTTCTTTGTCCGCATCCACCGGCACACCGTCTATCAGCAAAAAGGAAATCTGCGGATACACATCCTGCAGTTCTCCAACCGCTTTCTGAAAGTTTTCTCCCGCGCAGACAATCACCTTGGCCTGATGGTCCACAGCACGCTTAATCGCCTCCCGATAGTCGTCAGCTGTTCCCTCCTCCACTCCATAACAGGAAAAGGAAACCCCTGCCGCCAAGGCATACATACGGATACCTTTATAAATCTCTTCATTATAAATACCATCCATCAGCGTACCGTCCGGCATAAAGGCAATCTCTCCGCCTTCTTCCATATAGTCCCCATACATATCATTCAACAGGGCCTCCATAGCATCCCGCCAGTCCGTTTCCTCCGGCTCCTTTGTCTTCTCTATCTGCTCATGAATGGTGACATCCGCTGTTTCATCCCCTTCCATCTGTTCGTGAATCGTGAGGATGTCCATTACTTCTACCGCTTCTTCTGTCCCCTCCTTGGGACGTTCCGTAACTGTCTGCTGTTTGGACATTCCACAGCCGGTCAACACACCTGCCAGAATTAACCCTGCAGCAACTGCCCGAACACGCAGTTCTTTTGTCCCTATCTTCAATCCGCATTCTCCTCCCGCCGTATAGAACAACTACAATACTACTCTTTATTGTATCTTAAAACCCTCTAAAAGGGAAGCATCATTTTCCCCATTCCGAAGTGTTCTACGCTAAGGATGCGAGCAGAATTTCAAATCTTGCTCACCATACTCTACCATACAATGATAAAACTTGTGTTTTCCAGTCCGTAAACTTATAATGTAGCTGTAAAGAAAACCGCTTGGCAAAATGTTGGAGAAACCGCCCATGCATGAAAGCAGATTATTTAAAATCCTATATCACTTATTACAAAATGGCCGCGCCAGCGCACCCCAATTGGCACAAGAACTGGAAGTATCCGTCAGGACCATTTACCGGGACATTGACGCCCTAAGCAGCGCAGGCATACCTGTCTTTACAGAAAACGGGCGAAATGGCGGCATTTATCTGATGGAGGACTTTACCCTGGACCGGACTTTACTTTCGGAACAGGAGAAACAGGAAATCCTGACTGCCCTGCAGGGTGTTCAGGCCGCTCCCGGCACTGATCACGCTCTGATTCTCCAAAAGCTTTCCGCCCTCTTCCAGACTCCCGCGGATGACTGGCTGGAAGTGGATTTTGCAAGATGGGGCAGCCATCCTACTGACAACACAAAATTTGAAACGTTGAAAACTGCAATTATAGAACGCAAATGTCTCAAAATCACCTATACCGCCTCTTCTATGCACAGCACAGAACGAATCATTTATCCGCTGAAACTGTTTTACAAAGGCCAGGCCTGGTATCTGAAATCCTACTGCACTCTAAAACAGGACTTCCGCCTGTTCAAATTGAATCGTATCCTTTCTCTGGAACCCTTAGAAGAAAGCTTTCGCTGCGGCCCTTTTCCGCAGACTGTTGAAGATTCCCCTTTTGAACAGGAAGTCACCCTCTCTTTTCCCTGTGAGATGGCATACCGCGTCTACGATGAATTTGACCCCGAACAGGTGGCCATACAGGAAGACGGCACCCTTTTTGTCCGCGCAAAACTGCCGGATGACAATTGGCTGATCGGTTTCCTGCTCTCTTTCGGACCCAATGTCACCGTCCTTACCCCGGCGCATTTAAAAGATGACCTGGCCGAGCAGGCAAGGCGCATCTACGAAAAAAATAAATCTTTTGACAAACCATGACATAGGTTGTCAGGTTTCCTATGATAGGATATTACCAGATACAAATGTCAGACTACTTTAGAAAAGAGGGAATTCAAATGAGCAGACCAACCACAAAATCAGAATTGCTAAGTGCAGCAGCCGAGAACTATGACCAAATGAACCTGTTGATTGCGGGATTATCCGAAAAAGAACTTTCCACGCCTTTTGATTTCAACAATGATGAAAAAAAGAAAGAAGCACACTGGAAACGCGACAAAAATCTGAGAGATATCCTGATTCATCTCTATGAATGGCATCAGCTTTTACTCC
The DNA here is from genome assembly GCA_910585555.1 of uncultured Lachnospiraceae bacterium. Classification (GTDB taxonomy): domain Bacteria; phylum Bacillota; class Clostridia; order Lachnospirales; family Lachnospiraceae; genus UBA3282. Next base: position 4,585 of record CAJUFU010000071.1, read on the forward strand.
ACTGGGTCAGTACCAACCAGGCCGGCAATCCTGCGCCTTTCATTCCCCGTCCTTATACCTGGAAAACCTACGGGAAGATGAACGAAATTTTCTGGCAGAATCATCAGAACACCTCACTGGAAGAAGCCAAAGAGATGCTCGACAATTCTCACAAACAAGTGATGCAATTAGCCGAGACCTTCTCTAACGAAGAACTCTTCACCAAAAATGTATTTCCCTGGGTTGGCGGCAGTGTCCTCGGCTCCTATTTTGTCAGCACCACATCCAGCCATTACGCCTGGGCCATGAAGAAACTAAAAGCACATCGGAAGAACTGCAAAACAAGCTGAAATAATACCACACAAAACCGGCCTTCATCATAAAAAGGAGAATCCATAACGGATTCTCCCTTTTTCATGGTATAGGAAACTTCTCGGTTACACGCGAGGCTGCGAAGCAGTCCTCGAGCAGTTAATTCCAAAGAAATTTACTGCCCTTATAAAGCGTTCACTAATTTCTCAAGTGCAGCCAATGCCTCGTCAGGAAGCTTATCATAACCTTCCTTCTTCTCAGCAAAGCCCTTAACCGCATTGACACGAGTCTCCAGAGCGCTCTTTAACTGTGCTTTGTAGTCAGCGTCATTTAAGTCGGGTGTGAAGTCACCTGTCTTGCCGCTCCAGTCGTTCATGATCTCGATATCCTCGAAAGGTCCCCACTGCTCAAATTTAGCTTTGCCCTCTACGATGGTCTCTAAGATACCAAGTGTATCTTCTTTCTGACACTTGTGGCCCATGAAATCACCTGTGTTAACGATGTAGCAGTCAACATTCTTCTCTTCCACTAACTTCTTGAACTTCTCATAGTCATTTACCAGAGGATAGGTTCTGAACGGGTTAGCATAAGGAACGATACGGATTGCATTCATATCTGTACCTGCAGCAACACGCTCTGCGGAAGAAGTCTTGGTAGCCAGCGTTGCGCCCATAACGGATGCAAGTGCGGAACCTTTTAACTTAACTACCGGCGGGATTGTAGGATCCTTCATAATCCAGAAGATCGCGTTAACAGGCGCATCAATCTTGTCCACACGGTTAGGAGACCATAATTTGGACTTGATTGCACGGCCATTACCGTTTCTGATATCCTCAGTTACTAACTGAATCTTACCCTCGCTGTCCATGGTGCAGGAGCAGTTCTGCGCAGATAACAGATACTCATTGTCAGGACATCCTGTAGGATAATCTGCTGTCTTATCGAAATAAGTAGGCTCTAAAGCGATAGATGCACAGGTATCAGTGTTGATGATAAATGCATCGTCATGAAGCACTTTGATGCCGCCAAATGCGTCATACTTGCCATCATGTTTTGCATGTGTCAGAGTGGATTTACCGGAACCTGACAGACCATATACGGAAGCAACGAACTTCTTGCCGCCCTCTAAGGAGTACTCTTTCTGACCGCCGTGGCAGGAAGCGTAACCATTTCTGTTAGCCAGTGCCCATGCCATTGTCAGAGTACCTTTCTTATGCTCACCAAAATACTTCATACCAAGGATTGCTGCACAGTTCTCGTTGGTGTCGAAGTAGCAAAGTGTCAAAGGATCGCTCAAGCAACTGTAATCCAAATCGGGAGCCTCATGAGGAGCCCACTGAGGGTCGGAGAAAATATAGATATCAGGCTCTTTGCCGTCTCCTACCGGTTTGGACTTCTTGTACATCTTAACGTACTCGTCAGACATATACTGGAAGTTAATCATCCAGTTGTACAGTAAGTTCTCTTCTCCTTCCGGAATCAGAAGGTGTGCCTTAGCCATAAACTCAGGATCAAGACCTACGAAACACTCTGCATGATACATGGTTTTCCAACGTGTCTCATAAACAGCATCCATAACTACTTTATCAAGCTTAGTCTCGTCAACCCCAGGCTCGCCTTTGATACGGCGTGCTGCCGCATAACGGCCTGTTACTGCGCCGTCGTTGAATAACAGAACTTTCGCGTCTGCCGGAAGACCAAAGGTCTCGCCGTCCTTGACCGGCATATCTGTTACAACTGTACCAGGTGAATTCTTAGCCAATTCATAAGCTTCTCTCAGGGTGCTGACCTTTACTACGTTGTTTCCGTAAAATGCTGCCTCGATGATGGAACGGGTCTTGGAAAATCCTACCTTACCAGCACCAATTTCGGAAATGGGATAATACGCTTTTGTTGCCATATTATATTCTCCTCCTTAAAATTGTATTATTTCACGGAATCCTCAAGAATCTCTCAAAAAGGATCCCGAACTTCCCTTGTATGCACGGGCCTCCGTACACTTCTAACATTATCTCAGACAGGTTTTAAAAAGTCAATATTAAAACAATGCCGTGAGCGATTTCTTCTGCTCCATCTGCTTCCTGATCATATGCATCCGATACTGCCCAAGCACTTCTTCCTCCTTCTTCTTGGAAATCGCCTTGGGAAAATCCAAATCTTCCAGACGGCTTCTGGAGGATAACTGATTCAGTGCCGCAGAGGTATTATAATTTTTCACATGCTCCAAAGCGTTCGTGGACGCTCCCAAGCTACTTCTGCGCTCAGAAATCATATCCATCGCTTTCTTGATGGAATCCAGGTTGAAATCTTTGGATGTAACATCCAGGTCAGCGATACCCAGCGCCTCTAACGTGGAGTTCTCCATCTGAATCCGCATACCGCCGCCGTTTGGTGAGGTAGCTATGGCCATATCTGCCATACTGCCGTCCAAAAGCTTCTGCTCGTTAAAAGAAGTGTCTCTCGCCAAAGATTCGATGCCCTGTTTGAGCTGATCAATCTCCCTTTGATAAATCTGCTTATCCGCATCAGAATTAATACCGTTCATGGACCTGATGGCAAGCTCATGGATTCTCTGCAGATAATCCTGCATCCCACCCAGCGCGCCTTCCGCCACATTGGCAGCTCCCATAGCCATTTCTGCGTTTTGCGCACCGACGCGAAGCCCTGTCTCCTGACTCTGCATCCGTTTCGCTATGGCCATCCCCGCCGCATCATCCTTGGCGGTATTAATACGCTTGCCGCTGGCAAGATGTGTGTATGACCAAGAAAGACTCTTTTGAGATGATACCGCGTTCATAATCATGCCCCTTTCTGTATCTCTAATAAAATAGCAATCCACACTGTACCTAGTATATTAATATTATACCGCCAACGCCCAAAAAAGCAAACCCAAAATAGGAAAAATTTCCTAAAAAACTTATAAACTCACTGCAATAATCCCACCGCTCTGGAAGTGCCGATTCTGTCACACCCTTCCTTCACAAAAGCTTCCAAATCTTCCCGCGTGGAAATTCCTCCCGCCGCCTTAATCTTAACATTTGGCCCGATATGCTTTTTAAAAAGACGAATATCCTCTATGGCAGCGCCGCCCGTGCCAAAACCAGTGGAAGTCTTGATATAATCCGCCCCTGCATCTGTCACCGCTTTACACATAGCAATCTTCTCGTCATTGGTCAGATAACAGGTCTCTATGATGACTTTCAGAATCTTATCTTTGCATACCTCTTTCAAGGCGCGGATTTCCTCCTCCACCTTCTGGTAAAGCCCATTCTTCACATCACTGATATTCACCACCATATCAATCTCGTCAGCGCCATCCTCTATCGCTTTGCGCGTCTCTGCAATTTTTGCTTCCGTCACAGAATAACCCAGTGGGAACCCCACTACGGTACAGATCGTAATCTTTTCTCCATAAGTATCATGTATCCTCTTAATGTAAGCCGGCGGCACACAGACAGATGCCGTCTCGTTTGCAATCGCCTCCTCACAGAGCGTCACAATATCCTCCCATGTTGCATATGCCTTCAACAGTGTGTGGTCTACCCGTTTCAAGATTTCCTTTTTATCCATGTTCTGGCAGTACTCCTTTCCATTCTTTAAGTTCCTTTTATCATAATCTCTTATCCGCAAAATTTCCAGTATTTTTTATCCGTTCAGCAGTGCCTTACATGAGCATCCTGCAACTACTTCCTCCCCTTTCCTTCTCGAAAAAATGTTAAAGTTTTGTTAAATTCTTCATTTTACTTGTTAGAGTCTTTTTTTTCATGGTATGATAAGAAAGGCAATGTAGCGGAATAATCTATCCATATCCATGCACCGCATCGCATGGAAAGATATGACGTAGTGTGAAAGGAGGTACATATCTATGGAACAAAACAGTTTTTCTGAAATCACACCTGAAATCGTAAGACTTGCAAATATGAGTGAACAAGCCGGTATCATTGATACAGAGCTTTTTACGAAATATGATGTAAAACGCGGACTGCGTGATTTAAATGGTAAGGGTGTTCTGGCCGGACTGACCAACATCTCCGATGTGCGCGCCAACAAGATTGTGGACGGCGTACAGGTGCCAACCCATGGACAGCTTTTTTACAGAGGTTACAATGTCAGTGACCTTGTAAATGGATTTTCTGCGGATAACCGCTTCGGTTTTGAAGAGGTGACTTATCTTCTTTTATTTGATAAATTACCGAACAAGGAAGAACTTGAGAACTTTACCAAACTGTTAAACAGTTATCGCTCTCTCCCCACTAGTTTCGTGCGCGATATCATCATGAAGGCGCCCAGCAATGATATGATGAACACCTTGGCAAGATGCGTGCTCACGCTCTATTCCTACGACGACCGGGCAGATGATACTTCCCTGCCCAACGTGTTAAGACAGAGTCTGCAGCTGATCGCCCTGTTCCCGATGCTCTCCATCTATGGCTATCAGGCTTACAATCACTACCATAACGGGGAAAGTCTCTATATCCATCAGCCCCAGCTTGAGCTGTCCAATGCCGAAAACATCCTGCATATTCTGCGTCCTGACAGTAAATATACGCCGTTGGAAGCTAAGATATTGGATATTGCGCTGATTCTGCATATGGAGCATGGCGGCGGTAACAACTCCTCCTTTACCACGCATGTGGTCACTTCCTCCCTGACAGATACCTACTCTGTCATCGCGGCGGCAATCGGTTCCTTAAAGGGTCCCCGCC
>CAJUFU010000071.1:9591-14832 GCA_910585555.1 uncultured Lachnospiraceae bacterium
GCGGCGCCAACATCAAAGTCGTGAAAATGTTTGAGGAGATGAAACGGGAAGTATCCGATTGGAAGAACGAGGGCCAGGTGGCTGACTATCTTGCCAAACTCCTGCACAAGGAAGCTTTCGACCATGCGGGGCTGATTTATGGTGTGGGACACGCCGTATATTCCAAATCCGACCCCCGTGCCATTATCTTTAAGACATTTGTGGAAAAACTCTCTGTGGAAAAGGGATTGCAGGATGAATTCGCCCTCTACTCTTTAGTGGAACGTCTGGCGCCGGAAATCATTTCGAAGGAACGTCCGATCTATAAGGGTGTTAATATCAACGTGGATTTCTATTCCGGCTTCGTGTATGATATGCTCAATCTGCCGATGGAACTCTACACTCCAATCTTTGCGATTGCCAGAATTGTCGGCTGGAGCGCTCACCGCATGGAAGAACTGGCCAACAACGGTAAGATCATTCGTCCCGCATATAAGACAATCTGCGTAGACAGAGATTACCAGAAACTATTAGAAAGGAACGCCTGACCGGAAACAACAGATTAATCACAACAAAAAGAGCATTGTGCCGTCACTGCATTTTACAGCCGGCCAATGCTCTCTTTTCTTATTCAGGCGCAATCTCAACGCTTCCCACATGTTCTTTCGCATAAAAGCGTATCTGATAAATGCCCATTTTGTCAATACTCACAGAATAGGCGCCGTCGGGATTTTTCTCGTCAAAGCAGACCTCTAACGTATCGGTGTTTACAATCTTCATACGCAGACTGCCCTCCATCGTCTCAGCCAAAATCGACAAAGTCATGGGCTCGTCAATCTCCATCTCCGTACATAGTGGATTCGCCCAGACACCATCCGCCTGATAGCAGATACTTTCCGGCCAGTTATCTGTAAGCTCCTTTATAGTTAATGGCTCTATTGCATTTTCTGACTTTTCTATCGGTCCTGATTCTGCGCTTTCATCAGTCTTTGAAACCGTAATACCGCATCCTGCAAGAAATATGCAAGTCATCATCAATACAATCAACATTTTTTTCATACAATATCCTCCTATTCGTTTACATCCCAAGTTTGTGGTATGTGCTTATACACTCTCCCATTTTCTATATATCTGTAAACGAAACGGGACGGATATTGTCTTCAAAAAACGAAAATATTTCCAAGACAATGGTTTTCCCTATTGCAATGTATCCTGGCTGCGATGTTTAAAAGTCCACAGCTTAAATAATCTGTCAATTCGCTGTCACCATCATAGTATTGATGCACCAGTCGTTCTAACGCTCTGCCGGCATACGCCTTTATCTGCTCCACCGTCTTATCTGACAAAACCTCTTCCAGTTCTTCCAATTCCGCTCTCCCAAATCCCGTCTCCTGCAAAGGTTTATTTAATATCATATGCCCTATCATGTTCTGTAACACAACTTCGCATATATTTTCCAGCAGATACTCGTAATCCCTCTGATAACTACGCAGACTCTGTATGATATATTCCTCATGCATCTTCTGCAGGAATTTTTGTTCCAGACAGATACACTGTACATAGCGAAGAACCCGGCTGACACCGGACAGTGTGTCAAAACTTTGCAGAATCGGATAATCCAGCGTCAAAATTGTCTCCTGGGGCGCGTATTTATCATCATACTTTTCCAGAAAGGCAGGAATCCCCTGCCTGATGGTATCCCCCAGACACACAGAGCCATAATCCCTAAAATCCATAATCATTTCATTATAAAGTTTCTGCAGTCTCTTGCGCTTATGAAGCACTGTCATCCTGCCCTGTTCATAGGCCTCTCTTGCCGGCACATTCTTAACCAAAAGGGCATTGCTTTCGCCCTGTCCGTATTCGTTGATACAGTATAGAACCGCTTCCATCAGCATCTGCGCCCTCTCATAAGTAACAGAAGAATGGTCACAGCCTGTATATTTATATGCCAGATCAGACACAATCGGCATCACTTCTTCCATAGGATATAGATTATTTTCCATCATACCACCTCCATATGACACTCATGCTGTTATAATTTCTCTCCTGAATTTCCGGGTAGACAACAATTTTCAGAAAAGATTCTGTAAGGCTTCCAGATATAGTTCCCTGTCCCACCGCTTGACAATATCGAATTTCTCAAATTCTCCCCTTCCCTGCGATTTCTCATATCCGGAATAACCAGCTCTAACGGCCTGGGCAAAAATATCCAGACAGGTGCCTTCCAGATATCCAAAATCTCCGAAGCACACATTTTCAAACTGCTCCCGCATAAACGCCAGAAGTTCATCGTCCGTAATCTCATCCAGCATTTCATTCTTATACAAGTAAAAAATTTCCTGCAAACGCGCTAAACTCTCGCAATAATTATCCTGGTAAAGATAAGCCGAGTCACAAAATGTATAAATAATCTTTGGTAAAATCCCCTGCCCAAACTCTACTCTCTGCTCTTTTCTCAATACATCGACCCTTTCCTGGGCCAAAAGTGCCGCATCCTCCTTCCTAAGAACAAGACCGTATTTTTTCGTGTAATGGTTCGTTTCCAGCATTTGCTTTGTCAATATCTGTTTTGTCATTTCTTCCAGCCAGTTTCTCTGTTCCATGCACCATTTCCTCCCCAGTCCATAAAGCGCTTCCACCTCTGTGCCCTAAATCCGCCCAGACAGATGTTTGAAAAGTGACATCCCCAAGTATACGATGCCGGCAAATGCTTTACAAGTCTTGAGAAAACTTAATTTTTATGGTATAATAGAATAGTAAAAGAGATGTCTGACCGACATCTCTTTCTTAATTTACGCTCTTTATTTTATAGGAAAATCAACTCAAATCCGTATCACTCTGCCTGCCCAATTCCCAGAAACCTCTTTACTACTGCTTTCATCTCAGTCTTGTCACACACCGTGTCATGTATAACGGGCGCTGTTCTGATTTCCTCAATGGCTTTTGGCACATCCACATTCCCAATCTTGGAAAGTTCATCCACCAGCTCAAAATCAGATAAACTGTCATATTTCTCGTCGATGGCTTTCATAACGCTCCTGGTAAACTTAAAGGGACTGGCCGTAGATGCAATCACTGTCTTTATGCTATCCTTCGTATCTGACACATACTTCTGATATACCGCACTGGCAACCGCCGTGTGGGTATCTAAAACATAGCCTGTGTCCTCATACATTTCTCTGATTCTGTCCGCAGTCTCTTTCTCGTCAGCAAAATTACCGTAAAAGTCTGCAAGCTGCTCTCTCATTTCGTCCGTAATCTGATAACTGCCCTGTTCGGACAATGCCTTCATCAGACCGGCATTCTTCTCAGCATCGCCGCCCGCAATGCGGTAGATGAGCCGCTCTAAATTGCTGGAAATCAGGATATCCATAGACGGAGAACTGGTAAGTTTGAATTCCCGGTTTCTATCATAATCTCCTGTCATAAAGAAATCGTAGAGCACCTTATTTTCATTGGAAGCACAGATCAGCTTGTTAATCGGCACACCCATGTTCTTCGCATAAAAAGCCGCCAGGATATTGCCAAAGTTGCCTGTGGGAACCACCACATTAATCTGCTCTCCGTCCTGAATCTTATCCTCTTTCAAAAGCTGCGCGTAAGCATATACATAATAGACCACCTGCGGAACCAGACGACCAATATTGATGGAATTGGCAGATGAAAACTGTAAGCCGTGGGCCGCCATCTCTTCCGCCAGCTGTCTGTCATTAAAAAGTGTCTTCACCCCGGTCTGCGCATCATCAAAATTACCATGGATTCCCACCACAAAGGTATTATCACCCTTCTGGGTCACCATTTGCTTCTCCTGAATGGGACTGACACCGTTCTTGGGATAGAACACGATAATCTTCGTGCCCTCCACATCTGCAAAACCAGAAAGCGCCGCCTTGCCCGTATCCCCAGATGTAGCCGTGAGAATGACAATATCATTTTCCACATGATTTTTCTTCGCAGAAGTGATCATCAGATGGGGCAGAATGGAAAGCGCCATATCTTTAAAAGCGATGGTCGCACCATGAAAGAGCTCCAGATAATATGTACCCTCTGCCTCCACAAGCGGCGCAATCACTTCCGTGTCAAATTTGGAATCGTATGCCCGTGCAATACAATTCTTTAATTCTTCCTCCGTAAAATCCGTGAGAAATAACTTCATGACTTCATAGGCCGTGTCCTGATAGTTTTTACCCACAAGATCTCTCATAGAACAGGAAAGCGTCGGGATATGATCCGGCACAAATAGGCCCCCGTCCTCCGATAAACCTTTTAAAATTGCCTGAGAGGCCGTGACGCACTTTCCGCTGTCTCGTGTACTGCTGTATAATACTTCCATTTTTCTGACCATGCCTTTCTTCTTTGAAGTGTTTTCGCAGTGCCGCAAAATGCCGCTTCGCCCTTTGCAGGACTTCGGACAAATTTTGCCCGCAGTGCGCTCGTTTCCGCTTCGCTCCTTCTCGCTCACGGGCTTCGCCCTTTGCAGAACTTCAGGCAAATACTACGGCGAGCAAGCTCTCCTTCTTATTTGCCTGAAGTTCTGCACACTGCTCATTGCCAACGCGGACATTATATCATATATTCATCATCCGTACAACTTGAAATGAATGTGGATACAGGGCCCGCTTATCCTGGGTAGTATTCTTCTACATATGCTTTTGCTTTTTCTCTTGTCAGTTCAAACTTTTCCATAATTGTCTCCCTGGATGCGCCCAGTTCTTTGCAGGTCTGAACGAGTGCCTGAATTCCCTTTTCCATTCCTACTGCAAGACCTATCTCAATTCCCTCCTGCCGCATATCCTCAAACGCTTTACACATATTGTATCTCTCCTCTCCTTCTTCCTCTATCTTAAATGCATCCGGTATCTTCACATTCGCCAGCACTTCCAGCATCTCTTTTGTCTCACTGTCTATCCTGCTGTAGGCTTCTCTATTTTCCTGCATTATCTTATGCAGCTTCTCTTTGTCCTTCCCATAGCGGACTGTCTCAAACACCTGCCGCAGTCCTGTCTTGTATTCCTCAAAGGTATCATGGGCCCCTTCATGAACCCGTTTCTTCTCTTTCCACTGTCTGTTGTACTCGTTACTCTCCGAGAGCATGTTTCTAAGGACCATATGATAATCCACATAATTCTGGTTCTCTATCACAAGAACATGCAGTTTCCTGCCCCTCCACAGGCGTGACTTGTCTACGATCGTCCTGGCGGTTCTTCCTGTTTAGATCGGAAGAGCACACGTCTGAACTCCAGTCACCGCTCATTATCT
>CAJUFU010000072.1 GCA_910585555.1 uncultured Lachnospiraceae bacterium
TTCCTCCTGTGATATGACCTTGGAGGTGGAAAAGATGGCGATTCTTAGTAAAAAAAGCAAAAATCAGGGCAGCAGCGGCGGGAATTATCACAATCTGTCTGGTGATAACAGGCGGAAGCGGTGTTGTATACGCGGCGGATTCTCTGCGGTAAGATATAGTTTCAACAACATAATAAGAACGGATGATAACTGGCAGAGTGCTGGAAATCATCCGTTTTTATTGTTTGTGAAGTGGCAATACTGAAACTAACGGCAGCTTTCCCGCTCCACAATATAATAGGGCAGATAACTGCGCACAGGAAGTCTGTGGCCGCCGGCGATACGGTCTAACAGTATCTTCACGGTCATGCGGCCCATCTCTTCTAAGGGGACAGAGATGGAGGAGAGCATGGGGGAGACATATTGGATGGTTTCGATATCGTTCATGCCCATGATGCTGATGTCCTCGGGGACGCGGATGTTTAAGTCTTTACATGCGCGCAGAGCGCCGATAGCCGTGGTGTCATTGGCACAGCAGACAGCGCTGAAGGAAAGAGGCCCGTTGATCAGTTTCGACATGCTTCGGTAGCCGCCGTTCATGGAAGGAATGATGTCGTCGATGATCAGTGTATCTTGGCGGGGCAGGCCAAGCGCAGCCAGACTGTCCAGATAACCGTTTAGCCGGACGTCGGGGCTGGCGCCGATATAGGCAATTTCACGGTGTCCATGTTTGTAGAAGTACTGCACCATGTCGCAGAGCGCCTGGTAGCCATCACAGATGACTTGGTCGCAGGGGGCGTTGATGGTATTGAGTCCGGTGTACACTACATGTTTGAAATACTGTCTGATCTGATTAAGTAGTTCTGGCTGGAAACGCCCTATGATGATGAGACCGTTTGCCCTATTCTCTTTCAAACGCTGCAGGGTACTTTCACTGGACAGGTCTGGTGCAGAAAACGTGTATTCCAGAATGTATTTGCTTTTCAGAGCTTCATATTCGATGCTGGTTATTAATCTTGTGTAGAAAGCGTCATCCTTCTGCTCTTCGGGAGATGTGGCAATTAGACAGTATATGGACTGTGCAGTCTGTACCTGCTTTGCTTCTGTTCCTGATTTCAGGGCACGGGCTGTCTCATTGGGCAGGTATCCGGTCTCCCGGACGATTTTCCAGATGCGGTCTCGAACTTCTTTGCTGGCGGCGTTTGTATCGGGGGAACGCAGTACTCGGGACACTGTGGAGATTGAGACGCCGGCTTGTTGTGCAATATCTTTCAGTTTCATGCAAGACCTCCAAATATATTTTATAAAAGAAACTTACTTTTTGTCATTCTACAAGAAAAAGTACGCAAAAGCAAGCCTGTTTAAGAAAAATATACGCAAACAGTAACAGCAAAGCATCAAAATAGTGCAAAGTTGACAAGAAAATATAGGAAAATATGTATATTATTAATAGAAAACGTTTGTGTAAAAATAACTTGCGTGAAATGAATAAATTTTGTATCATTATGCCATATAAAAGAGAAAAATGAAGGGAGGAATATACAAAACATACAATTTCGGAACAATTTAAGAAATGAAATGAACGCAAAAAGAGGAGGATTAAGCAAAAGGATAAGAAAAATGTAAGCAAAAGAGTGATATCATACACAAAAAGAAGAGAAGAGTATGATATTTCCTATGGAAGGAGAGAAGGCATGAGAAAAATAAAAAGGGCAATCAGTATTTTGTTGACAATGATCTTGATGACTATGGTATTTGCAGGGTGTGGAGACACTGGGGATGTTTCCGATTCTTCTGCAAATGCTCCCAAAGAGGATTCAGCGCAGGTGGATTCTGATCAGGAGGATGCTGACAAACAGGATGCGTCTGCTACACCACAGCAGACACAGAAAATAACAATTGGAGTTATTGACGGTTCTCTTGCCGGCGGCATTGTCTGGTGTGCACAGCAGGAGGGTATTTTTGAGAAATATGGGATAGAAGTAGAGACCCAGACTTTTACCAATGGCATGGTCATGCTGGAGGCGATAGATAATATTGATGTGGCGCTTACTGGCATTGGAGGTATTCTTGCCGGGACCATCAATTATGATGCACAGATCATCAGTGTGATCGCACCGGACAGTGGGACGCAGTATCTGTTTGTGAGACCGGATGGTGCAATCGCTGCGGCAGGACAAGGACATAATACATTAAGCCCTGAGATATACGGGGATGCGGAATCCTGGAAAGGCGCTCAGGTATTATCTACCAGTGGTAACGTGCTGCAATATCTGTTGATGAATGTGCTGGATGGGTTTGGGCTGACTTTGGATGATGTTCAGGTTACCTGGATGGATATGCCTACCTGTAATGCATCTTTCCTGGCAGGAGAGGGTGATGCGGCAACCGTTACGGGTTCTGTAAGTTATGCGGAAGATAAAGCGGATTATGTAGTTGCGGCGACTGGTCCAATGTGCGATCTAGGTCTTACCACCTGTATGCTGGCAGAACCGGCGAAAATAGAGGCGCCAGAGACGCATGATGCCATGGTGACCTTCCTAAAGGCATGTTTCGAGAGTGTGGATTGGATGCAAGATAATATAGATGCGGCAGAGGCACATATGATCGACTGGTGTGAATATTGTGGACAGGAATGTACACCGGAATTGGCGAAAGTGTATCTGGCGGCTGATCCCAACTACACACTGGAAGAGGTATATGCGATGATGCATGAGAAATCTTCACAGGGAGATTATTCTGTGGTGGAAGAACGGCTTTTAAAGATTCTGGATTTCTATGTAGCGTGTGAAAACTATGTGGAGAGTGATAAGGATAAGTTTTTGGATAATAAGTTAACCACCAGTATCATTGATGAGGTATATGAATCCAAATAAAAACAGGCAGTAAAGCGAGGTGCCCTGAAAAGGTTAGGGCACCCGCTTGTAAGAGAGGAGGGAAGCTTATGCTGGAATGTGACGCTTTAGAAAAGCAATTGTGTGATGTCAATCAAAAGCGACGTGAACAGAGAGTCAAGTTTATGGTATTGGCGGTGGCGAGCGTCTGTGTATTCCTGCTCATCTGGCAGCTTATTGTCATAAGCGGTGTGGTCAATGTCCGAAATTTACCGTCCCCTGCCCAGATTTTTAAGGCTTTTATCACAAAGTTAACATCCAAAAGTCCGGATGGGAACACATTGGGAATGAATATCTTAGCTTCTTTGCAGGTATCTTTGACGGGATTCTTTGCCGCGCTGATTATTGGTGTGCCGTTAGGGCTTCTGATGGGATGGTTCGAGCCTGTTGACCGCTTTGTGAGGCCGATTTTTGAATTGATTCGTCCGATTCCGCCGATTGCCTGGATTCCGGTGGTGGTCATCTTCATGGGAATTGGGATTCAGGCAAAGGCCACCATCATTTTCCTGGCGGTATTTGTGTCTTGTGTCATCAATGCCTATACGGGGATACGTATGACGGACAAAACGCTGATTAACGTTGCCAAAACTTTTGGGGCGGGAAATGTGGAAACCTTTTTTAAGATAGGGATTCCTTCGGCTATGCCTATGGTTTTTGCCGGGATTAGGGTTTCCCTGGGCAGTGCCTGGTCTACCTTGGTGGCAGCAGAGATGCTTGCGGCACATGCCGGTCTTGGATATATGTTGCAGACGGGACGTAATGTGGGTAAAGCGGAGATTGTGGTGCTGGCTATGGTGACAATCGCAGCGCTGGGCGCTGTGATGAGCGGTCTGTTGACACTGATTGAACGGCGTGTTTTGAAATGGAAGATGACACGATGAAGGGCCTGAGAAGACACAAACCAGTTCATGCGCTGTCCCAACAAAGTTGAGACAAATGCATGCGCAGAAATGAGGGTTAGAATGTACAATTCATATTTGAGTAAGAGCAAGGGATATAAAATCTGCATGATACTGTTATCGGTCTTATCTGTGGGACTTTTGATAGGTTCTTATGTTTGGGTATCAGGGCGCAATGCCGTATTATTGCCTTCCGTTGGGCAAATCTGGGCGCGGTGTGTGAAGCTTTTTGTAAATCCTATAAAGGGAGTGAATCTTTTGGCACATGTCTGGGCGAGTTTGCGGCGCGTACTTTTGGCGTTACTTTTTTCCTGGACGGCGGGAGTGGTCTTTGGAATACTGATTGGGTGGAGTAAGACCCTCAATGCAATTTTTGGCAGTATTTTTGAATTGTTTCGCCCGATTCCGCCGATTGCCTGGATTCCTATTGTGATCATGTGGTTTGGAATCGGTGAATTTCCGAAGATACTGATTGTGATTATCGGCAGCATTGTGCCTGTGGTGGTGAATACAAGAGCCGGGGTTTCTTTGGTAGAGCAGCAATATGTAGACGTGGGAACGGTATTTGGAGCGGATAACAGACAGATGCTTAGCAATATTATAATGCCGGTGGCACTGCCTAGCATTTTTGCAGGACTTCGGACATCGGTGAGCAGCGGCTGGACCGTGGTGCTGGCGGCAGAAATGCTGGGAGCGGACCATGGTGTGGGTGCGCTGGTGACAAGAGGATGGAATGCCAGCGATATGGCGTTGGTGCTGGTTTCCATTATTGTCATTGCCATAATTGGGGCATTGTTGTCGGTGGGATTGTCTTTGGCTGAAAAGGTGGTGTGTCCATGGAATCAGTAAATCAAAAAAAGAAATGTATGGAAGTAAAGGGGCTGTCCAAAACATTTTTCGGTAAGAAAGAATATGTAACGGTAGTAGATGAGGTGGATTTTACGGTATATGAGGGAGAATTTTTGGTAATTTTAGGTCCAGGACGCTGTGGTAAGACAGTCCTTTTGAATATGATTGCAGGATTGGAGACGAAAACAGACGGACAGATTCTATATAACGGCAAAGAGGTACAGGGACGAAACCCAGATCTGGCCATGGTATTTCAATCTCTGGCGCTTCTGCCATTTAATACAGTTATGGAGAATACGGAACTGCCATTGAAACTGCGTGGAATTTCAAAGAAAGAACGCAGGGAGACTGCGCAGCGATACATTGATCTAGTGGGACTGACCGGCTTTGAGAAATCTTATCCGAGCCAGCTGTCCGGCGGTATGAAACAGAGGGCCGGCATTGCCCGTGCCTATACGGCCAATCCAAAGATTCTGCTAATGGATGAACCTTTTGGACAGCTGGACGCCCAGACCAGGTATGCCATGCAGAATGAAATCTTAAAAATCTGGGAGAAGGAGAAAAGGACAGTCATTTTCGTTACCAATAATATAGAAGAAGCCTGTTATCTGGGAGACCGTATTATCTTAATGAGCGAGTGCCCGGAGACAGTTAAGCAGATTTATGATTTATCAGATATTCCAAGGCCCAGAGATATGGTGAGCGATGTATTTCTGACACGGCGCAAAATGATATCGGATACGATGGAACTGTCATTGTGATGATGGAAAGGGAAACGAAAATATGGGAAAAGATGCTTCGGCAGTAAAAGTGGATGTTCGGAATCTGACAAAATGTTTTGGTGACCTGCGCGTGCTGGATAACCTGAGTTTTCAGATTCAAAAGGGAGAATTTGTATGTGTGGTAGGCCCTACAGGATGTGGTAAGACCACATTTTTAAACTGCTTGACCAGGATTTATGAACCTACGGAAGGGAATTTGTATATTGATGGGGAGCCCACAGATCCAAAGAAGCATTCTCTGGCCAGGGTGTTTCAGGAACCATCCGCAATTCCATGGCTGTCTGTGAGAGATAATCTGGAATTTGGACTGAAAATCAAGAGATATCCGACAGCGGAAATTCAGAAACGGGTGGAGATGATTATCGAGCTGATGGGACTTAAGGATATGCAGAAAAAGTATCCGAAGGAGCTTTCGGTTTCTGCCCTGCAGAGAGTCATTATCGGGCGGGCTTTTGCCATGCAGCCTGACCTGCTTTTGATGGATGAACCTTATGGGCAGATGGATATCAAAATGCGGTTTTATCTGGAAGATGAGGTGCTTCGTTTGTGGAGGGAACTGCAATCCACGGTGGTATTTATCACTCATAATATCGAGGAAGCGGTTTATCTGGCTGAGCGGGTACTGATATTGACCAATAAACCGGCGTCCATTAAAGAAGAAGTGTATATTGATCTGCCCCATCCACGGGATGTGACACAGCACCGCTTTATTGAATACCGGAACTATATTACAGACAAGATTAAGTGGTGGGAATAGGCAACATGGGTAAAAGTGGGAGGCTGGGATGACAATATTAACAGGATACTTACTTCTTTGCATCATTGGCGCCATACTGCAGGGAATCAGCGGAATTGGATTTAGTATGTTTTTTATGGCTTTTTGTCCACTGCTGGTATCTTATACCATAGCGGCTAACAGCAATCGATTGATAGGTCTTGCTCTGGCCGTCTGCGGACTGTTGCAGTGGAGGGAAGGTGTGAGATGGAAGCTGCTTCTACCGCCTCTTACAGCCTCCCTGGCGTGCAGTGCGCTGGGAGTGGAAACCTTTGTGAGGGCGGATGAAGAGATATTAAAGCGGTTGTTAGGCATCCTGCTCTTGGTGCTGTCTGCTGGTACTTGGTTTTTGCAGAAAAGAGATATAAGAATTCACCCCAATGCGTTATCTGGTCTTGTATTTGGTGCAGTCGCGGGATTTGCCTCGGGGCTCTTTGGGATTTTGGGGCCGATTTTGGCAATCTATTATGTGAGTGCAACAGAACAGACGGAAGAGTATAAAGGAACCTTGAATATGCATTTTGTGATTTTGTCATTGTGGAATAATCTGTTCTATGGTTTGCAATATGGCTATCAGTCAGTAGAAATTGGACTTAGTGTGATGGGAGCTGCAGGAGCGATTACGGCTATGCTTGTGGTGTTTCGCTTAGAAATCAGCAGGCAGAGGGACAAGGCTGCAAGCTTTATGCTGTTTCTTACCAGTGTGATGGCAGTAACAATGCTGTTTTAGTCAAGAAGGAGAAAAGCGTATGAAAATAGGAGTTTCCATGGCAAGCTATGAAGGAAACAAAGGCCCTGTCTTGTTAAGCAGCGGTCCTTTACGAAAGAAAATAGAGATGGCAAAGAAATTAGGCTATGATGGCGTGGATTTGTTCAGTAATGTGACACAGATTGAAGAAGCGCGTGAGGCAGGCCGGGTTTTTCGGGAGAATAACCTTGAAATAGCATTGATGGTAGCAACGACTCTATCTGCGGAGGGTGTGAACCTGACGGACCCGGATTTGGTGAAATGTGAAAACAGCGTACGCAGATATCAAGAACAGATTGACATTGCCCAGGCTATGGGGGCAAGGGGGATGCCGGTAGGATATCTGCGGGGAGACCGCATGGAAGGAATATCTGAGGATGCCTATGAAGAAAGACTGGCGCAGAGTCTGAGGCAGATAGAGGCATATGCCGGCCAAAGAGGCATTAAAATCTGGTTGGAGCCGGTGAATCGCTATGAAATCAATACCATGAATTCTGCAGAGAAAACAAGGGAATTCCTGCGGAAATATGAGATCAGCAATGTGGGTCTGCTGTTGGATGTTTTCCATATGAATATAGAGGACAACGGTATCATTCCCACAATTCTGAAATGTAAGGGTTATATCGGACATGTACATCTTCCGGATAACCAAAGATATGCCTGTGGAAGCGGATGTTTTGACTTTCAGGCGATTCTGGAAGCGCTAAAGGAGACAGGGTTTGACGGTTATGTATCGGTAGAGGCATTTCCGGTGTTTGGGGAATACGAGTCCGCCAGGATGAGTATTGAGACGTTGAAGGAAGCTTTAGCAGAGCAGTGAAAGGAGAAGAAAGAAATGGATGAAAGACATTTATTTGAATGGCAGGGACAGAAAGTCATTGTGACAGGGGGTGCTTCCGGCATGGGCTATGAGACTGCAAGACTGTTTGGCCTATATGGAGCCAGGGTCTGCATCATTGATATTTCGGATAAGCTTGAAGAGACAGCGGATAAATTAAAAGAACTGACAGGGACAGATTACTATACGGTTCGCGCTGACCTATCTGACAGCAAGAACAGAAAGCGGGGGTTTGAGGAAGCTATGGCATGTCTTGAGAAAGAACTGGATGTGCTGGTGAACTGCGCGGGGATTCAGTATACCTGTGACAGTGTGGATTTTCCGGAAGAAGCATGGAAGAGGGTATTGTCTGTGAATCTGGATGCAGTCTTTGATTTGTCCCAGATGGCGGGGCGCATGATGCTCGCCAAAGGGCACGGTAAGATTATCAATTATGCATCCATGCTGAGTTATATTGGAGGATTTCGGGTTCCGGCATATGCAGCCTCTAAAGGCGCGGTGGTACAGCTGACCAAAGCCTTGTCCAACGAGTGGGCATCTAAAGGAATCCAGGTCAATGCAGTGGCGCCGGGGTACATCATGACGCCCTTAAATCTGGCAAGTGGTTTCCCAGAGACAGAACGAGGCAGGTTTATCTTAAGCAGAATACCGGCAGGACGCTGGGGAGAGCCGGAGGAGATTGCGGCGGTGGTATTGTTTCTGGCAAGTCCGGCGGCAAGCTATATGACAGGTGCGGTGGTTCCGGTGGATGGCGGATTTGCGGCAAGTTAAGGAGGAGAGGACATGGATATGGCACAGGAAAAGACTTTAAGCCCAAAAGATATTTTTAACCATCCCATACAGGTGGGGGTGCTGGTCAGGGATCTGGATGCTTGTTTAGAGAAATTGGATAGGCTTCTGGGAATCGGCCCTTTCAGGATTGTGGATTATCCGCCTGCGGGGGAGGAGATGTTCCGGGAGTATCAGGGAAAGCAAGGGAACTTTAAGGCGAAGTTCTGCTTTTATCATCTGGGAAATATTGAACTGGAACTGATTCAGCCCTTAGAGGGGGAGAGTGTCTGGGAGGATTTCATAGTAAAACACGGCCCGGGGATTCATCATCTGAAATTTATGGTGCCGGAGTTTGAAGGCATCAAAGCGTATATGAGCGAACAGGGATATGAAATTTCCCAGCAGGGGGATGCAGTAGGTATCAACAAAGGCAGGGTATGGGCATACTACAATACCTATGAAGATATTGGTTTTGATGTGGAGATTATGAATCAATGAGTGAGAATCGTAAGTATTATCTGGCATTTGATATAGGAACAACCAATTGGAAGGCGGCGGTTTTTGATGAAAATGGCGCACTGATTGATATGGAGCGTACGGCTGCCCGTACATATCAGGACGCTCAGGGATATAGCTGTTATGACCCGGAGGAAGTATGGCGCACAGCCTGCGATTTAAGCCGCAGGGTGATTGGCCGTACAGGCAGAAGGATTGCAGGGGTCTCCGTTACCAGCATGGCAGAGGCGGTAGTGCCCATTGACCGGGATGGAAATACGGCGGGAAAGATGATCACCTGGTTCGATATACGTGCTATGGAACAGGCGAAACAGTTAAAGGAAATGTTCGGGGAGGAGCGCCTATATCGGATTACCGGACTGGATGTGAATCCCATATTTTCCCTGCCCAAGATACTGTGGATTAAGGAGCACTGCCCGCAGGTCTATGAGAAAACCCATAAATGGCTGCAGATGTCGGATTATATCCTCTTTCGCCTGACAGGGGAAGCGGTGACGGATTATACCCTGGCATCCAGGACCCTTGCCTTTGATGTGACGGCAAACAGATGGTCGGAAGAGATATTGAATCGTGTGGGAGTTCCGATAGAGACTTTGCCGGCTATTTGGGAAAGCGGAACTGTGATTGGAAGAATCGGACAAGCAATAGAAGAACAGACCGGCATTCATGCCGGTGCGCTGGCAGTGGTGGGCGGTAATGACCATCCCTGCGCTTCCATTGCAGCAGGGGTTATCCATGGAGATAAGATTCTGGACAGTTCTGGCACGGCAGAGCCCTTTATCTATATATCCGCAAAGGGCGAGGCGCCATGCATGGAGTTTAGAGGACAGAGGACCTGCCGCTATCTTGAGAAGGACAGGTACGCGCTCTGGGGCGGTATCATATCATCCGGCGGCACTTTTAACTGGGCCTATGATACCTTTGTGTCATCCAGGGCTTTTGGGGTGGAGCAGAAGCCATATACGTATGAGGAAATTTTAGGACAACTTAGGGAAGTGACAGGGATTGAGAGCGGTCTGTTCTTCTATCCCCATCTGCGGGGTGCCGGGGCGCCCTATTGGAATCCCAAGATTACAGGCTCTTTTCTAGGCATCCGGGATATCCATACGTCGCGGCATATGTTAAGGGCGGTGCTTGAAGGGCTCAGTATGCAGGCTAAGATGATTGTGGATATGGAGGAGAAGCTGGCAGGAAAGAAAGTGGATGCGCTGTGTGTGGTGGGAGGCGGTTCCCACAATATCCTGTGGCAGACTATCAAAGCAAGTGTTTTACAAAAACCGGTGGAACTCTGCTATGAAGCGGAGGCTACGGCTCTGGGGGCAGCCATGCTGGCCGCTGTGGGTGACGGCGTGTATGGGGATATCTCACAGGCGTCCGGGAAACTTGCCGCAGGCAACCGTCTGGTGGAACCTGATGAAGGATTGGTGAAGCGTTACCGGGGGCTGTATGAGCTCTATCGTGAGGGCTATGAACAGATGGAAACATTTAGTGAACGTATCTATGACGAGGTGAGAAGATGAGTCAGGTAAAACTGTCGGAACTATTACAGCAGGATTGTGGAACTTATGCGGTAGGCGCTTTCAATGTGCATACCACGGAATTTATCCAGGGTGTGGTAAACGCTGCCCAGGAAACTGGGCAGCCGGTCATTCTGATGATTGCGGAAGGTGTACTTCGCTATGGCAGGATAGAGATACTTGGGGCGGCAGCCCTGGGAGCGGCAAGGATGAGCAAAGTGCCTGTAGCGGTGATGGTAGATCACGGAAAAGAGATTCCTTTGTTGAAGAAAGCGCTGCAGGCGGGAATGGATGTGATGTACGACGGTTCAGCCCTGCCCTTTCAGGAGAACGTGGAGAATACCCGTTATATGGTGGAACTTGCCCACAGTCTGGGTCGTTGTGTGGAAGGGGAAATTGGTGCACTGGGACTTTCCGAAGACGGCGAGGAAGAACGGGAGCAGAAACTGACAACGGTGGAAGAGGCGGTGCAGTTTTATCGCGAGACCGGTGTGGATGTGCTGGCAGTCTCGGTAGGCAATGTGCATGGGTTCTATCGGGGAGAGGCGAAGATTGACCTGGAGCGGGCAGCGCAGATTGCAGAGGCCCTGAATCCCCTGCCTGTGGTAATGCATGGTGGTTCTGATATTCCGGAGGAGACTGTACGGGCAGCAGTGCGGGCGGGTATTCGCAAATATAATATAGCCACAGACCTAAAGCAGGCATATGCCGATAAAATGAGGCAGCTGGCGGCACAGGAACCACAATTGATACAGCCCTGGGAACTTTTTCCGCCGTTAGCCAAGGCGGTACAGGAAGTGACAGAGCGTAAAATCCGGCTTCTTGCCGAGCCTGCGAAGCAATTTCATTTTTAGTAGAGGAGGAGCAGGGATGAAAATAGCATTTGAATATGGACATGGAACCATGGAGGCATGCCTTCCGGATAACACCGATATTTTTATTCCGGGAGAAACCGTGAAGGATCCTGATTATATACCGGAGAACCAATTAAAAGAGGCCTATCTGGAAAGTCTTGCCCATCCTATCGGTATGCCCAGATTATCGGAACTTGCCCACAAAGGGACAACAGTTACCTTCGTGGTCCCGGACAGGGTGAAAGGCGGGGAACAGGATACCAGCCACCGAAAACTGAGTATTCGTTATATCCTGGAGGAATTGTATGGCGCGGGTGTGGAGAAAAAGGATATCCTTTTTATTATCTCCAACGGTCTGCACCCAAGAAGTACGAAAGAGGATGCCAGGGCTCTTTTCGGAAAGGAATTGTTTGACCAGTTCTGGCATACCGGGCAGATTATCAGCCATGACAGCGAAGATCAGGAACATATGATAGATTTGGGGACCACAAGAAGGGGAGACCCTGTCTTTATGAATAAATATGTCTATGACAGTGACCTGCCAATTCTGATTGGGCATGTACAGGGAAATCCTTACGGCGGTTATTCCGGTGGCTACAAGCATAGCGCTACCGGTATTACCAACTGGCGAAGCATTGCCAGCCATCATGTGCCATCCGTGATGCACCGCACCGATTTTACACCGGTTAACGGAGGCAGTCTGATGCGCACCAAATTTGACGAGATCAGTATGCATATGGAAGAGAAGATGGGACATCCCTTTTTCTGCTGTGATGCGGTTTTGGATACCGATTCCAGACAGATTGCCATCTTTTCCGGTTATGCGAAGGAGATGATGCCCTTAAGCTGGAAACTGGCAGATCAGAGAACCTATGTCCATTGGGCACAGCAAAAATATGATGTGCTGGTGTTTGGTATGCCGCAGAAGTTTCACTATGGGGACGGTATGGGAACCAATCCGGTGATGATGATGCAGGCTTTAAGCGCTCAGGTGCTTCGGTTCAAACGGGTGATGAGTGACCGTTGCGTAATTATCTGTTCTTCTTTATGCAATGGGTTTTTCCACGATGAGAGATGGCCCTATCTGAGAGAACTGTATGAGTTGTTCCAGCATGATTATATGAATATACTTCCAGATTTGGACCGCTACGGAGAATATTTTGCCACCAATGAGGACTATATCAGAAAGTATCGCTTTACCAATGCCTTTCATCCCTTTCACGGATTCAGCATGATATCCTGTGGCCATATTGCGGAGATGAATACAGCGGCCATCTATATTGTGGGGGCCCAGGAGCCTGGCTATGCAAGAGGGATGGGGCTTAAGACACGGGCAACCTTTGAGGAGGCGCTTGAGGATGCCAGGAAGAAATTCGTGGAAAAGAACCCGTCCATACTGGCACTTCCGCTCACTTTCAAAAAATCTGCCGTGCACCTGTGTATGAAGAATCCCGCCGAGGACGGCATGGATGCCTACGGACACCAGACTGGCTGTATGGGGTAAGTTATGATGGATGGTATGATTCTGGTGTTTTTTCTGATCAGTATACTGTCCTCTGCGGCAGGCTCTATCTGCGGTATTGGCGGTGGGGTAATCATGAAACCGGTTTTGGATGCGGCTGAGATTATGAGCGTATCCGGAATCAGTTTCCTGTCTGGATGTACAGTGCTTGCCATGTCAATCGTTTCCGTGTATAAAAACATGCATGGCAAAAGGGTGCCATTGCAGCTGCAGACAGTTGTGATTCTGGCTATAGGGGCGGCAGCAGGCGGCGTGATGGGAAAAGTTTTGTTTCAGATGCTCAAACATGTGGTTGGCAACGAAAATCTGGTGGGCATGGTACAGGCTGTGGTGCTGGCGGTAATCACACTGGGGACACTGCTCTATACGGTCTGTAAACGGAGGATACATACACTGCAGTGCAGACAGTCGTGGATTGTATTCCTGATTGGTCTGCTTCTGGGAATCCTGTCCAGTTTTCTGGGAATCGGGGGAGGACCTATCAATATCGTAGTGTTGGAATATTTCTTTTCCATGAGGGTGAAAGAGGCGGCGCCAAGTTCCCTGTTTGTAATTATGTTCTCCCAGGCGGCAGGGCTGACGCAGACTCTGTTAAGTGGCTCGCTGCCGCCAGTACCGCCGGCCTTTCTGGCTGTCATGATAGCGGGCGGTATAACCGGTGGCATGATTGGCAGCCGGGTCAGCAGAAAGTTGGAAGAACGAATGGTGAATCGCCTGTTTGTAATGCTGATGGCAATAATTGTGGGAATCAGTATCCGCAACGCTGTGATATTTTGTGGCGGGATGTGATATTTTAAGAAAATAATATTTGCATGGTTAGAGAATCTGATCATATCACACTTGTAGGTAATATTCTGATGAAAAAGCACAAGGATGCAGGTGTGGATGCAGGTGAAGGGAGTGGCAGTTTATACATATAAGGAAAGAGTCGTATTGTGCTCCGAAGATTCCCGTATTATAATTGAAATATTCATAATACTATGGCATTTACTATATCACTACAAAGGAGCAAATCATGTTAAAGGAATCTGAGTGCAGGCAGCAGATCTGTGAAATTGGACGGAGAATGTATGAGCGCCGCATGGTGTCGGCTAATGATGGCAACATATCGGTGCGTCTGGGAGAAAATGAGATTCTATCTACGCCCACAGGCGTATCCAAGGGCTTTATGAAACCGGAGCAGATGTGTAAGGTAGACCTTTGCGGCAATGTGATTGGAAATGATTCGGGCAGCAGGCCTTCTTCCGAGATGAAGATGCACCTGCGGGTCTATCAGAAACGTCCCGATGTGGGGGCAGTGGTACATGCTCATCCCGTTTTTGCTACCAGTTTTGCCGTTATGGGCAGGGGATTAGAAGAACCCATCATGCCGGAGGTAATCGTGAATTTTGGTAAAGTGCCGCTGGCACCTTATGGGACGCCCTCCACGGTGGAGATTCCAGACTCCATCGAGCGCTATCTTACAGATTATGAGGCGGTCCTTTTGGAAAGTCACGGAGCGCTGACCTGGGCGGGGGATTTGCTTTCCGCTTATATGAAAATGGAGTCTGTGGAGTTCTATGCGGAACTTCTCTACCGTACAACACAGTTGGGAGGGCCGAGAATGTTAAGTTCCGAGCGGCTTGCGAAACTGTATGAGCTGACCGGACGAAGGGCGGATGGAAGAGAATAAGCATTCAAGACAGACGGAGACTGAACAGGTTTTTCAGCCTCCGTCTGTTAAATAGTTAGCATATGTCCATGCCTTACAACATGGACTCTAGTTTTTCTATGGCGATGCGGATGTAGTCACTCATGGGAGCATCCTTGCAGCCGGCG
>CAJUFU010000073.1 GCA_910585555.1 uncultured Lachnospiraceae bacterium
GAAGTACCGCCGCCGATATCCACGATCATGTTGCCGCAGGGCTTGGAAATATCAATTCCTGCGCCGATAGCCGCTGCGATGGGCTCCTCAATGATGGATACTTCCCTGGCACCTGCCTGGTAAGTAGCGTCCTCCACCGCTTTCTTTTCCACCTCTGTGACACCGCTCGGCACACACACCGCAATGCGCGGCTTGCGGAAGGTTTTCTTGCCCAGCGCCTTCTGAATGAAATATTTCATCATCTTCTCTGTGACCTGATAATCTGAAATAACGCCCTGTCTCAAGGGCCTTACTGCCACAATATTGCCCGGCGTTCTGCCGAGCATCAGACGCGCGTCTTCCCCTATGGCCTTAATCTTGTTGGTGTCTCTATCAAAAGCTACAACAGAGGGCTCCTTGAGCACAACGCCCTTGCCTCTGATGTATACTAATATGCTGGCTGTTCCCAAATCTATTCCAATGTCCGTGTACTGCATTTCCCTCTGATCCCCTTTCTCGTTCCTTGGTCTCTCTATAATAATTTCCAAATACTGGCAAACTAAACAATCAAACAAATGTCACTTCATAAAGCGCGCAGTATGCTGGATATATTATAACCTAAAGAAATGGTTTTTCAAAGGTTTTTATCATTTTTTTTGAAAAAATTAAAAAACGCCAAAAACAGAACGGTTCCCTCCGTTCTATTCTCGGCATCCATGCCTTTCTCAGAATAGTTATCGGTACGATGGCACTGTTTCTTAACCCTTTGCGGGAAATATTTTTTCAACTATGACTTCCGCTCCGTAACTGATGGCTATTCCGCTGACCACGCCAAACAACACATCACTGGGATAATGCACACCCACATACAGTCTTGAAAGAGATATCAAAACCGCCAGAAGCAGAGCCGGCACCCCATATTTTCCCGGAAGTCTGCGGAACATAATACATGCTGCCGAAAAGGAACTGCCCGCATGTCCTGACGGAAAGGAAAAATCCGTGGGTGTTTTTACCAAATATGTAAGAGATGCAATCACTTCATAGGGTCTGGTCCTGGCTATCAGATTTTTCAATAGGATATTATTGATCAGCAGCGTGCCAAGAAGCGCCGCCGTCACCATACAGCCCACTCTTCTGGTTTTGGGAAGAGCCAGCAGAAGAAGGGCCAGCAGAATCCAGATCATTCCGCCGTTACCCAGCGTGGTAATAAATTTCATGATAGGCGTCATCACAGGATTTCGCAAAAATTCCTGAATAAACAGCAGTATGCTGCCATCTAAGCGCTGTAATGATTCAAACATAAATATGCTCCTTCCCCACGGTCATAAAAATGACCTCATTTAAAAATTCTGTTTTTATTATAGCATCTAAATATCTTTTTTGAAGTTGAAAAGCATTTTTACTTTGTACTATAATGTAAGCGCGGCTGTCCGCACGAAAAAGATTCACGAAATAAGAAATCAACATACAGGAAAGGAACCATACCGCATGAAATCACAGGCAGAATTACGGACACAATTAAAACAGATTGACCACAAGGGCTATAAAGCATACAAGGTCTTAGAGGGAGAATATGATTTCGGGGCCTATAGACTGTGCATCGACCATGTCCAGGGCGACCCCTTTGCCACGCCGTCCCGGGTACGGATTGTCTACCAGAACCAGGGAAATATCCCAAAGCAATATTTTGCATCCAAACATTGCAAGACTGCTGTGGAAGACTACCTGCTGAGGCGGCTGCACCGTTTCCTGCGAAGCGGTGACGGCCGGGCCGCAAAGGGCTCCGGCAAGAGCGGTCTGGTGACAGCCTGCCGTACCGGACAGGAAATCCTGGAGCGCACCGCTATGCGTATCAGCGCAGAATCCATTGAGGCACGCATTGAAGTTGGTTTTCCGGCTTTTGGCAGAACCATCGCCGCAGGGGAACTGAGTCAGATTCTCTTCCAACAGCTGCCAGACTTATCCGAAAAGACTTTTCGCCTGCAGCCCCAGATGAAACAAGATCTGGATAAGGTAACCGCTCTGGCAGAAGATCAGCATTATATCCGGGAAGAACTGAACAGACAAAATCTCGTGGCCTTTGTGGCGGATAGTTCCGTCCTGCCCAGAGAAAGCGGGGTCTCTCAAAGGCCCTTAAAAGATGCCGTAGTCTTTCACAGTCCGGACTCCCTGGCCGTAACCATGCAGCTTCCCCACAGAGGCCAAGTACGCGGCATGGGCATCCGGCAGGGAATTACCGTAATCGCAGGCGGTGGATTTCATGGCAAATCCACTCTTTTAAAAGCTCTGGAGCGGGGCGTATATAACCATATCTCAGGCGATGGACGGGAGCTGGTGCTGACAGATCAAAGCGCATTTAAGCTTCGTGCAGAAGAGCATCGCTGTATCCACGAAACGGACATCTCCATGTTCATCAACAACCTGCCCATGGGCTCTGACACCACCCGCTTTACTACCGAAAATGCCAGCGGCAGCACCTCCCAGGCCGCCAATACGGTAGAAGCCCTGGCCTCCGGAAGTACCGTACTGCTGATTGATGAAGATACCTCCGCTACCAACTTTATGGTACGGGACGGGCGTATGGCTCAGCTGGTATCGGACGAAAAGGAACCCATCACGCCTTTTATCCGCAAAATCCGCAGTCTGTATGAGGATTTGGGCATTTCCACTGTACTGGTAGCAGGCAGTTCCGGCGACTATCTGTCCGTAGCCGACACCGTATTGCAGATGGACTGCTACGAGACAAAAGATGTCACCGCCCGCGCCAAAGAGCTGGCCGTACCTTTGACGGAAGAGACAGTGAAAAAAACAGACTGGATGAAAAAGAATGTCCGCACAAAGCGGATTGAGAAAGTGAGAGTTCACGGCTGGGATACCATCAGCCTGGATAAAAACGAACTGGATTTGCGCTATCTGGAACAGATTGTGGATGAGAGCCAGACAGCGGCGCTGGCCTATATTATGCAGTATATCCTGGAAAAATCCGCTGATGGCAAAAAGACGATTCCCGTCCTGGCCAAGGAAGCGGCAGACAAATTAGAAAAAGACGGCATCCTCTCCATGACGCCCAGAAACTATGGCGCAGGCCCTGCATCCATGGTGCGCAGGCAGGAGATTTTAGCCTGTCTGGCCAGATACCGGATGCTGTGATGACTTCCTGCCCTATGGATGCAACAATCCTTTCGCCAACGGCCAATCTTTTCACTCTATAACAGTCGGCGGCTCCCTAACAGAGCCGCCGACTGAATTATCTTTCCTTCTTAACAGCATACTTCCACAAGATATCCTTTATTTCCGAGAAGCACGTTCCAACATCTTCTTTATATAAATACCTGTGTATGACTTCTTATTCTTTGCAACCTCCTCCGGCGTGCCCTGGGCAATCACCGTACCGCCGCCATCACCGCCTTCCGGCCCCATATCAATGATATAATCGGCCGTCTTGATCACATCCAGATTATGTTCGATGACCACCACAGTGTTGCCGCCTTCCGCCAGCTTATGCAAAA
Source organism: uncultured Lachnospiraceae bacterium (assembly GCA_910585555.1). Lineage (GTDB taxonomy): Bacteria > Bacillota > Clostridia > Lachnospirales > Lachnospiraceae > UBA3282. The sequence continues at coordinate 3,489 of CAJUFU010000073.1, forward strand.
TATCCACCAGCTTATGGACATCGGCAAAATGCAGACCCGTGGTAGGTTCGTCCAGGATATAGATGGTCTTGCCGGTACTGCGTTTACTCAGTTCCGTGGCCAGCTTGATACGCTGTGCTTCGCCGCCGGAAAGCGTAGTGGATGGCTGCCCCAATTTCACATAAGAAAGCCCCACATCATAAAGCGTCTCTATCTTTCTCCGGATAGAGGGAAGATTTTCGAAGAACGGCACCGCTTCTTCCACCGTCATATCCAGCACATCAAATATGCTCTTACCCTTATATTTCACTTCCAAAGTCTCTCTATTGTAGCGCTTCCCGCCACAGACTTCGCAGGGTACATAGACATCCGGCAGGAAATGCATCTCTATCTTGATAATGCCGTCGCCGCCGCAGGCCTCGCAGCGTCCTCCCTTAACGTTAAAGCTGAATCTCCCCTTCTTATATCCCCGCGCCTTGGCATCCTGGGTGGAGGCAAATAAATCCCGAATCTGGTCAAACACGCCTGTGTAAGTAGCAGGATTAGAACGGGGCGTCCTGCCGATAGGAGACTGGTCGATATCAATCACTTTATCCAGCTGCTCAATTCCCTGTATTCCCTTGTGCTTTCCAGGAATACATCTGGCTCTGTTCAAATCTCTTGCCAGATGCTTATAAAGAATCTCATTGACCAGCGAACTCTTACCGGAACCGGATACACCGGTCACACAGGTCATGATACCCGTGGGAATCTTCACATCTATTTTCTTCAGATTGTTCTCTTCCGCACCCTTTATGGTGAGATGACCGGTAGGTTTCCTACGCGTCTCCGGCACCGGAATCGACAATTTGCCACTCAAATACTGCCCGGTAACAGACGCCTCCACCTGCATGATTTCTTCCGCAGTTCCCTGGGCCACCACCTCGCCGCCATGGGAACCGGCCCCCGGCCCAATATCCACAATATGGTCGGCCGCCAGCATGGTATCCTCATCATGTTCCACCACCAGAAGGGTATTTCCCATATCTTTCAGATTCTTGAGGGCGGCAATGAGCTTATCATTATCTCTCTGGTGCAGACCAATGCTGGGTTCATCCAGTATATAGCAAACCCCCACCAGACCGGAACCAATCTGCGTCGCCAGACGGATACGTTGAGACTCCCCGCCGGACAGGCTCCCCGTGGCTCTGGACAAAGAAAGATAATCCAATCCCACCTCCATCAGGAAACCCACCCGGGCACGGATTTCCTTTAAAATACGTTTGCCGATCAGTTCCTGTGTAGGCGTCAACTTCATCTCTCCGATAAATTCATGCAGCTTCGCAATGGAAAGAGAGGTAATCTCATAGATATTTTTATCGCAGATGGTCACTGCCAGGGAATCCTTTTTCAGGCGCATCCCCTTACACTCCTTACAGGGTGTAATCCGCATAAAGCTCTCATACTCCTGCTTGCTCCACTCAGACCCGGTTTCCCGGTATCTGCGCTCCACATTCTTAATTACCCCCTCAAAAGTGATAGGATACACGCCCTTTCCTCTCTGGCCCTCATAGTACACATCCACCTGCTTGTCCGTACCATTGATAATGATATCCTGCACTTTCTCCGGAAGTTCCTCGAAAGGTGTGTCCAGACTGAACTGGTATTCTCTGGCAAGCGCCTGCAGCACCGCATTGGTAAAGCTCCCGCTGTCGCCGCTGGACTGCCATCCCATCACCGTAATAGCACCGTCCCTCAAACTGACACTTTTGTCAGGAATAATCAGGTCCGCATCAAACTCCATTTTATAACCAAGACCGAAACACTCCGGGCAGGCGCCAAAAGGATTGTTGAACGAAAAACTCCTGGGCTCAATCTCGCTGATACTGATACCACAGTCCGGACAGGCAAAGCTCTGGCTGAAATTCACGGGTTCACCGCCGATTACATCCAGTATCATCAATCCTTCCGCCAAAGCAAAGACATTTTCTACAGAATCCGTCAGACGCCTCTCAATCCCCCCTTTGACCACCAGGCGGTCCACAATAATCTCTATATTGTGCTTGATGTTCTTTTCCAGTTTTATCTCTTCGGATAAATCATAAAGATTGCCGTCCACACGCACTCTGACATAGCCGCTTTTCTTGGCCCGCTCAAACACTTTCACATGTTCGCCTTTTCTGCCCCGCACCACCGGCGCAAGCAGCTGAATCTTCGTTCCTTCCGGCAGCTCCATGACCTGATCTACAATCTGATCTACCGTCTGTTTCTTAATCTCCTTACCGCAGTTTGGACAGTGCGGAATACCGATGCGTGCATAGAGCAGTCGGAAATAATCATAAATCTCCGTCACCGTACCCACCGTGGAACGAGGATTACGGTTGGTGGATTTCTGGTCAATGGAAATGGCCGGGGAAAGTCCGTCAATCCGCTCCACATTGGGTTTCTCCATCTGTCCAAGGAACTGTCTTGCATAAGAGGAGAGAGATTCCATATAGCGTCTCTGTCCCTCCGCATAGATAGTATCAAACGCCAGAGAAGATTTTCCAGAACCGGATAATCCTGTCAACACCACAAATTCATTTCGTGGAATATCAATGTCTATCCCTTTTAAGTTATGTTCGCTGGCGCCCCGAATCTTAATGAATTCCCGCGGGCGCATCTTAATCGTGTCTTCCATCTTTTCCTCCATTCCACAACATTTCAATCCCATATAGAAAATGCCGCATTTTAAGCATTCATCAGTGTGAGACAAAGCTGCAATGCAACTCCTAGAACCTCTTAGCGAAACAGCCTTTGCGGCTGAGCTTTAGAGATTCTTCTCACACTAATCAAAATCCCGCAGTCTCTTTTTCAAATCTACCATTCTGTCGCGCAGTTCTGCAGCCGCTTCAAAGTTGAGATCTGCAGCCGCCTTCTTCATCTGCTTCTCCACATCCTTAACCAGCTTTTCAAGTTCCTGCCTGCTCATGGATTCCGGATCTTTCTCAAATTTTAATTCTTCCTTAGCGATGGTCTTTGATATACTGATCAAATCACGGACCGCCTTCTGAATGGTCTGCGGCGTAATACCGTGCTCCTCATTATATGCCTGCTGAATCTTACGACGCCGGTTAGTCTCTGAAATAGCCATGTGCATGGAATCTGTCATGTCATCCGCATACATGATAACATGCCCCTTGGCATTACGCGCCGCACGTCCAATGGTCTGAATCAAGGATGTGCCGGAACGAAGGAATCCTTCCTTATCCGCATCCAAAATCGCCACCAGCGATATCTCCGGAATATCCAATCCCTCCCGCAGCAGGTTGATACCCACCAGCACATCAAACACGTCAAGACGCATGTCCCTGATAATCTGTGCCCGTTCCAGTGTGTCAATATCAGAATGCAGATACTTTACCCGGATTCCCACGTCATTCATATAGGATGTCAAGTCCTCCGCCATCCGTTTGGTCAGTGTTGTTACCAGTACCTTACTATGGGCCGCCACCTCTTTATTTATCTCTGAAATCAAATCGTCAATCTGCCCTTCCACCGGACGCACATCCACTTCCGGGTCCAAAAGCCCCGTTGGCCTTATGATCTGCTCGGTACGGAACAATTCATGAGCCGCCTCATAATCGGAAGGCGTGGCAGATACAAACAGCATCTGGTCGATATGCTGCTCAAATTCCTCGAAACATAAGGGCCTGTTATCCAGCGCAGATGGCAGGCGGAACCCATAATCCACCAATGTATTCTTACGAGACCTGTCCCCCGCAAACATACCTCTTATCTGGGGAATCGTCATATGCGACTCGTCTATGATAATCAGGAAGTCGTCCTTAAAATAATCTAAAAGCGTAAAAGGCGGTTCTCCTTCTGCCATACCGTTTAAATGTCGGGAATAATTCTCAATCCCGGAACAAAATCCCGTCTCCCGCAGCATCTCTATATCAAAGTTTGTCCTCTCAGAAATTCTCTGGGCCTCTAACAACTTGTCCTCGCTCTTAAAATATTTAATCCGGCCCTCCAGTTCTTTCTCAATCTCTTTACAAGCCGCCGTAATCTTTTCCTGCGCCACCACATAATGAGAGGCAGGGTAAATCATCACATGCTCCAGTGTGGCATGGACTTGCCCTGTAAGAGGGTCCGTCTGCGCAATCCGGTCTATCTCGTCCCCAAAGAACTCGACACGAATCAAATAGTCCCCGCCCTGCGCCGGATAAATCTCCAGCACATCTCCCCGCACTCTAAAGCAGCACCTGTCTAAATCCATATCATTACGGTTGTACTGCATTTCAATCAGACCACGGATGACCTCATCCCGGTCCTTACACATACCCGGTCGTAAGGACATGCTCATACCCGCATACTCTTCCGGACTTCCCAGACCATAAATGCAGGACACGCTGGCGATCACCACCACATCTCTGCGCTCTGTCAAAGAAGCCGTGGCAGAAAGCCTGAGCTTATCAATCTCGTCATTAATCGAAGAGTCCTTGGCAATATAGGTATCTGTGGAGGGCACATAGGCTTCGGGCTGATAGTAGTCGTAGTAAGATACAAAATATTCTACCGCGTTTTCCGGGAAAAATTCCTTGAACTCGCCATACAACTGTCCAGCGAGGGTCTTATTGTGCGCTATGACCAAAGTGGGCTTGTTAAGCTGCTGGATGATATTGGCCATGGTAAAGGTCTTGCCGGAACCCGTTACGCCCAGTAACGTCTGGAATTGGTTGCCTTCTTTGAAGCCTTTGACCAGGGCTTCTATGGCTGCGGGCTGGTCGCCGGTGGGTTGGTATTCGCTGTGGAGTTTAAACGTTTTTTGTTCGATGAACGTTCTTTGTTCATTTTGCACGAAAAGTTACCTCCGAAATTCATAGTAAAAAAGTTAGCCTATTGGTACGAAATTCGTGTTTTGGGAATTCCTATAAAAGCAGATTTGATTATATCATACGGAATCAGATTTGTACAGCGGTTTTTAGAACGTTTGTTCTAATTTATGAATTTTTGTGAACCAACTTTTTTGACTCCTTTCCGGAGGCATTGCATCTTTCATGTTTGCCAGTAATTCCCTTTGCGTCCTTTATCAGCATACTGCGGTTACAAGTCAAGGCTATAAATTCCTATAAATCTTGTGTGCTAAATTCCAAAATTGCTAGAAGAATTCCAAGCAGTCCAGAACATAGTATTGAAGCTATACATATATATAAGTGTTGACTATTTGCTGGCAGCGTTGCAGATATTTGTATAGCAAGCCACGGAACAAAACATGCTGCCGGAAGCAATTCTTCCGATACTTGAGAACCAGCACATTGTAATAATACGAAAAATAATACAGACAGCATAGTTGGATAAAACAAAGTCCGCTGCCTTATAGCAATCCAAATGATTGGTAAAAACGCAATATAACTCAAAAGACCAATTTGTGTAAACAACTGTATTGTAAAACAAATAGCAGAAGATGTAACTTGTGAATGAAATAAAATTAATGAACCTAAGATTGTCAAGCATTCAGTTACAACCATAACCACTGCATACCAAAAAAACCAAACGGTAATTTTGCTAAATACAAAAACCTTTCTATTTACAGGTGCAGTAATAATATTGATAATTGTTTTTTCTCCATATTCTTTTTGCATTGACTGGGTTATAAAAAAGCCGCTCATAATAGGCAAAACCAAATTTACTAACATGAAAACTGTCCGTATCCATTCATGATAATCAATTTTCATTTTATCAAGAAAGACAGCTTTTAAAACCAACAAGACAGGAATACAAATGGTAAAGATAAAACCAATAAAAGCCATTTTATTTTTCTTTAATTTTAAAATTTCCGTTTGAAATGCATTATTCAAATTTTACACCTCCAGTCAAAGAAGTAAAATAATCTTCTAATGATTCACGTTTACAAAATAATGATGATAAGCCCACCCCATGAGACACTAAACAATCTGCTATTTTCTCTGTACTTAAAGTTTCATCATAAATTTCGATACAGTTTTTATCTGTGACGGTATAATTTTTACATTTCATCACATTTTCTAATAATTGTGCGGCCTTAGTGACAGAATCCACTTTAACTTCAATAAACTTTTTGTTCTTTTCTTCTAATTCATTCATAGATAATTCTTTCAATAAATGACCGTCATGTATTATCCCTATATCATCTGCAAGTAAGGCAATTTCAGATAAAATATGACTTGAAATAACAATAGTTTTTCCTTGTTCGCAGCACAATGTCTGCAAGAATTTTCTGATTTCAACTATGCCCACAGGGTCAAGCCCATTTGTCGGTTCATCTAATATTAAAATCTCTGGGTCATTCAATATGGCATTGGCAATTCCAAGTCGTTGTTTCATGCCTAACGAATATGAAATAAAAGGTTTCTTATCCTTATAAGGAAGCCCAACCACTTCTAATACACTTTTTACAGCATTCTTTTTGATTGTTCCTCGTAACCTTGAAAATATTTCTAAATTTTCTGTCGCTGTTAAATAAGAATAAAAACTAGGTGCTTCTATAATAGAGCCTATCCGTGTATAAATACTTTTTTCATTTCCTTTTAGCTGCTCACCAAAAATTTCTATTTCTCCTGCCGAAATAGAAATAAGTCCAAGAACCATTTTCATTATGGTAGTCTTACCAGCTCCGTTTCTTCCCAGCAAGCCATATATGCGGCCTTTTTTTACATTCAAATTTATTTGCTCAACAACCTTGACATCTCCGTATTTTTTGTCAGCTGTTTTGTGGCAAGAATAATCTGATTTTCCATTTTTCCTCCCATTCCGAAGCATTCTATGCTGAGGAACGCGAGCAGAATATGGAGTTTTCCGAAGGAATACTCCCATTCTCCTCTGCAATCCTGGGAATTTGTGATGCTTCTGCACAAATTCCGACTGAACTTGTTCAGTCAGTTGAACTAAATTGCTCTTCAGAGAATTCATTCAATCTTCTGCCTCTTTCTTTACAATTAAATCACATAAACCTTGCCAAAACCTTGCCGTAATTATGCTTTATTCTTGTTTTTTGAAAATCTTAATATAAAAGTTGTTCCTTTTCCATTGCTGCTGATTACATTAATTGTTCCATTAAGTGCAATCGTCAATTCTTTTGTAATTGCTAATCCCAAGCCATTGCTATTTTCTGCACGTGAAGTATCACATTTGTATAAACGGTCAAATATAAGCGGTAAATCTTTTTCGTCTATTCCAACACCATTATCAGAGATTATTATTTGCACTTCGCTTATCTCCTCAGTAACCTGTACCACAAGCTTGTTTGCATGACTATGTTTAAATATATTTGCCAACAAATTATTGATAATTCTATCATAAGCATTTTTATCAATCAGAATAAATAGCGCTTTTTCTGGAATATCAAAATAAAAATCAATATTATTTTCCTCAAATTTCATTATCCAATCGGCAAGAACCAGCCGTGTTAGTTCACAAATATTTTCCTTTTTTAAATCATAAGTCCACTCTCCAGACTCTAGTTTTAACCATTCAAACAAAGACTGAATATAGGTACTCAAGTTTAAAGCCTTTTCTTTAGCAATTTGTATAAATTTCAGTTGTTCCTCATAACTCAAAGTATCCTTTTCTAACACCTCTAAATACCCTATAAGAGTAGATAATGGTGTACGAATATCATGGGATAGGCTGGTAACCAATTTTTTATACGCTTTCTCTGCTTTATTAAATTCTGCCAATTTATTTTTATCCTTGATTACGATTTCATTGATTTTATAAACAAGACTACCTATTTCTGAATTTTCATCAACAATCAATCGTCTGTCTAAATTTCCAGAATAAATATCATCAAGAATTTTAACAATTTCTTGTATTTTTTTCTTGTTTGATAAATTATGGTGAAGCAGTAAGATAATAATAAAGCAGAGAAATATCAATTGATAAATCATAATCAAACCTCCAGACTGAAACGATAACCTATCCCGTGAACAGTTTGAATATAATCTATATGAAGTTTTTCATTTTTTTTTACGCAGTTTGCTAACAAATGACATAATATTCCTATCATCATAAGAATAATCATTATTCCAAACGTGCGTATAAATTTGTTCCTTTGTCAATACCTTTCCTTGATTAGACGCAAGAAAATATAATAAATCAAATTCTTTAGCTGTTAAGTATATGGGAATATTATTGATTAGTACAGACCTTAACGATACATCTATATCCAATCCTTTAAAACTCAAGATTATTTTCTCCTCTGCACTATTGTTAAATACTGTAAACCTTCGGATAAGAGATTGCACCCTGGCAATAAATTCAGCTATTAAAAATGGTTTCGTCAAATAATCATCAGCACCTAATCTCAATCCAGATACTTTATCAATTTCAGAATCTTTTGCAGTCAACATTAAAACGGGAACATTATTTAACTTTCTTATTTCAGTCAAGACATCATATCCATTCATGACGGGCAGCATAATGTCCAGAATTACAAGATGATAATTTCGTGTTTTGAAAGCATCAAGACCTGTTTGTCCATCATGGCATACAATAATATTAAAACTTTCTTTTTTGAGCTCACGCTCTAACAAACCGCATAAATCCTTATCATCATCAATAATTAGAATATTTTTCATGCCTATTCAACTCCATCTATTTTTTATTTATCTTATATCTTCCATCAGCAGGCTTTAAGGCATTTTTAAGAATTAGCCATATTATATCCGTTCAAATGAATAATACCAACAATTAAATTGTAAATCATTATTCTCTAAAAGAAAACAGCAGAGATTTCTCCCTGCCGTCCTTGCCTTATGCAAAAATTATTTCCTCGTTTATAATCTCCCTCGCACAAGCCATTATGTTATTGAACCGTCCTGTCCATTCTAATGCATTTTCTTCCTTTAGTTATAGCTGTTCCCTATGTAGTGTTAATATTATAGGTGTTTTCACCTAATCTGATTCATCACTTTACCAATGCTGTCATGAAATTTTTCCTCCTGTAAGCCGGTCAAACTCTGCGTTCTGCCCATGCATCCCAATCCTGCAGGGAATCCATTCCACCGGTTCCCCTTTTCCCTGTATCTGACGCATAAAGCCCTCTACTTCTGAAAATGCATTGCCCAACAGTCCCACATCATTGAATCTTACATCCGGCAATTCTTTCTGCAGAGAATTGCACAGAAAAGAATGAAAGCCACCAATATCCCAACCCAAAATATCATTTCCCAGGCATGGGCTGTTATCGTTTTCACCATTCATCAAGGCATGGCTGTTGCTGCCCTTCAACTCATCCAGCAGGATTTTATAATACTCCATGGTTGTAGAAATACTTACCACACAACATGGGAGCGCCTGACAGAATTTCTCATAAAAGTATCCTGCATCTGATAATTTCAAAAACCTGCAATCCACATCCAGCCTTTGGGCATCGAAAAGGCAGTTTGCCGTTTCTGAAAACTCCCTGTACTGTTCTCCGTCAAGCCGCAGCTTCTCCTGATATTCCCGTGCCTCCCCTTTAAGCCATCCGCCCATAAAACATTCACCTCTGGGATGCTGCTCTCCTATACAGCCACTAACAGACAGGATTTGCCTGCTAATCCCCTGCAGCCACCCAGGAGTATCGTTTATTTCGCATATATAATATCCAATTACTTTAAAACGGTCTTTCATTCTTTCTTTTTACCTTTCCTGATGATGCCCTGGAAAGCTGCCATCGCAGTAGACACAAAGCGCGCCGGCAGTTCCTTTGGAGCGCAGACCAGACTTTCTGTTTCTCGCTCTCTTCATCCAGGCTCGCAGGTTCGGATTCCGGAATGCCCTGCGTACCTTGTCAAGCTGCACTTTTTTCTCTTCCATCATTACAGTTTCCTCTATTCCAAATTCCTTTCCGTCTTCTTTGCCAGACCGTGGTAATACCGCATGAACCGGCATACCTCCTCATATGTCTCTCGAATCCTATCCCGGCGTTTTTCAGCATCCGGAATCTCCTTTGTCCCAAGAAACAACTGTGCATTGCGGTACATCACCGCCATGGCGTCTCTCGGATCATTGCAGGCATTGGGGAACCCCTTTAAACGTTCTTTCATATAATCTGAATTGTGTCCCACGCATTTTTCCAGGCGTGCATATCCTTCCGTTTCCTTTCCGTTCAGCAAATCCCACACGCCAAACAGATAGTCGTCCGCCCTCCAGGGATCTTCCTTTCCTCCTTGATCCAAGTTCCACATGGGCCTACCGGTTCTTGGATCTTTTGGACCTGTCCTGGTAGCCTTCAGATAATCCCGGCGTTCCTCTGCGAGATATGTCTCCAAACTGTCGATCTTCTGCCACTCCGGCAACACGCCATCCGCCAGGTATATCAGGATATCATCAAATTTTCTGTTGATACGCTCCACCATGGCAACATCCACAGCCTCCATGCCATACTGAATCACGCCCCAGTCTCTCTGCATCCTTTGGAAATTCTCCCCCTGGCTGATGTGTCCCGGCAGGCCTAAAATCCCGTACTGTATGGCATATAAGGGGCAAAAATAACAGAACATCGCCTCGTATCCGCCGCCCCTAAAATAGCCGATAAACTGGATGCGGGTTACCAGGCCGTTCTTCTCCCGCACAAAGGTTTTGGGGCCTGCTTTTTAGTACCATATAAGTGTAAGAGATAAAGCATTTCATCAGTGCTTTACC
>CAJUFU010000074.1:0-6763 GCA_910585555.1 uncultured Lachnospiraceae bacterium
TATCGAGGAGGTTCAAAATTATGTCAGAATTAACTTTTGAACAAATGTTAGAGGAGTCTTTAAAGACAATACACACAGGAGAGGTTGTTGAAGGTACCGTTATTGATGTGAAACCGGAAGAGATTATTCTCAACATCGGCTATAAGTCAGATGGTGTTCTTACGAGAAATGAATATACAAACGAGCCCAATGTAGATTTGACAACCGTGGCTAAACCTGGTGATACCATGGAAGTAAAGGTTTTGAAAGTAAACGATGGAGAAGGACAAGTCCTTCTGACATACAAACGTCTTGCTGCTGACAGAGGCAACAAGAGAATCGAGGAAGCATACGAGAACAGAGAAGTACTGACGGCTAAAGTGGCGCAGGTGCTGGACGGCGGTTTAAGCGTTGTGGTGGAGGAAGTCAGAATCTTTATTCCGGCAAGCCTTGTATCCGACACATATGAGAAAGATTTGAATAAGTATGCCGGACAGGAAATCAAGTTTGTGATCAGTGAGTACAATCCGAAGAGAAGAAGATATATCGGTGACAGAAAGCAGCTGATTCTGGAAGAGAAGGCTGAAATGCAGAAGAAGCTTTTCGAGACCATCAAGATTGGTGATACTGTGGAAGGTACAGTCAAGAATGTGACAGATTTTGGTGCGTTTATCGATTTGGGCGGCTGCGACGGACTGCTTCATATCTCCGAGATGTCCTGGGGCAGGGTAGAGAATCCGAAGAAAGTCTTTAAAGTCGGCGATGTCGTTAAAGTACTGATTAAAGATATTTCCGGTACGAAGATTGCGCTCAGCTTAAAGTTTGAAGATGCGAATCCCTGGAAAGATGCCGCAAGCAAATATGCTGTGGGCAACGTAGTTACCGGTAAAGTGGCAAGGATGACGGATTTTGGCGCATTTATCGAGTTAGAGCCCGGTATTGACGCACTGCTTCATGTATCCCAGATCTCTAAGGAACATATTGAGAAACCTTCCGATGTTTTGAAGACGGGCGAAGAGGTGACTGCCAAGGTAGTGGACTTCAACGAGGCGGACAAGAAGATTAGCTTAAGCATCAAAGCGATGTTTGTGCCGGAGCCCAAGGAGGAAAAGGCAGAAGAGGATGCGGATGTAGTGTCCGTTGATATTGATGCTGTAATTGCCAGTGAAGAGGCAGAGTAAGATCAGGCAGGTGAGGACGGTAAAAACATATGGCTTATGATTATGAATATTTCAAAAAAGCAGTTTACGATTTGACGAAGATTGATCTCAATGCTTACAAAGAAAAGCAGATGAAACGCCGTATTGATACACTGATTGCTAAGAATAAGGTTGTGGGATATGATAATTATGTGGCGGCTCTTAAAACCGATAATGCCAGGTTTGAGGAGTTTGTGAATTATCTGACCATCAATGTGTCGGAGTTTTACCGTAATGTGGATCAGTGGCAGCTTTTGGATAAAGAAATATTCCCAGATCTGATTAAAAGGTATGGCAATAATTTAAAGATTTGGAGTGCGGCCTGTTCAACAGGAGATGAGCCATATTCTCTTGTTATGGCATTATCTAAGCATCTGCCGTTAAATCAGATTAAGATTTATGCGACGGATTTGGATAAGCAGGTCATTGCGAAAGCAAAAATGGGGCTGTATGGCGAGAAGAGTATTGCAGGTGTGCCCGCTGATTTGAAGAAGAAATATTTTACAAAAGTTGGACCCTCTTATCAGATTTCTGAGGATGTAAAGGCAAGGGTGGAGTTTAAGGAGCATAATCTTTTGAAAGATACGTATGTTACAGACTTTCATCTGATTGTCTGCCGTAATGTGCTTATTTACTTTACGGAGGAAGCGAAAGACGAAGTGTTCCGCAAGTTCCAGAAGAGCTTGAAACCCGGCGGGTATCTTTTCATCGGCAGTACGGAGCAGATTATCAACCATAAGGAAGTAGGATTTGAACGTAAGAATTCTTTCTTCTATCAGAGACCGTTGTCATAAAGACAGTGAATCTTTATATGTGGAATAGGATAAAAAGAGCAGCGAATTTGGCTGCTCTTTTTGGTGCTTAGTATGTTTTGGCCATCTTGCCAAGCAGATATTGTGCATAGCGGGAAAATAATGCCCTGTCAGTCTTCTTTTCTTCTGTCAATTCGAAGAACAATTCTTTGCTCTTGTAATCCCGTTTAAAAAAGGGTTCCATGAAGATATCCCACTGGGGCAGATAAGTGGAATATTTGCGCGTGTAACAATTGGAGGCGCTGGCTTGTACGCGGTGGGCCTTGTCCACAAACGTGGATACGGATTTGTGAAGGGCCACATCCTCCTGGGGTAGATAATAATAATCCTTATAGTTGGAGTAGAAATACTTCATCTCCTCTTCATAGAGAGGGACTTTTAGAATGCCCTCTGAAGCTTCTCCGCTGAAATAACAGCCATTGGAGAGGTTGGAGACAGGAAGGGGCAGAGGGGTGGGAAGAGCCAGTTTCATCAGCACTTCCTGCCTGTCATGACCGTGGTAGTCAATAAAATGACTGGCCTGTACTTTCTTAGCGCGGATAGGACCGTTGAATAAGTCATAAAAAGCTAAAAGGGGAAGCAGCTGCAGCATACCCTTCATATCGTCGCTGTTGTGGAGCAGAAGCACCGTGCGGGATTCTTCCGTAGGATTTTTGACGTAACTATGATAAATATCTATCAGTTCCCCGCCGTTGTAGAGATCTTCCCTGTCAATGCCAAGAAGCTCTTCCAAAGTCTTTTGTTTGCAGTTAGGCGTGTGCAGAAAGGCTTTGTAGGGAGATATTCGTTTATAAAGATCGATACCCTCAAGATTGTCGAAATGATGGGATAACTTATGCTGGTCACATTTCTGGAGCAGGTAAGGCAGGTCGAAATTATTACCGTTAAAGTGGACCAGGTGGGTGTAAGCTTGGCTAAAGGAGAAAAAATCCTCAAGCAGGGCAGTTTCGTCTTCAGGATTTTGTGCAAACCATTGTTTGATATGCCAGTTTCCGGCCTGGTAAAAGGCTGTACCAATCAGGTAAAGGGAGGAACTTTTAGCCGTAAAACCTGTGGTTTCAATATCTAAGAACAGAAATTTATCAAGAGGCGCTATCTGTTCCAAAGGATAGCCGATCGTAAAATTTTCCAGAGTCTGATTTACTATTTGCATGATTACCTCGTTTCTACGCTGTGTCTGTAACATATATGATGATATCTTAGCATATTTTTTGAAATAGCAGTAGTTTTTTTCGTCGAAAAATAGTATATTTATAGGGAAGGTTATTGTGGATGAGCGGCGCCTTTTCTGCTCATTCATGAATCGGATATTGATAGCAGGAGGTAAGAAGGGAAAGTATGGCAAAACTAACATTTCATGGCGGCATACACCCTTACGACGGCAAAGATCTGTCGAAGGATAAGCCCATTAAAGCGGTGCTGCCAAAAGGAGATCTGGTGTATCCATTGTCCCAGCATATCGGGGCACCAGCCAAGCCCGTCGTTAAAAAGGGTGACAGAGTACTGACCGGACAGATGATCGCAGAGGCCGGCGGGTTTGTGTCCGCACCGATTTATGCCACAGTATCAGGTACGGTAAAGGGAATTGAGCCTAGGCGTGTGGTCACCGGAGACAATGTGATGAGCATTGTCATTGAAAATGACGGACTCTATGAGGAAGTGGAATATCCGAAGAGAAAACCGTTAGAACAGATGACCAGGGAAGAGATTATTCAGTGCGTGAAAGATGCCGGCATTGTAGGTATGGGTGGCGCAGGATTTCCGACATTTATCAAGCTTTCTCCCAAGGAACCGGAAAAGATTGATTATGTGATCTCTAACTGTGCGGAATGTGAGCCTTATCTGACTTCGGATTACCGCAGGATGATAGAAGAGCCGGAGAAGTTGATCGGGGGCCTGAAGGTATCCCTGCAGCTGTTTGAGAACGCCAGGGGAATTTTGGCGGTGGAGGATAACAAGCCGGATTGTATAGAAATTTTAAAGAAACTTACCAAGGATGAGCCCCGCATCAGTGTCAAGGAGTTAAAGACCAAGTATCCTCAAGGGGCGGAGCGCCAGATTATTTATGCTGCCACAGGCAGGGCCATCAATTCTTCTATGCTGCCGGCGGATGCGGGCTGCGTGGTCAACAATGTGGATACGGTAGTTGCAATCTATCATGCAGTGGTAGAGGGAAAGCCGCTGATGCATCGTATCGTGACGGTGACCGGTGATGCCATCGCGGATCCGAGAAACTTCATCGTGCGGATTGGGACAAATTATCATGAGCTGGTGGAAGAAGCAGGGGGATTTAAGGAAGATCCTGTGAAGATTGTTTCAGGCGGACCGATGATGGGATTTGGTATTTTTGATCTGGATGTGCCCACGACCAAGACGGCTTCGGCGCTTTTATGCCTGACTCAGGATGATGTGTCCCGCATGGAGCCCAGCGCCTGCATCAATTGCGGCCGCTGTGTGGAGGTGTGTCCGGGACGTGTGGTTCCCAGAATGTTGGCTGACTTTGCCGAACATTATGAGGAAGAGGAATTCCTTTCCCATAATGGGATGGAGTGCTGTGAGTGCGGCTGCTGCAGTTTTGTGTGTCCTGCCAAACGTCCTTTGACACAGACCATCAAATCCATGCGTAAAATACAGCTTGCGAAGAAGAAAAAGTAGGAAGAAAGGAGCATAGACTTAAGAGATGAATGATTTAATGAAGGTGTCTTCCAATCCCCATATCAGATCGAAAGCCACCACCAGCAGTATCATGCTCACCGTAGTGATCGCCCTTCTTCCGGCGGCGGGCTTTGGTATCTATAATTTTGGTCCAAAAGCATTGATATTGATTCTGGTAACTGTGGCTTCCACGGTGCTGACGGAATTTGCTTTTGAGAAGATTTGTAAGAAAAAGGTGACCATAGGAGACTATTCGGCGGTGGTGACAGGACTGCTGTTAGCCATGAATCTGCCGGTATCTGCTCCCTGGTGGATTGGCGTGGTGGGCGGCGTGTTTGCCATTCTTGTGGTAAAGATGCTGTTTGGCGGTCTGGGACAGAACTTTATGAATCCGGCGCTGGGTGCAAGATGTTTTCTGTTGATTTCCTTTACATCCATTATGACAAATTTTGATTGCGATGCCTATACGGGGGCAACACCACTTGCCAATTTAAAGAGCGGTGAGGCGGTAGATATACTGGATATGGTGATCGGCCGCACGGCAGGAACCATCGGTGAGACTTCCATGGTGGCCATTGTGATTGGCGCCTGTATTCTGATTCTATTTGGCATCATCGATTTACGGATTCCCGCCAGCTATCTTGTAAGCCTGGTGATTTTTATCAGTCTTTTTGGCGGCCGGGGGCTAGACTGGCCTTACATATCTGCTCACCTTGCAGGCGGCGGTCTGATGTTAGGTGCGTTCTTTATGGCCACAGATTATGTGACAAGACCGATTACGAAGAGAGGACAATATGTATACGGTATCCTGCTGGGAATTTTGACAGGAATTTTCAGAATCTTCGGACCTTCCGCAGAGGGGGTATCTTATGCAATCATCATCGGCAATCTCCTTGTGCCGTTAATCGAGAAGGTTACTCTTCCGAAAGCATTTGGTAAAGGAGGAGAGAAGGCATGAAAGAAATGATGAAAAATACCGGTATCATGGTGGCGATTACACTGATTGCCGGTCTGCTTTTGGGAATTGTCTACCAGGTAACGAAAGAGCCCATTGCGGTACAGGAGGCGAAGGCGAAGCAGGAAGCCTGCCAGGAGGTATTTGCGGACGCATCGTCTTTTGATGCGGTGGAAGTGGCGGCTGTAGAAGAGAGCGCATGGAGCAGCGCCGGTTATGGGCAGGAGACGATAGATGAAGTGATGATGGCCAAAGACAGCGCGGGAGAGACGCTGGGCTATGTGGTGACGGTGACCACCAAAGAAGGTTACGGCGGGGACATTCGTTTTACCTTGGGTGTGCGTATGGACGGTACTGTAAACGGTATTTCCATTCTCTCGATTTCCGAGACTGCGGGTCTTGGTATGCGGGCGGAAGAAGTCTTAAAACCACAGTTTGCAGATAAGAATGTAGAGAAATTCGAATATACCAAGAGTGGTGCCACATCGGAGTCACAGGTGGATGCGATCTCTGGAGCGACCATCACCACAAATGCAGTGACTAATGGAGTCAATGCAGGGCTTTACTATTTCCAGACACAGTTGAAGGGAGGTAGTGAGAATGAATAGTGTAAAGGAACGGCTTGTCAATGGTATCGTAAAAGAAAATCCTACTTTTGTGCTGATGCTTGGCATGTGTCCCACACTGGCGGTTACCACCTCGGCGGTCAATGGTCTGGGGATGGGGCTTACCACCATGGTGGTGCTGGCGCTTAGTAATGTGTTTATCTCGATGCTTCGGCATATCATACCGGATAAGGTGCGTATTCCGGCGTTTATCGTGATCATCGCTTCTTTCGTGACGATGGTGGAGCTGCTGCTTCAGGGATTTATTCCCTTTTTATACGATGCGCTGGGTATCTATATTCCCTTGATCGTGGTAAACTGTATCATCTTAGGCCGGGCGGAAGCTTACGCCTATAAGAATCCCGTGATTCCCTCGCTCTTTGACGGTATCGGCATGGGGCTTGGATTTTCCGTAGCTTTAACCTGTATAGGTGCAGTGAGGGAACTGCTGGGGGCAGGTACTCTGTTTGGCATCGGCGTGATGCCGGAAAGTTTCGTGCCGGTGAGTATCTTTATCATGGCACCGGGCGCATTCTTTGTATTGGCTGTACTGACGGC
>CAJUFU010000074.1:6773-13866 GCA_910585555.1 uncultured Lachnospiraceae bacterium
CGATACAGAATAAAGTGAAAATAATCGGCGAGCGTAAAGGCAAGGATATGTCCAAGATTCAGTCGGGCTGTGGAAATGACTGTCTGAACTGTTCTGATACGGGGTGCGCGAAACGCCTGGTGGATGAGAAAGAAAGGACCGAAGGAAAAGCCGCCGACAAGGCGCAGGCAGCAAGAGCAGAGACTGTAAAGGAAGCGGATAAGAAGCCAAAGAAAGTCAGAAAAGAGATTGAGATAGAAGAGATTGTAGAAGAGACGGGAGAGGAGGATATGAAGAATGATTAAAGATTTGCTGGTGATATTGATTGCATCCTCTCTGGTGAATAATGTGGTGTTAAGCCAGTTTTTGGGATTATGTCCGTTCCTGGGTGTGTCCAAGAAGACCAACACGGCAACGGGTATGGGTGTGGCGGTTATCTTTGTGATCACGCTGGCGTCGGCGGTGGCAGGAGCCATTTATCAGTTTATTCTGGTGCCCTTTGACATCACGTATCTGCAGACCATCGTATTCATTCTGGTGATTGCAGCGCTGGTACAGTTTGTGGAGATGTTCTTAAAGAAGTTTATTCCCGGCCTGTATCAGTCCCTGGGCGTGTATCTGCCTCTGATCACTACCAACTGTGCGGTGCTGGGCGTGGCACTCACCAATGTACAGAAGAATTATGGAATACTGACCGGAATAGTTAATGGATTTGCAACGGCAGTGGGCTTTACAATCTCCATTGTGATTCTCGCGGGTATCCGGGAGAAAATGGCACACAACGATATTCCGGAATCTTTCCAGGGGATGCCGATCGTGCTGGTGACGGCCGGATTGATGGCAATTGCGTTCTGCGGATTTTCGGGACTGCTATAGAGTGAGAAAGGAGCATGGTTATAAATATGAACATAACCGGAATTTTGATAGCCACATTGCTGGTGGGAGCGGTTGGTTTGTTTGTGGGGCTGTTCCTGGGTGTGGCTGGTATCAAATTTAAAGTGGAAGTGGATGAGAGGGAAGAGGCTATATTGGGTGTTCTTCCCGGGAATAACTGCGGCGGCTGCGGCTATGCAGGATGTTCCGGCTTGGCTGCGGCTATCGTGAAGGGGGAAGCACCTGCCAATGCCTGCCCGGTGGGCGGAGAGAAGGTAGGAAACCAGGTGGCACAGATCATGGGCGTGGAGGCCGGTGAGAGTGTGCGAAAGGTAGCCTTTGTGAAATGTCAGGGAGATAAAGAGCGTACCCGCCTGGATTATGATTATACTGGAATCGAGGACTGCAGGATGCTTGCTTTTGTGCCAAACGGCGGCCCGAAAGCCTGTAATGACGGCTGTCTTGGATTTGGAAGCTGCGTGCAGGTATGTCCCTTTGATGCCATTCATGTGGTAAACGGCGTGGCTGTGGTGGATAAGGAAGCCTGCAAGGCCTGCGGTAAATGCGTGGCAGTCTGTCCGAAACATTTGATTGAGTTGATTCCCTACGATGCCAAATATGTGGTGGCATGCAGTTCCAGAGAAAAGGGACCTGTCACGATGAAAGCCTGCGATGTGGGATGTATCGGCTGTCAGCTGTGTAAGCGCAATTGTCCGGCAGATGCGGTGACGATTGAGGATTTCCATGCGACCATCGATCAGGAGAAGTGTATTGGGTGCGGGGCTTGTAAAGAGAAGTGCCCGAAGAAGGCGATTGTATAGGAAACGGGGAATAGCTTTGGCGTATACGTGATTATTTTGCAGCGAGGAGGGTACTATGCAGACAGTAAGACTTGGAAAAACAGAGATTGTGACAAACAAAAACGCCTTTGGAGCACTGCCCATTCAGAGAATATCGGAGGAAGCGGCAGTGGCGCTTCTCCGTAAAGCATACGAAAAGGGGATAACCTTTTTTGACACGGCACGGCTTTATACGGATAGTGAACATAAGGTGGGACTTGCCTTTGAGGGCATGAGGGAGAAACTCTTTATTGCCACCAAGACAGGGGCACAAAACGCGGAGGGATTTTGGAAGGATTTAGAGACTAGTCTGACAGAGTTAAGAACGGACTATATCGACCTATATCAGTTCCACAATCCGGCATTTTGTCCGAAGCCGGGAGATGAGAGCGGTCTTTACGATGCGGCCCTGCAGGCGAAAGCACAAGGGAAAATCCGTCATATCGGTATCACCAACCATCGCCTTACGGTGGCTCATGAGGCGATTGACAGCGGCCTATATGAGACATTGCAGTTCCCCTTCTGTTATCTGGCAACTGACAAAGACATTGAACTGGTGGAGAAATGTCAGGCGGCTGACATGGGATTTATTGCCATGAAAGCTTTGTCAGGCGGTCTGATCACCAATTCGGCGGCGGCTTATGCGTACCTTTCGCAATTTGACAATGTACTTCCCATCTGGGGCGTGCAAAGGGAAGAGGAGCTTAGTGAGTTCTTATCCTATATTGATAATCCGCCGGCTATGACGGCAGAGATAGAAGCCTTGATCAAGAAAGACAGAGAAGAACTTTTAGGCGAATTCTGCAGAGGATGCGGATATTGTATGCCCTGCCCGGTGGGAATTGAGATTAATACCTGCGCGAGGATGTCTCTGCTGCTTCGAAGGTCTCCTTCTGCAGGGCATTTAAGTCCGGCAGGGCAGGAGATGATGATGAAGATAGAGAACTGTCTGCACTGCAACCAGTGTAAAGGCAAGTGCCCTTATGGGCTTGATACGCCTACGCTTTTGGAGAAGAACCTGGAAGATTACAAGAATGTACTGGCAGGTAAGGTGAAAGTGTAACGGTATAGAGACAAGATGAGAAGCGAAAAAATGTCTAATCATTTACTGCATAGCAAATCCTGCAGAGCAGTACTGTGTTCCGTTCTTCGTGACGAGTAGATATTCGACATCTGAAAAACTATCAAGAAATTGGCGCCCTTTTGACAATCCGAGACAGAGACAGGATGTGGAGAGGGCGTCAGCTTTTGTGGAAGAGGGACACAGAATAGTCACAGCGGCAAGCTCATTGTCCACAGGGTATCCGGTGGCAGTATCAAGGACATGATGATAGAACCTTCCATCTTCATAGAAACAGCGTTCATAGATGCCGGAGGTGACCAGGGAAGTATCTCTGATTTCCACAGTTCCAAGAGATGTTCCATCTGGGGCAAAGGGCTCTTGGATGCCAATGCGGAACGGACTGTGGTCCGGTTTTTCGCCAATCACGAGCACATTGCCTCCCAGACTGATGCAGGCGCTCTGAATACCCTGGGAGAGTAAATATTCCTTTAATTTGTCAGCAATGTATCCTTTGGCGATGCAGCCTAAGTCAATGGCGGCTTTAGGGTCATCCAGACGGACGGTGTAACGGCCCGGATGGTTTCTGTCGGGCGTATCACCGTTGGCAATCCGGATATTTTGGTAGGAGACGTGGGTGAGAGCCTCTTTGATAGCAGATTCGTCCGGCACACAGGGTTCATCTTCGGAACCAAAATGCCAGAGTTCACTTACCGGACGTATAGTGGGATCTATGACACCTTTTGTCAGAACAGCATAATCCACTGCGGCGGATAAAAGGTCCAGTGTCTCTTCTTTGACGTTGACAGAAACGCCTTCGCTGTGGTTGATATTCCACACATCAGAACCTTCTATAGTGGGGCTGAAAAGTTGTTCATAAGTTTGGGCAAGTTCGAAGCACCCATCCAGTATGGCGGTATCTTTTGTATCATAGAGCGTGATCTGAATAACGGTGTCGAAGAAAAAGCCGGTTCGTGAGAGCGGTTCAGTGTTCCTCGTACAGCCAGTGAGGGATAAAAGAGTTATGCCAATCAGCATCAGACAGATGGCTGCATATAAAGTTTTATCATTTTTGATAAAAGATTTTTTCTCTGATTTCATAAGGATTTCCAGCTTTTTAGGGCGTATCTGCATAAATAACGATAATGACATGGATTCTGTTTTTGGTTTGTTTTCTTAGTATCCAATTTCTGATAAGTTGCCAATTTCATCATAACATGATACCATAACTATAGCATTGGCCAATGTATATGGCAAATATGTTTTACATACTGAGCATTTGAGATGGAGGCGTTTTATGAGATTACCAGGAGAAGAAGAGTCCGGAGGCATGGGGCCCTCCGTAATCTATATGGTTATAGGAGTATCTGCATTTATTCTGATCATCCTTTTTCTAGTATTTCAAAATAATAATCGTAAAAGCAGCGGCAGCGAGTATTTAAAAGAAGTACAGAAGCAGCAGGAAGAGGAGGCGGCCTTAGAACTGGCAGAAGCGTCCCAGGAAGAGGAGGAAGAAAAGCCTAAACTGCGTGCGGAGGATTTGGATTTCTGGGATATGTATCCGGTAGAAGGGGAAGAGGCGGCATTGGAGGAGACGGCAGACGGCGTAGCCGAAAAGACCGGTGAAAAGTCTTCTTATAAGGAAAAGGCGCAAAAGGAGCAGGAAGAGCAGCGCAGAAAAGAAGAAGAAAAGCAGAATAATCCGGCTACGGACGGAAAACATACCTTGATCATGAACCGGAACGGTGAGGAAGAATGGGTGTTGATCAGTCCCTATCTGACTAAGAATACCATTGATTTTACCAAGATTGAGGATAAGGCTGGTCTCAAGCGTTACATGGAAAATGGCAGGAAGACATCTTACGTGGGAGTGGATATCTCCAAACATACCGGCAAAGTCAATTTTACGGGTATTAAAGCGGCAGGGGTGGATTATGTCATGATTCGTCTCGGAAGCAGAGGCTACAGTACTGGTCAGATTTCTCTGGATGAGAATTTTAAGGAGAACATGGAGGGTGCAATCGAGGCGGAGCTGGATATTGGCATCTATTTCTACTCCCAGGCGGTCTCTCCGGAGGAGGCCATTCAGGAAGCCAATTTTGTCATGCAGAATCTGGAACCCTACAGAGCCCATGTGAATTATCCGATCGCTTTCGATATGGAATTTGTGTCCAATGATAAATCCCGGATAGAGGGACTGAGCCGTGAGGATAAGACAAACGTGACGGCCACATTTGCAGAGGGCATCAAGGTGGCAGGATATGTGCCCATGATTTATGGAGATAAGGAATGGCTGCTTAAGGAAATCGATCTTACGAAACTGCAAAACTATGATGTATGGCTGTCTCAGGAGGAAGATATCCCAGATTATCCATATCTGTATACCATGTGGCAATATGATACGGACAGTGTGCTGAATGGAATTGACGGCGGCGCTGATCTCAACATCTGCTTCGTAAATTATTCGGAGCGGTAGTTATACAGGCGGGAAGATACTTTGATGGCGGAATATAAGTCGGCGTAGGCGGCAGGCGACATGCCTTCCATGTAATTGGGGGCGTAGGCCTTGTCCACGCCGGCTTTTTTGAGCAGATCGATGGCTTTGTTGTAGGCGATGGCCGCTTCGGTCTCTGTGGCGTAAGTGCCTACGGTCACATTGCCTTTCACATGAATTTTGACCTGATAGCGGGTCTGGCCTTTTTCCTGTACGATGCGTACACCGTTGTATCGGTTCAGGATTTCAATATTTTCATAACGCAGATCATTGCGGCTGCCGTTGATAAAGCGGTAATCTTTGTTTTCCACGGCATAGTTTTTAATTCCATAACGGCTCATAATGTTAACCTGCATCCCATAATCTGCCACAAAATAATGACCGCCGCGGCGGGAGATTTTGCGGGATGAATAATAAAACAGATCGTCCAGGTCAAAGATAAAAAAGTCCGAGGGCGCAAAATAATAATAAAAGAACCGTGGCCTTATATAGATGGGAGTATTAAAATAAATGCCGTTGTCCCGGAAATTAATCAGACTGACCCATTTTAAAAAGGAAAGCGGCGAGGCTGGTTCATAGTCATCTAAACGGATGGAAACGTCTTTTATCAGGTTTAGGGCGCACAGATACGTTTCGTGCGCTTCCAGTTCCGTGTCATAACTGCCGAGACTGATATGCTTATTGCGATAAGTTAATGAAGCGCGGAAATAGATGGAGCCATCTTTGTGTTTTGCCGTAAATACGCCGGTTAAACGCTGTTTCATCTCGTCTTCCTCCTTTTCTATGATTGTACCATTTTTGAGAAAAAAAACAAATTATGAAATATTTTTCCTTTTTCTTGTATAAACTAATATTGGTAAGACAAGAAGTATTTGTATATTGGAATGGAGGAAAAATGTACAGGAAATATATCACAGGTCTCCTGTTGGCGGGTATTACACTAGTCGCCTCAGGCATCTGCGCAAGGGAGTTGAAAATTAATCGAATATCGGCCAAGCCTGCTTTCCGCATGGAATATATGGACGAGTCCATGGCGGAGGACATGCATAGTTATGTGGAAACCATTGCCAGTGTATCATCAGGCCAGCGTGTGGTAGATTACGAAGTGTTAGAACAGACCATGCAGTATCAACTATCGGACAAGGACTATGATGCGCTTCTTCGGATTGTGGAGGCGGAAGCAGGCGGCGAAGATCAAAACGGTAAACTTTTGGTGGCTAATGTCGTGTTGAACAGAGTCAACAGCGAAGTGTTCCCCGATACAGTGTGGGATGTGGTCATGCAGAGAGAGCAGGGCATTGCCCAATTCTCTCCCACAGTAGACGGCAGATTTCAGAATGTTCATGTCAGCGACGATACCATAGCAGCTGTGGAGAGAGCTCTCTATGGTGAAGATATCTCTCAGGGAGCGCTGTATTTCTGTGCCCGTGAAAGAGCAGATTCCGACAAGCTCAAATGGTTTGACAGAAAACTGACAAAGCTTTTCTCCTACGGACATCATGAATTTTTCTCATAAGATGTATAGATAAGCGATAAAGAATCGTTAAAGAATCGAATGAAAAATAATAATATATCTTTACAACAGACTTCCAGATATGTTATGATTGAAAAAACATATCTGGGAGTCTGAAATTCTGACATCACGTCTGTGACACATCGTAGAAGTTGAATCCCTTATATGAAAACAAAATAAGGGAGGAAAACGGATGGGAAAACAAGACGACTATCAGTCTGTATATCTGGATGATGACCGCAGATATGCAGACCAGATAAACGGAGCACTGTTTGGCGGAAGACAGGTGGTAAAGCCGGAAGAACTGGAACGGGAGGACCCCCAGACAGTAAATC
>CAJUFU010000075.1 GCA_910585555.1 uncultured Lachnospiraceae bacterium
CAAACTGATGGGCCACCAAAATATTCCTGTGTTCTTTCTCTATCGGCGTCTTTTGCAGCACCAACGACACGGCCTCCTGACAGGTCTCTATATCCTGAGCTTCTTGATTCCAGACAGCCCGCACCTGGGCCGGTTTGATATAGGGGAGCAGGTAAAAGTGTACCGGACCAAAAGCATCTTCCACGGATACTTTCTTCACCTCACCTTCATATTCTCCCGCCACATAGACAGCACTCTTCTCGATCAACTGGGCACCGAAAGCAAGCCGCTTGGGCGCGTCATGGTTTCCACATATTATGTAAACTGCAATATGATTCACAGACAGCTTCGTCAGAAAATCATCGAGCAAAGACACGGCCTCCACAGAAGGTACGGTCTTATCAAACACATCTCCCGCAATCAAGACACCGTCCACCCGCTCCGCGCAGGCCAACGTCAATATCTGTTCCAGAACATAGGCCTGGTCCTTTAACATGGAAAACTCATTCACCCTTTTACCAAGATGCAAGTCTGCCAGATGCAGCAGTTTCATAGGTTTGTTTCCTTTCTTCTAAGCAGCCTCTCCCACACAGACACTGCCCTCATCTCCACAATGCCGTAAGAGAAAAACTGCCGATGCAGAGATGATGCCCCGCACCGGCAGTCTCATAATCGTTGTTCCCTTTTATCCCTGCATGATACGCTTCTTAAGCCAAATAGGGCGCAATCGCCGCCTCCACCTCAGAAACCTTTGCCTCGGTCTCCAAAATCCGAAACTCCACCTTCTTAGACAAATCCATGGAAAAGATGCCCATGATGGACTTCGCATCAATCACATACCTTCCCGAAGCCAGGTCAAAATAGCCCTCAAATCCTTCAATCGCCGACACAAATCCTTTTACCCTGTCAATGGAATTTAAATCCAGTATATAACTCTTCATGTTTTCCTCCTATGTATATTGAGTATTGCAATGGTATCAATCCCTTCCTCAAAGATTTTATTCTTTTTTGACAGTTTTGTACAGAGGAATTGCCTGCTTTTTTCATTCTCCCGTATCCGGCTTATGAAAAGTCATGCCTTTCGCTCGAGCAAATGGACTATGCCGTCACTTTAAATACATAATCCAATAGGGCACTCCCACACCGCTCCCGACACGGCCGCCCTCGAAATGAATGGATCGCGTTGCCGTATCGGAAAGATTCGCCTTTTTCCGGTATTGCAGCAGCATCATCGCATATCCTTCATACTTATAATCAGGCGCCGGGCTGATGGTTTCAATGGCATTTGTAGCGCCTGTGATCAACAGCCATACATCCTTATTGGGAATGGATACATCCGTTGGCCCCAGATACATATGATCGTCTTCTCTTGTCCGCAGATCTCCGGCATATTGTATAAAGTCCACACTCGCCACCTGACTGCTCAGCTTTGTATAGGCTTCATTATATCCCTTTGCATAGGCTTCCTTGTATCCGTTTTGGTAGTAACTCTGATTATCTGCGCCAGTCCCCAAAAGCAGCTCCCCGTTCACCCAGGCCGCCGTACCGGCCGACAGATTACCTTCTGCGGCAGAAGCAACGGTGACTTTCTGGGCCCCATTCACAAAGGTGTCTGTCAGCATCCCCTCCTTGGTGCGATATAGGGTAATCCCCTCCGGATAACCATACTCGGAAAGTTCTGCCGGAATGGACTGGCTGGCCGCAATCCCTTCTAACAGCGTATCAAAATGAATCGCAAGGGGATTCACTTTTGCTTCTTCCCCCGGTTCAACATGTGTGACATAAATCTGGTCAGTGGTCAACGCCGCCCCGCTTTCTTTCGTCGTAAAGTAGGTGTGCATTTCACCTAACTGCCCCGCAGACGCCCTTTTAAAGAGGTCCAGCCTGTCAGCTATCCAATACAGATCTTCCGCGTCAAGCCTGACCTTATCCTCTCCCTCCTGATATACAATTGCTCCCGAAGATTTTAATCTGGAAGCCGTCTTTAAATCTGAATGCTCCGTCTCCTCGGCGGTTGCTGCCATACATACACTGCCAAACAATACCAAAACTATCATAAACGAAACTATTTTCTTTCTCACAATGAATTTCCTCCTTCTTTACGCTCTTATCATGTGTCCTGGGAAATGCTGTTTTCTGAAAGGGATGAGACACTGTTGGATGATACGCTGTCAAGGGAATCCTCCCCTTCCGTTTCTGAAACGCTTTCCTCAACCTCGCTTTCTAAACTATCTAATTCGTCCGCATCGTCTCCTAAAGCAGACATCTGCTCCTGTATGACATTTTCATCCACAACCTCCGGCACGATACTGTCTTCCATCTGCTGCTGCCAAAAATCTGCCTCCTCCACAATCCCTGTTTCCACTCTGGTTATGCTTGCTGCAGTCTGCGCCGCACCAGAATACTTTTGGGGATGAAAGGTTATTTCACTGACAGACCTGACCTTTGCTTCCAATAGCGAAATATCTTCCCCAAACATTCTCGCTAAGCCCGCCTGATAAACACTCCCTCCAGTAGAGTACACTGCTTTCCCGGCCGCTTTTACATTGCTCTCACCCGCCCACACCGCCTTGCAGGCGCCAAAAGCCACTGCCGCCGCCATCACTGCTGCTGCCATTTTCCAATTCATTTTTCCTCCGTTCCGAAGCATCGAAACATCTGCCACGGGCAGTCTATGCTTCTTACTTATTTTAGTTTCATATCATAGGAATTCTGCGGCGACCCGCCGTCTGAGATACTTTCAGATTTGTTATCAGAATAATCAGATTCCCGGATATCGTACGATAACTGTAGCATATCTTTATAAAACTGTAAAGGGATGGAGCGGAGTTTATCGTTTTTTTATAAATCTATCCGGAGAACGCCCTGTATCTGACATTCTCCGGTGCTTCCTCTCATAGATGGGTCCCTACTCCTCTTATCTTTGCGCCAGCAGCTGCAGAGGTTCCCGTTTCAGGCTCTTACTCATCTTCCCCCAGGCAATCCCTGTTCCTGCCGCAAGAATCAGAACCATACAGCAGAAGCCGGGATTTCCAGATTATCCTTCCCGTATGCTTCCCAGGCTTCCAGATATTTCTCGATACTGCCGTTGGGTATCTGGAACGAAGTTATACCGTTCATCATCGGATCAACAGCCACCAGATTAGTCCCATGGGCAGACAATCTATCTTAGGAGAAAATTCCGTAATATAATGTCCCCAGTCAATGGCTGTTGGCAGGGTATATTTCCGCCAGGTCATGGAATACTGTGGTACGTAAGAGGAATAAAAGGCCCTCTGCTCCGGTTCGCAAATATATTCCGCTTCCGGAAAGAGCAGGGCGTCTACTGTATCATAGGAATCATACTGCGCCATGGTTTTAATACCCTTAATCCAGATATTGGAGCCCAGCGTCATCAAAAGTGCCAAAAAACCATCAGAACCAGAAAGAACACTGTCCGCATCATCTGTTTTAAACTGTTCTTCATATGCGCCCCTCCCTATTGCTGTGCAGACATCCTCTGCTCATCCGTCCATAGGCCGCTGTAACGCCAATCAGATACGCGAAAAGGAGTATCCCATTTACCGCGAGCATCAAAAGCATGGAATGCGTCACAAACAACATCATCAAATCCCCAATCAAGTTTCCCACAAGCGCCAGTATCATCTGCTCTGACAAAAACAGAAAAGAACTGTGCATCTTCTTCACGCCCTGCAGACGCAGAAGCACGAACTCCTCCCGCCTGCTGTTGCCGGACAAATAGCTTACAAAAAGACGCCGAATCTGCAAAACAAGAATGTCCATACTATTCATACATTCTTAAGACACCAGCATAAGGAAGAATCAGCTCTATCCGATAGCCATGCTTGCTTCTGACATCCGACATAGTTCCCACAATCTTAACCTCTATGGTGCCTCCCATGGGCACAAACTCCTTCTTCCCGAACTCACTGTCAGCACTGATATAATAACATTTTAACACTACCGTATCGCCAATCTCCCGATTTCGCCTCCGCATCATTGTCTTATCAACGATACACTCCATTCTGTCAGAAGCCAAGAGTTCATCAATATCTGCAGCTTCCATCTCAATCAGGTCATACACCTGCTCTCCTATGGCCTGTGTATGATTAGCGCCGGCATAATGAAACATTAAATTCCCCCTGCCTCAATTCCCGTATAGCCTCATTTCTATGCGCATTCTTCAACTTTAAGAAAACAATGCAAATCCTATAATTATAGTAGGTCAAACATGATTTGTAAAAAATTTAATGTTTTTGCGAGCAAATACAGATAATTTTCCCTCCGCAGTATTTAACCCTTGCTTTCCGTTTTCGCCGTGCTATATAATAGAAAACAATGCAACGGGACATTCTGCACAGGATAAACGCAACATAACACGCATGAAATCTTTAGACTTGAAACGGGAGGCATCTATGCAATACAGGGAAATGAAAGACGGCACACAGGTATCTGTTCTTGGATACGGCTGTATGCGCTTTAGCAGTTCGGGCGGCAGAATCGACATTGACAAGGCTGAAAAGGAAATCCTGTCAGCCATTGAAAAAGGCGTTAATTACTTTGATACCGCCTATATATACAACGGAAGCGAGGAGTCGCTGGGCACAATCTTAAGCCGCAATCACTGCCGGGACAAGGTAAACATCGCCACCAAACTGCCTTATTATTTATTGAAAAACACTTCTTCTGTGGAAAAATTATTTCAAGAACAATTAAGACGTCTGCAGACAGATCACATAGATTTTTATCTTATGCACATGCTCTTTGATTTAAATGTCTGGAACCGCTTAAAGAGCATTGGCATTGAAGAGTGGATTGCTAAAAAGAGGCAGACCGGTGAAATCCGCAACATCGGTTTCTCTTTTCATGGAGACACGAAAACCTTCAAGGAATTGATTGATGCCTACGACTGGGATTTCTGCCAGATTCAGTACAACTATCTGGATGAACACACCCAGGCCGGCAGAGAGGGCCTTATGTATGCCGCCGGAAAAGGGATTCCGGTTATTATTATGGAACCTTTACGGGGCGGTAAACTGGTAGACCTTCTGCCGGATTCCGCCAAAGAGGCAATCCAAAATTACCCCATCAAGCGTTCCCCCGCCGAATGGGCTTTCAGCTGGCTGTGGGACCAGCCGGAAGTGACCTGCGTCCTATCCGGTATGAACTCCTTAGAAATGGTGGCCCAAAACACAAAGACCGCCTCAGAAGCGGCGGCACATTCCTTTACCCAGGAAGACCACCGGCTGATTGAGACCGTCAAGGCAAAAATCAACCAAAATCTACGGGTTGGCTGTACGGGATGCGGCTATTGTATGCCCTGTCCTCACAGCGTAGATATTCCCACCGCTTTTCGTTGTTACAATAAGTCGCATATGGACGGACGGTTTAGCACCATTTTTGAATACATCCAGGTAACTTCCCTCAGAAAGGATTCCTCTGATCTTAGCAAATGTGTGCAGTGCGGCGCCTGCGAACAGCATTGTCCGCAGCATATTCAAATCCGCAAAGAGCTGCAAAACGCCAAGAAGGAGCTACAGCCCTTTTATGTCCGCGCCGCCTTAAAAATCATAAAGAAACTGGTTAAGACAAAATAATGTCTATCCCTGTAACATTTTATGAAAGCCCGCCATCGCCTGGGAAATCTTAATCTGTTGGGGACATACCTTCTCACAGCTCTTGCAGCCAATACAGGCCCCGGGCTGTTTCTCCCCAGGCACTGCCATAAGAGCCATAGGTGCAATAAATCCGCCGCCAGTGAAACGATGTTCATTATACAGGCCGATCAACAGGGGAATATCCAGTCCCTGGGGACAATGTGTCGTACAATAGCGGCAGGCCGTACAAGGCAGTGACCCGTCTAACATGCCGGCCGCCACGGACAGAAGCGTATTCATTTCCTCTTCCTTTAAAGGAGCCTGCGTCTCAAAAGTCTCTATGTTCTCCTTAAGCTGCTCCATATTGGACATACCGGAGAGCACCACCTTTACATCCGGCAGTGTCTGCAGGAACCGAAAGGCCCAAGCAGGCATTTTCTCTTCCGGTCTGCAGGCGGCAAGCTTCTTTGCATCCGCCTCAGAAAGACTGGCCAGTTTCCCGCCCCGCAGAGGTTCCATGACCCACACAGGAATATGGTATTCCTCCAAAAGCTGCATCTTTGCTCTGGCATCCTGGAAAGTCCAGTCAAGGTAGTTCAACTGAATCTGACAAAATTCCATATCCTTTCCATAAGCTTCCAAAAACCGCCTCATCACCTCGCAACTGCCATGTGCGGAAAATCCCAGATGCCGGATACGGCCATTTTGTTTCTGCTTCATCAGATACTCATAAATGCCATACTTCTGATCTAGGTAGGCATCTATGTTCATCTCACAGACATTATGAAACAGATAGAAATCAAAATAATCTACCTGACATTTTCTAAGCTGCTCTTCAAAGATTTCCTCCACCTTGGGCATATTGCTCAGGTCGTACCCCGGGAACTTGTCAGCCAGATAAAATGCTTCCCGCGGATATTCCAAGAGCACTTTTCCCATCACAGTCTCTGATCGACCCGCATGATATCCCCACGCCGTATCATAGTAATTAATGCCGTGCTCCATGGCATAGGTGACCATCTCTTTTACTGTCTCCTCATCCACTCTGGCATCATCCTTGTCAACTACCGGAAGCCGCATAGTGCCCAGTCCCAGTGCCGACAACTCTAAATCCTGAAAATTTTTGTATACCATAAGCCAGTTCCTCCTTTATTAACCTCTGGCAAATCATCATGCGGACACATAGCTCCGAAATACAATCCGCACAACCAATCCTTTTCTTGATTATAGGAAAAAAACGGACTAAAAACAAATACCTGTTATCTATCTCAAGATATACCTAAAAAGAATATCTGCTTATTCCTTCATTGCCAACCAATCGCCGCATATCACTTTCCCAATATATGATACTGCCCATTGCTGTCATAGGAATCCAGCAGATAATGATTCTGCGCCTGCATGGATAAGGTTTCTTCCTTATCTGCCATTCTAGTGCCTTTCTTTTCAGGTTCCGCTTTCCTCTCTGCTTTCTTAGCCCGAAACAAGGTTCTTTTTTGTTTCTCCTTTTGTTTCTGATATACATCCTTAAGATGTGAGGCGCCTTCTTTCAGACGATTACGGATGCCGCCCTGCAAGACAGCCAAGAGCACTGTATTTTTCCTTTGTCCTTTCTGCACCCTGGTTATCTTTCCCAAAACCTGCTCTTGTGCCAACTGCGCGGCTACAGCGTCGATTTGACGTTGGGAACCCTGCCAGGATATATTCAATGCATCCTGCCCCTTTGCAGCATCCGGATTCTCCCTGCCCGCAATGTCTTTCTGTCCATGCCTTAACCCAAAGCCGCTTTTTACCAAGGAAGCTGGACCGAAGCCTATACCCAGGTCCTCCGTGTTCATCTGCTCTACGGATACAGCTAAAGCAGCGCCCTCCTTATGGAGCGCGCTGTTAAGCATCCGTTGTGACTTTGGTTCGTGAAAATGGGAAGTCTCCCACTTCAATACATGATATTTGGTCTGGTAATCAGGAGCCTGCTGTACCCAATCAATATGATTCAACTTATCCTCCTTACTATCCGCATATCCTTACTGGAAGAAATTGAAATAATTTCCCTTGCTGCCATAATTGGCATATAAATTCGATCTGTCAAAAGGATTGGAGTAATTACTGCTGGCCTGTGCCTTTATATTCTGTTTCGCTACCGCCTCCACGGAGCTGGCGCGCTGTCCTGCCCTGGCTGCAAAGCTGGTATTCCCGCCCCATACTTTCCGCAGAGTCTCCACATCTGCCGCCGCAAGTTTTTTCTCATCGATCACCAGTGTGCCGTCCGTTCCTCTCAATACACCAGTGGAAGCCAGCTGATCTTTACTGCTTCTTGACAAGCTGTTAATCTGTGACAACAGACTGCTGTCTGCCCTGGAACCGGACTCCTCTAAGTCATTTAACATCTTATTATATTGGCTGACAAAGCTCTGAATCCTGGACTGAATCTCCTCGGTACTGCCGCTCTCCTTGGCCTTATCATAAATAGAGTCTTTCTCACTGTCCGCCAAAGCGTTCGCATACTCTCCCACCTGTCCTGCATGATATTTCATATCATAATAGAACTTCTCCGTCTTGGCTGTGGTTGCAAAATTCTTATTTCCCAGGCTGTTTGTTTTATTCATGCCGCCTAAAATAGCCGCTGCCCTGCCCGTATTTCTGCTTTTGCTGTTGCGGCTTAAAGCTTTGCGAAACAGTGAAGTATTCTCATTGGCTTTCTTGGCACTCATCAGCCCGTTTCTGTAATTTCTTGTGATTCTCATGCATCTTCCCCCTTCTGTTTCTGTTATTATCTATATCGGCCCGCTTCCGTATAAGTTAACCCGCTTGTCATAAACCGTAATATTTTGGTCACCAAGGTTTTTCCAAGCTTGCAGCCTGCAGCATCAGCGTCACTGTAAAAGTTCCACAAGCCGCTTCATACTCCATGGTCCCATAATAACGCTCCACACAGCTTTTCATATTTTTCATGCCAAGTCCATGCAACTGGGCGTCCTCTTTTGTGGTATGACAGAAGCCTTCCTCCTCTATCAGCGGTTTCCCGTCGTATCCATTCTCCACCGCCAGAAAAAACATTCGTCCCTTTGTGTAACTTCTCAAACGGATAAACCGATTGTCTCCTGTCGTTTTTAAACAGGCCTCTATGGCATTATCCAGGGCATTATTTAACAGAATCCCCAAGTCAAAGGCCTCTATCCCGTATCCCGCCGGATACAAGAAATCGCCATGAAAGAGTATTTCTTCCTGCAGACAAATCTGGGCTTTACGGTTTAGAATCACATCCGTCACCGGATTGCCTGTGCTAAACTGCATGAAGATTCCCGCAACCGCCTGCTGCATTCCCGTAAGATACCTGCCCGCCTCTTTCTTGACTGTATCAGTCAATATTCCCTGCTCCTCTTTTATCTGCAGAAGCTGTTCCATGTCCGCCACATAGTTATTGATATCGTGGCGTATACTCCTGATTCCTTCGTATAACTGCTCCATCTCCCGCACATGATCTGCCATATCGGAAAGTTGTTTCTTATAAAAGACCAAATCTTGTTTCTCTCGTTCCGCCTCCATCAGTTCACTGTATATTTTTCTGCTGTAGACCACGGATACAAGGCACAACACCGAGATAAACGGCACCACCGCATACATGCTGTTATGTCTTTCATAGAGAGACTCTATCTCCATCCCTTCCTGTCGAAAGAAGATAATCCGCAAGGCGATATCCAGAGCCATGCCGATGGCCGGTGCCAGCGTCAAAAACAATAATCCCTGGCTGGCCGTCTGGGTCACCGGCTCCCGCAGATATTTCTTATAGATACGAAAGGCAAGATACATCACACCCAGATACCCGCCTGCAAACAGTAACCAGCCTGCAAACTGCAGTCTATCCACCAGTTGATAATACACCGAAATCTCCATCGTATCTGCCAAAATCTGTTCGTTGAGCACATCCAGATATCCCATGACAAACACCATCCAGACACTGTGGATGGCAAACCGGGCCGTCTCCTGCACCGCGTAATACACCAAGAGCAGATACAACTTGGCAAGCCTTCTGCCCTGATAAAGCAGATCAAACGTAAAAAAGCCGACCCCAAAACCTATGGTCAGCTTCACAATGCTGTAAGCACTGTTGCCTATGATGTCCCCATAGATTCTTCCATCCAGCCACCTGGAATTGGCCAGCCAAAAGTTTATGACAACCGCTTGTACAAATAAAATCCATGGCGCAGCCCTGTGATATTTCTCCTTTGCCGCAATCCCATTTCGTATCAAATATAACAGCAGTCCCGCTTTACAAATATATTCCAACAGATCGAGCACCTGCCATACCATATATGTTTCCTTCCTGCGCTACTCTTTTAAAAACCGGCAGTAGAGCTTCACAAATGCCGCATACTTCTGCTTCGCCAGATAAATCTTTTCCCCTGTATTTACCGTGATACTGGCATTATCGTACCCGCTGATGGCACGAAGCGCAACAAGATACCCTCTGTGGCACCGGTAAAACTCCTCTCCCAGCACATCTTCCAGATGGTTCATCCGCTCATAATATTCCAGTTTCTCTGTCTTTGTATGCACAACGACCTTCCTGCCGTTATTCTCTATATATAGAATGTCTTCCACCGGAATCTTTCTGTGCACCCCTCCGGCCTTGATCAACAGACATT
The DNA here is from genome assembly GCA_910585555.1 of uncultured Lachnospiraceae bacterium. Lineage (GTDB taxonomy): Bacteria > Bacillota > Clostridia > Lachnospirales > Lachnospiraceae > UBA3282. Next base: position 10,220 of record CAJUFU010000075.1, read on the forward strand.
TGGGCGTTCCCTGCCGCTTATTTACTTCCTGCATAGCACGGCCCAGAACCTCCTTTAGCCGCTCCTCTTCCACAGGTTTTACCAGATAGTGAAAGGCTCCCACATCAAAAGCCTGAAAAACCTGTTCTTTCACCCCGGTCACAAAAATCAATATGACGTCCGACAAGGCTTTGATCTGCCTGGCCGTCTCCATGCCGTTCATGCCTTCCATGGCTATATCCAACAACAGAATATCCGGTTTATATCCTTCCCGTACAGCCGTAAGTAACTCCATCCCTGAATCAAATTCTCTGGCCTGTACTTGTGTAAATTCCTTTTCGAGTAAGGTTCGAATCCGTTCTCTCCCTCTCGCCTCGTCATCGCAAATCGCAATTCTCATGGTTTCCCCTTACTCCTTATTTACTTGTTCTCTTTTTGTATCGGCATGAATCGTCAGATTCTTCCTTCTTATGTCATGAAACTTACATTTTTTGTCACCAATTCTGAAATAAAAAAAGGACATACCCTGCATACGAAGCAACTGACAGCCTCCTACAGAACATGCCCCCTTTATCCATACTTCATTCCTTAAATGCTATACTGCTATACTTCCTCATCCACCTCAATGCCTTTGATATCCACCTCTAAGAGTTTCATCTTATGCAGCATCTCTTTGATCTCAGCCTGCACACCGGCACCGGCTCCCGCCACATCCATGCCTGATTCCGCCATATTCTTTAAGAGCTCTGCCTCTTCTCTGGCATCCCGCTCCTGTTCCTTGTGGCTTTCTTCCGCCTCGTGACTGGATTCCCGGTCCGATTCGATTCTTTCCTCGATAATCTCTTTCTCTTCCCGGATATCCTCGACCTTTTCTTCCTCTTCTTCCTTCTCCTCGGCCTTTTCCTTTTCTTCTTCTCTCTTTTCCTCGTAGGTCTCGTCTACGTGATCTTTGGCTTCGTCCCAGAGCAGCCCCACAATCTCCTTGCCGGTCGCTTCCATCAGGTCATTAGCATCTTCCTGCGCGTCTAACATCTTGTGGAATTTCAGGCGCTCTATTTTCATAGACGCAGCGGACTGATCATACATCCGGGCAACGGACTCTGCGGATTCTGCACGATTCTGGAAAAGATGCTGTTCTTTATGAATCTCCATACATCTTTCCTGATACTCGGTGAGGGGCTCACTTCGCAACTCTGCAAGTCTTTGCTCTTCCTCCTCCGTTAATTCGCGCGTGCGAGAATATCCCTGCTCTAATAATTCCAAATCCTTCTGTTCCTGAGAATCGGCGTCTACACCGTACTTCTGGCGCAGGTTCTCTTTTCTCGCCTTACTCTCTTCCACACGCTCATGATTCATGATCGCTTCGGCTCTGCTCATCTCTGCCTTTTCCTGCATCTGTGCCATACTCTCATCTGCCTTGCGGTCGCCGACCCAGGCATCCTGAATCATCTTCATAGCTTTCTTCTGTGCCTGCTGTTTGCGCAGCATGATGTGATCTTTCTTCATCGGCAGCTCGCCTGCAAAAATGGTATTCTTTCTATTTACCTTGGCTGACTTTGCCCCGGCTTTCTCGCTATCTTTACTCTGTGTCTGGATACCGGGTCCCATAACCTGATTGTCGTTTGTCTGCATTCTCACCTGCATGTAGATAACCTCCTTGTCTCATATGATCAATATAATCTTTTCTTCGGACAGAATCCGTTCCATCCATTTCTCACACTTGTCGTTATCTATAATATCGGATTTTACAGGACCTTTCTTAACCGTAAAACACAGGGTTTTCCACCTTTTTACAACAAAAATATCCCAGTTTATGACAAAGCGCTTTGCCGAAAAATAACAGTCACTTCCGTCCCCTGATTCTCCTCACTGGTAAGGGATATCTCCGCCTGGAGCACTGCAACAATATGTTTCACAATCGCAAGCCCTAGACCCGTGCCCCCAGTAGACTTCGAACGGCTCTTATCCACCCGGTAAAACCGCTCAAAAATCCTATCCTGACAGGCTTTCGGAATCCCAATCCCTGTGTCTTTCACACGAAGCACCGCCGCGTTCTCATCCCTCTTGACACTGACCAAAACACTTCCGCCCGGCACGTTATAACTCATGCCGTTATCGCAGAGATTGTAAAGCAGCTCCTCCATCATCTGCCTGTCTCCCAGAATCTTACAGCTGCCGCCTTCCAAAGATAAACGGACATCGCGCTCCTCGGCCCGAATCTGCAGCATTTCCACGCTGTCTCTTGCTATTTCATACAAATCCACCTGTTCAAAAGCGGTCTCTTTGGAAACAGTATCCAGTTCCGACAAACGGATGGTATCGTTAATCAATGTCAGAAGCCTGTCCGCACTCTGCCTGATACCCGCCGCAAACCGCACCGCGTCTTCCCCCGAAGCCATCCCATTTTCAATCAGTTCCGAATAACCGGAGATTGCCGCTAGAGGGGTCTTTAACTCATGGGACACATTGGCCGTAAATTCCTGCCGCATACTGGCACTCTCCAAAATCTCCTCATGCTGCCTGCGGATGGTCTGCACAAAGGGCCAAAGCTCCTCATAGACCTTATCTTCTTCCATATGGCTGATGTCCTTGGCCATGCGTTCAATGGGCGCTGTCAGAGACTTTGTCAGATAACGGGACAACACCATACAAAGGACGAAAAGAGCACCCGTCACCACCCCTAAAACCGGCAGAAAGCTGGACAGAATGCTCCAGATATTGTGCGCCTTTCTCGACACCCGCAGCACATTGCCGTCCGCAAGCCGCAGGGTATAATAGTACGTATTTTGATGCATGGTGGAGGACCTTCTGATAGACTGTCCCTGTCCGTCCTGAAAAGCCGCCTGTATCTCCGGTCTTTCCATATGATTGTCCAGTGCGCCCACATTCACATCACTGTCATAAATCACCTTTCCATCCGGCCCAATCACAGTGGTGCGCACCTGGTGAAATGCCTCTCCATAATCCTTGTTACAAGCATTTTCAAGAATGTGACTCTCAGAGATTACCTCCCCATAAATCCTCAAATCGTCCAAGACCTGAGACTGAAAAATACGATAAAAAACAGTCGTTATTAGGAATAAGGTAATAACCACTGCCATAAACGATATCAAGATCAGCTGTCTGTTTATTTTACGCTTCACACAAATCCTCCCTGACAGAATGGCTGCCCAGGCAGCCATAGCAGCATAGATCGGAAGAGCACACGTCTGAACTCCAGTCACCGCTCATTATCTCG